>NZ_JCAFUS010000003.1:0-405113 GCF_059371555.1 Stenotrophomonas sp. YJH_SMC_10 | reverse complement strand
TGCGCGCTTCGGCCGTGGTCGGCCTGGATGTGATGCCGGCCAGCGGCCGGCACTACCACAGCAGAACCGAAGCGCCGCGCAGATCGCGTTCCGGCGCACAGAGCATCCGCGATGGTAGTGCCGGCCGCTGGCCGGCAACCACATGACCCGCGCAGAGATGCGTGGCTGCCGGCCAGCGGCCGGCACTACCAGTGAATGTTCAGCGCGGCTTGCGTGTCCGTTTCGGCTTTGCGGTATCACCGCCGCTGGCGGCGCCATCCTGCAGTGCCTGCAGCCAGGACAACGTGTCCACGTAGTCGATGAAGTGGCGCAGGTAGCCGGGGCTGGTGGCCTGCATCGTATCCAGCATGCGCTGCACCAGCACCGCCGAGTTCAGCGGGCCGCCGTCGGCGGGGGCTTCGGTGCGCAGGGAGCGGCGCACCTGCAGTTCGCTGCGCAGCTCCGACCACTCGCGCTGCACCTGCTGCAGCATCGGCACCTGCGGGTAATGCGGCAGCGAGCGCGACCCCGCATCGAGATCACGCACCAGTGCGCGCAGGCCCTCCAGTGCTGGCGGCTTACTTGGCATCCGCGACCTTGGGCTTGGGAATCGGCGCGATCTCGACGCGACGGTTGCGCGCTCGGCCTTCCTCATTGGCATTGGAACTGACCGGCTGCTCGCTGCCGAATGCGGCGGCGAACACGGCGTCGGCCGGCACGCCATCGGCGATGAGCGTACGCGTCACGGTCAGCGATCGCTGCGCGGACAGCTCCCAGTTGTCGGCGAAACGACGATTGCCTTCGCGCACCGGCGCGTCATCGGTGAAGCCGCTGACCATCAGGATTTCCTCGCGGCTGCCCAGGTACGCGGCCAGCGGCGCGGCCAGGCTGCGCAGCAGCTCCTGGCCTTCGGGTTGCAGCTGGTCGGAGTTCAGCGCGAACAGCACGCTGCCGCTGATGCCGATGCGGCCATCCACCAGCGTCACGCGGCCGGCGGCCAGAGGTCCAGCCAGCGCCTGTTCCAGCGTCTGCAGGCGCTTGGCTTCGGCCTGGCGCTGTTTCACTTCCTGGTCCAGCCGCTGCGACAGCTCCAGCTGCACCGCGACCACGCCGACCAGGATCAGCACGAACGCGCCCAGCAGCACCGACATCAGGTCGCCGAAGGCGGCCCAGATCGGGGCATGCGAGCCGCCGTCGACCTCCAGCTCGTCGCTCATGCGCTGCCGGCCTTGCCGCGGCGCGCGGCCAGCTGCTGCAGTTCTTCCATTACCTGTTTCTGCGACAGCAGGCTGAGGTCGACCACTTCGCGCGCCTGCGCCACGTAGTAGGCCAGCTGTTCATCGCTGCGGGCCAGCGAGGCGTCCAGGGCGCCACCGATCTCTTCCAGGCGGCCGGACAACGCGGTGGCGGCGGCGCCGAACTGCTCGACCGCTTCACCGAAGGTGCCGGCCAGCTGGCCCACTTCGGCAGCGCTGCCGTTGAGCGCGGCGGCGATGCCGTCCAGCTTGCCGGTCTCGGCAGCGATATGGTCGGTGAAGCGGTTGCCGACGCGTTCCAGCAACTCGGCCGAGCCACCGACCAGCGCGTCCACGGCGGTGCGCTGTTCGTGCGAAGCATGGTTGACCGCATCGAGCAGCGTCTGCACGGTGGCCAGCAGGCGGCCGCGTTCTTCCAGCATTGCGTTGTCGCGCACCAGGCTCTCGGACAGCGTGCTGCGCAGCTCGTTGATGACATCGGCGGCAGCCTTCGGCGCGGCCGCGGCGGTCTGCAGGAGGGTAGACACCTCGGCCAGCGTGGCACTGGCCTGCGCGCGACCGTTCTCGCCGATCTGCTGTGCGGTGGCCGCCAGCGTGTTGCAGACCTGCTGCTGCTGCGCGGCCAGGCGTTCGCCGTTGGCCTGCAGGCGCGCGGCCATCTCGGTGGAAACATGCTGCAAGGTATCGCTCCAGCGCTGCAGGCGCTGTTCGTCGCTGGCCTGCAGTTGCGCCTGCAGGGTGGCGTGGGCCTGCTGCAGTTCGGCACTGACCGCATCCCAGCGTGCCTGGCGCTGCTGTTCGCGGCTGTCCAGGCTGGCCTGCAGCTCGGCGTGCGCGGTGGCGACGGCGGCCTGCGCGGCCTGCCACTCCCGCGAGCGTTGCTGCTCGTGGTCCTGCAGCAGGGACTGGCTGGCGCTGTGGTGCTGGGCCAGTGCCTGCAGCAACGCCTGCGCGTGCTCGTCCAGCTGCTGGCCGGCTGCGAGCAGCGCCTGCTGCTGGCGCTCGACCAGCGCGGCGTTCAGGGCCTGCTGCTGCTCGGCGGCGGCGCGCAAGGCCTCTGCATTGCCCTGTGCATCGGCCTGCAGGCGCTCGCCGATGCGCGCCACCAGCGCTTCGGCGTGCGTGCCCTGGCTCTCGCTGAAGGCTTGCAGGTGCTGGCGCAGTTCGCTGACCAGCGACTGCTGTGCCTGTGTCTGCTCGCCCAGGACCTTGGCCCAGCTGGACTCGGTTGCCATGCGGCTGCGCTCGAAGCCGTCGCTCAAGCCTGCCAGCTGCTGCTGCACGGCCCGCTCGACACGGGCGTGCAGTGCTTCGCCGTGCTCGGCCAGGCCGGCCAGCGTGGTTTCGGCCATCGGCTGCAGTGCGCCACCGATGGCAGCGGCACTGGCTTCAGCACCCTCGCGCAGCGACTGCTGCAGCGACAGGGCCAGGCGTTCCTGCAGGGCTTGGCTCTGGGCCAGGAATTCTGCCTGGCCGGCCAGCAGACGCTCATTGGCGGCCGCGCTGTGCTGTTCAAAGGTGCTGGTCATCGCCTGCAGACGGTCGACCAGGGCAGGCAGGGCGGTGGACTGTGCCTGCAGCAGGCGCAGCGATTCGGCGCGCTGCCAGGCCTGCGAATACGGGTGCAGGTCGCCAGCAATGGCGCGGTCCAGCTGCTGCACGGCCTGCAGGCGGTCGCGGCGCAGCAGGGCGGCCAACAGGCCGAGCATGGCCGAGCTGGCCACGCCCGCGATCGAGGTACCGAATGCCACCGCCAGGCCCTGCACCGGCGAGGCCAGCGAGCCGCGGATGGCGGCCATGTCGGTGGCGCTCTGCAGGGCCAGGCCGGTGCCACGCAGCGTGTCCATCATGCCCAGCAGGGTGCCGAGCATGCCCAGCAGCACCAGCAGGCCGACCAGGTAGGGGGTCAGCACCGGTGCGGGCAGAGCAGTGCGCTCGCCCTCCACGCGCAGGCGCACGGCGTTGCGCAGGCCCAGCGGCACGCGTTCCAGCCAGGCGGCAAGGCTCTCCTTCGCGCTGGACAGGTCGCTCAGTGCGCTGCGCAGGCCGTTGCTGGCCTGGCGGTAGCGGTACAGCTCCACGCCGCCGGCGATGTAGCAGGCCGCGATGATCGCTGCCACCGCTGCACCCAGCGGATGCACCGAAACGTAGCCGATGCCGATCCAGCACACGGCCAGCAGGCCGACAAGGAAAACAACGACATGGAAAGCAGTTCTGGACATGGTGTTCCGGTCAGTGGGAGCGCAGGGCGGCTTGCAGCCCTTCGATCGGGTGGAAGCGCAGCTGCAGCTCGGCAAGCAGCAGCGTGCGCATGTCATGGCGGAAGGCCGCGCGCCAGCCGGGCTGGCCGTGCACGCGGTCAAAACGGGCGCCGAGCACGGCCGGCGCCGTGGCCAGCAGGCTGTGCTCGCGCGGGGTGAGGGTCTGTTCCATCACCGCATCGACCTCGGCCAGCCGCGCCAGCTCGGGCGAAACCTGCACGAGCTGGTCGCGCAGGCGGCCGCGCAGGCGCCCGGTGGCGGTCTGGATGGCCTGCTGCAGCACCCGGTAGCGCTGGCGCAGCGAGGCAAAGTTGGGTGCAGCGGCGGCTTCGGCCAGGTCCAGCAGGCGCTCGGCCTCGGCATCCTCGCTGATCGAGGCCCGCAGGCTGGCGTGGGCGTGGGCGCAGTCGGCCAGCACATCGTCGACCGCTTCGCTGGCCTCGCCCGGCTCGGGCAGGCGTCCACCCAGCGCCCCGGACAGGGCCACGGCACGGCTCCAGTCCACCCACTGGCCGAGGCGATCGGTCAGGGCGGGACTGGTGGCCGG
The DNA here is from genome assembly GCF_059371555.1 of Stenotrophomonas sp. YJH_SMC_10. NCBI lineage: Bacteria > Pseudomonadati > Pseudomonadota > Gammaproteobacteria > Lysobacterales > Lysobacteraceae > Stenotrophomonas > Stenotrophomonas sp. YJH_SMC_10. Next base: position 401,070 of record NZ_JCAFUS010000003.1, on the reverse strand, counting down.
CATCGCGCCGTCGCTGAGACGGGCGAGCAGGCGGAGGAACTCCGGTCCACCCAGGACCGGCTGCGCTGCGTTCGCCATCAAGGGGTGAGGGGCCAAAAACCGTTGATTTTACAACCAGATGAACCCGGCTGGATGAAGGCGCGGCCGGGGCAGGGTACCCGCAGGCGCGACAGGGCTTAGAATGTCCGGCTGCACCCATCCCGTTCGACCCCTGGAGTACCCCATGACTGTTGCGCAGTTCTACCCGATCGGCACCCCCGGACAGCCCTGGGGCGACGCGGAACGCGCACAGTGGCGGGCGCGCCAGCAGCGCCAGCGCAGCTACCAGGAGGATGTGGTGGCGGCCCTTGAGCGGCTGGACGACAGCGTCTTCGACGTGATCCAGTACGGCCAGCTGGACTATGCGCCGGACCACTACCCACTGTTCGCGGTGGTCAACCATGACTGGAACCCGGCGCTGCCGACCGCGCTGATCACCGGCGGCGTGCACGGCTATGAGACCAGCGGCGTGCACGGTGCCCTGCAGTTCCTGGAACAGCAGGCCGAGCGCTACCTGGGCCGGCTGAACCTGATCGTGGCGCCGTGCGTCAGCCCATGGGGCTATGAGCGCATCCAGCGCTGGAACCCGGATGCGATCGACCCCAACCGCAGCTTCCGTGATGGCGGCCAGATCGAGGAAGCGGCCGCGCTGATGCGCTGGGTGGCCGAGCGCAAGCCGAACCTGCTGGTGCACCTGGACCTGCACGAGACCACCGACAGCGACCTGCACGAGTTCGATCCGGCCCGTTGCGCCCGCGACGGCAAGCCGTTCGAGCGCGACACCATTCCGGACGGCTTCTACGTGATCGGCAACAGTGAAGATCCGCAGGCCGAGTTCCAGAAGGCCCTGATCGCCGCGGTCGCCCCGGTCACCCATATCGCTCCGGCCGACGCCGAGGGCAACCTGGTCGGCCTGCCGTTGCAGTCGCCGGGCGTGGTCTGGGGCGAGTCGCGTTCGATCGGTGCCTGCGCCGGCTTCACCGATGCGCGCTTTGCCACCACCACCGAGGTCTACCCGGACAGCCCGCGCACCAACCCGCAGGAATGCAATGACGCCCAGGTGGCGGCGGTGTGCGCCGGCCTGGATTTCGCCCTGGCCGCACAGTAACGCGCCACGTTCCGGGCGGTGACCGGCATCAGCCGGTGCCGCTCGGCCGGCGCAGTGGCAAGTGGCGCGGCGGTCGTCGCCCGGCAGCCGGCGAACACATCGCGTTCGCGCTGGTATACGGCGCTGCTGACACCGAACAGGCCCAGCAGGGAATGGAACACGTTGTCATGGCTGTACGCGCGGTGCAGCGCATTCCCACGCAGGCAGGCCATGTCCAGGCCCGCGTTGCGGCTGAACTCCGTTGAGAACCACATCACCATCGGCACCTGAGTCTGTTCGCGCGGGGCGATGAAGTAAGGCGTGCCGTGCAGGTACATGCCGCGTTCGCCGAGCGACTCACCATGGTCGGAGACATAGATCAGCGCAACGTCGCGGTGGTCCGAATAGCCCCGCAGCAGGTCGATGGTCTCCGCCAGCACCCGGTCGGTATGCACCAGGGTGTTGTCATACGTGTTGACCAGTGCCTCGTTGCTGCAGTGCTGGATCTGGTTGCTGTCGCAGGTCGGGCTGAAGGCCCGCGACGCTGCGGGATACCGTTCAAAGTAGGTGGGCCCGTGGCTGCCAAGCTGATGCAGCACGACCAGGGCATCGCCGTTGATCGCGTCGACGCGTGCGCCGAGCTGATGCAGCAGTACGTCGTCGTAGCAGGTGCCGTCGGTGTTGACGCACTGGCCGGCCACCTTGAGTGCAGGCATGTCCTCGGTCGGTACGCGCTCGCACACGCCCTTGCAGCCGCCATTGTTGTTGTTGCGCCAGAGCACGCCGACGCCGGTACGCTGCAGGATGTCGAGCACGTTCTCCTCGGTCGCCGCGCGGACGTCGTCGTATTGCTGGCGGGTCATCTGCGAGAACATGCACGGCACCGAGATGGCCGTTGCGGTGCCACACGAGGAGACATCATTGAAGCTGATGACGCCGTCGCTGCGCGACAACCGCGGGTTGGTCGCGCGCGGGTAGCCGTTCAACTGGAAGTTCTGTGACCGTGCGGTTTCACCGACCACCATGACCACCAGCCTGGGCCGTGGCCCCGCGGTGCGCCGTGCGTCCGTGGCGATCCTGCGCAGCGGTTGCTGGCGGGTGCTGTAGCGGCTTTTCAGGTAGCCGTGGGTATGGCGCAGCACGTTCAATGGCAGCACCTGGTCGCGGATGTAGCGGTTGTTGCGCAGCAGGGAGGAATAGTCCTTGTAGAACGCAAATCCGATCACCAGCAGCACCACCAACGACGCCAGGACATTGGCCGGCCACACCAGCAGGGAACGCAGCGAGGCCGCTCGGCGCGTGGTGCGCAGCAGGACCAGCGCGGTGGCCGGCAGCACGCCCAGCGCCAGCAGCGTGAGCAGCAGCGGCAGCGAGAGATAGGCGTTCAGTTCGGCCTGATTGGTTTCGAACACGTTCTGCACCATGCTGCGGTCGATCAGCACGTTGTAGTGCAGCATGAAGTAGCTGCACGCGGCGCTGACGACGACCAGCACCACCAGCAGCGGCTTGCGCACGAAGGGGAGTGCCAGCAACGGCGTCAGCAGCAGGTTGAACAGGCAGAACAGCAGCGGCGGCAGGCTGGCCAGGAACAGCACGCTGCGCAGGCTGTTGAGGTCGATCAGCCCCCACAGCGTCTTCCAGAGGGCGATGTTTCCAATCGTGGCGAAGAACAGTGCGGCGGCCCAGACCAGAACGATCGGATGGGGCCGTGGGAAACGGAGGCATTGACGCACGAGCAGGTTCCGCGGAACAGGAGTGCGCGCAGTATCGAAACGGCCTTATCAGGAAGTTGTCAGGATTGCCGGGCTAGCCCAGCAGGATCACGCCCCACACCGCACCGACCATCAACAGCGCGGTGGTCTGCGCGGCGCTGCCCATGTCCTTGGCGTTCTTGGACAGCGGATGCTGCTCCAGCGAGATGCGATCAACCACGGCCTCAATCGCGGAATTCAGCAGTTCCACCAGCAGGCTGATGAAACAGACCGCGAGCACCAGCGCCCGCTCGACCGTGCTGATGTCCAGCACGAACGCGGCCGCCATCAGCAGTGCGTGCAGCAGCAACAACTGGCGGAATGCCGCCTCGCCGCGAAAGGTGGCGATGAAGCCATCGCGCGAATGGATGAGGGTGTGGAAGACGCGGCTCAGTCCGGTCTTGCCGTGCGGGTACTTGCCGCTGTCCTTGGGGTGCTGCATGCCGTATCCAGAGCGGGGAGCAACCCCGAGCATGTGCAGCCCGATGTCAGGAATCCGTCAGATGCGGGGGCAGGGCCAGCGCAGGGTGAAGCGGCACCCCTGCCCGGTGGATTCCACGGTCATCGTCCAGCCCAGATGCTCGACGATCCGCTGCACGATCGACAGCCCCAGCCCTTCGCCACTGTGCACGCCACTGGGCACGAAGCGCTGGAACTGCCGTGGATCGATGCTGGAGGGCAGGCCGGGCCCGGTGTCAGCGACGATGAGCGCGGTGTCGTGGAGGGTGATCCGCACTTCGCCGTTTTCGGTGTACTGGCAGGCGTTGCGCAGCAGATTCCACAGGATGCTGTGCGCCAGATCCGCGTTGGTGAACAGCACGGCGTCATGCCGGGCATCAAACGCAACGATCACGGGCTTGCCGGAAAGCCAGGGCTGGCAGCGCTCCATGCAGGCTTCGATCAACGGGCGCAGGGCCACTTCATTGCGCGGCACGGTGCCGGGGGCACGCGAGAGCAGCAGCAGGCAGGACAGCTGGCGCTGCATCTCCTGGGTGGTGCGCAGGATGCGCTCGGCGCTGGGAACCAGGTGGCTGTCGGGCGGCAACTGGCAGGCCAGTGTCTCGGCAGCACCACCGATGATGGCCAAGGGCGTGCGCAACTCGTGGCTGGCGTCGCCGCTGAAACACTGTTCGCGCTGCAGGAACCGTTCGAGCTCGTCACTATGGCGGGCAAAGGCGCGCGCGAGCACGCCGATCTCATCGCGTGCGTCCTGGTAGGGAAAGGGCTTGTGGCCGTCCTGCACCGCATCGGCCAATCGGGTGATGGGCGCGATGACGTGGGTCGCGACCTTGCGGCCGATCAGGAAGGCACCGAGCACGCAGATCGAAATGACCAGCGCGGCGAAGGCATTGATCAGATGTTCCAGATAGGCATAGTGCGCTGCGTCCTGCAGCAGGTAGTAGCGCTGGCCGCCGCTGTCGAAGACGCTCAGGTGCCACTCGTTGGGCGCCTCTTCGCCGTGATGGCCCGGGCCGTACTGGCGCAGCACAGCGGGCACGTCATCGGCATCGTACAACCGGGTCCCCGCTGGCAGGGCGGGGCGTTGGCCCCGGGCCAGCGCGGCCTGCAGCCGCTGCACTTCGCTGTGCTGGGTCCGCGCAACGACGGCGGCCCGGACCTGGTCGTAGTCGACCTGCTCGGCCAGCACGATGAACCCCATGGCACCGGCCATCAACAGCACGAACGAGATCGTGATGCGAGTGCGCAGGCTCAGGCGGCGGTAGAGGGACGCAGGGCTCACGCCTGCATGCGCCAGCCGACGCTGTGTACCGTGGTGATCAGCGCGGTGTCGAAGCTGCGGTCCACCAGCAGGCGCAGCTCATGGATGTGGGTTCGCAGCGCGCCGCTGTCCGGTGGTTCGTCGCCCCAGACCAGATACTCCATCTCCTGCTTGCGGACCACCGCGGGCGCCGCACGCACCAGGCACATCAGCAGCTTGTGCGACGTGGGCGTCAGCGCGATGCAACGGCCTTGCCGCCAGGCCTGTGGCGAGCGCGTGTCCACCTGCAGGTCCTTCCACGCCAGCACGCTGTCGACCTGGCGGCCCTGCGCGCGTCGTACCAGGGCCTTGATCCGCGCGTCCAGTTCCTTCAGCGAGCACGGCTTGACCAGGTAGTCATCCGCGCCCAGGGCGAGGCCCTGCACCCGGTCATCCACCGGGTCGCGCGCGGTCAGCATCAGGATCGGCACCGGGTTCTGGAACTCCTGGCGCAGCTTCTGGCACAGCGTCATGCCGTCCAGGCGCGGCAGCATCAGGTCCAGCAGGATGGCGTCGTAGTCGTGCTGCGTGGCCCGGCGCAGTCCGCTGGCGCCGTCGCGGGCGTCGTCCAGCACGTAGCCCAGCGGTTCAAAGAAGGCATACAGGTTGGCAACCAGCTCGGGGTTGTCTTCGATGATCAGCAGGCGGGTCATGGCATGCGTCCTTGCGCGTGGCCGAACTCTGCCCGATCACTGGCTGATTGCCAATGCGCTGGCTGAATGGATCGCAATCGGCGCTCGCCGCCATCCAGCTTTACTCGTCCGGACTGCGTGAATCGCGGATCGAATAGACCACCGAAAAGATCTTCCAGCCTTGTTCGGTGCGGATCAGCTGCCACATTTCCTTGCCCCAGTTGGTCTTCACCCCATCGTCGTGGAAGCTGTAGTCGAACGACACCGAGGCCACATCGCCATCCGTCTCGATCTTCGTGTTGGAGAATGTCTCTTCTTTCGGCTTCGGCGAGGCCACCGCCCCGTCGATCAGTGCAATGAAGTTATTGGCGGGAATCCGCCGTGCCTTGATCGCATCGGGCTTGGCCCTGCGGATGTCCTGCAGGCGCATATCCTCGGAAACGTACTGCCAGCCGATGTCTTCCGGTTTATCAGAGAAGAACAGGCTCATGTAGGTCGGCTTGTCCTTGTTGATCAGCGAGGTGCGGAAGGACTCGACCACCTGTTTGATCGCCTCGACGTCGGCAGGGGCGTCCTTTGCGGCGTAGGCCGGCAAGCACGCCGGGAGGAAGAGGGCGAGGGCAGCGAAGCGTGCTCGTGCGTTGGGCATCATGGGGTCCTGGGGAGGAATAGGGGGGCGCTGGCGCATCACCGCGCGTAGGTTCGCCAGAAGAGCACGTGGTCTTCGGTCCTGTTGATGGCGACGAAGACTGATTTTCCGGATTCGGGCGCGCAGCGAAAGACGCGGTACGACGACTTGAGCGTCCAGTCGCCCGGCCACCAGTATCGATCGAACGCAACAGGATCGCTGCTTCTGAATGTCGTTGCCTGGCAATCCGCAGGCAGCTGCAGTGATACCGCAGGGGGTTTGGTGAAGGCCAGCGCGCTGGTGTTCGAGTCGAGGTCATGTACCTCCCGCAGGTCGGTCGCCGCTTGCGGCACCCAGCCGGGAATCCGTCCCTTGTTCACCATGTCGGAATCGAGCGCCTCGCGAAGCGTGTCGAACGAACTGTCCATCACCAGGCCGCAGGCGCAGAGTACACTGCAGGGCGTCACGAAGATGGCGCGCCGGATCACTCCTCCAGGGCTGATCATCGTTGTCGTCCTCACCGGAGAGCATCCTGACCCGCTCTTCTGGCGCCAGACGCTTGAGCCGCTCTCGCAGTTCCAGTCGCAGGGCCGGTCGCTGGATTTGGCATGGCGCCGCCCTTGGGCCCGTACCGCTTCACGAACAGACCGTGCTCCTGCGTGATCCTGTCCTTCCGGCGCTTGCCTGCCATCGACGGGTGTCCCTGCGTTCATCCTGAATCATCGGTCGGCGCACGCTAGCACGGTTGCCGGGCGCTGCAACAGGTCCGCTTGTCGTTGGGGTTTGACGTCGAAGAGCGTCTGCGCGGATGATGCGCGGGCGCGCGGCGCAGGAGGGGATCTGTCAATGAGGACACTGATGTGGGGGCTGGTCGGGCTGTTCGTGGCGTACGTGGCCGGTTGCTCGGCGATCTCGGCGTGGCATTCCCACGCGCTTGCCTCGGTCCCGGTCGGGGCGAGCAGGGCCGAGGTACTGCGGGCGCTGGGGCACCCTGACGTGGTGGAGCACGCCGGTGCTCCCTTTACCCGCTATGCCAGCCGTGGATGCAGTGGTCGCTGTGCGCAGCGATGGTGGTATGAGAACCGGCTGCGCCTGGATACCCAAGCCTGGTCGGTAGAGCTGGATGCTTCCGATCGCGTGCTCGCAACGTCGCGCTGGACATCACCGTAGAAGACCGCGACGAGCGCATGCGTATCCATCGACCTTTCATCTTCATCGCAAGCCTGGCCCTGATGGCGTGGTGCGGGCTGATGGGCGTACTGGTGCTCATCCATGGCTTCAACGAGCACGGCCTGCGCTGCGGCAGGCTGTGCTCACTGGAGACCTCCATCCGCCTGCTCTTTGGTGATCGGGGATTCGAAATACTGGTGGCGATGGGGCTATTTGCCACGGCGCTGATGTGCGGGTATATCGCGCTGCGGGAGGGCCTGCATGGCGGGCCGCGAAGGCGGGCGGGGCGCCGTGGGCGCAGACACCGCCGACCGGGGCGGCCCCGGTCGTAAGGTGTCTGCACCGAGGCAGATCGCTCCGCGTGGGACGTTGCAGGTCGCTTCAACGATGCAGGGCGTCGACGATCAAGCCGGTGGCGATCTCCACCAACAGGTACTCGTTGTCGGACTGGCGCACCCAGCGCCGGTCGCGGCCCGGCTCGCGCAGGTGATAGCGGGCGTAATCGTCTACCCAGTAGCGGCGGTCCACTTCGGCCCAGGGCAGGCGCTCGCCACGACGCCAGGCCTTCTTCTGCCAACCCGGCGGCGGCGCATCGCGGTGGTGCGGGCCGCCTGCATGCGGCGGCGGGCCGTTGCCGCGGGCATGGTGCGGCGGATCGGCGAAGGCTGGCGCTACGGCGAGTGCTGCGGCCGAGCCCACGGCAATGGCAAGAAGACGTATGGATGTCATCGGGATGCCTCCGTCATGGCCGCGATATGCGGCGCTGTGAGCGCGAATATAGGGCAGGCTGTGTGAATGAATACGGGTGTGGACAGGGCTTTCATGAACAGATCGGGGGGCGGCTGCGGCTGCGAAGACGATCTCAGCGGGCCGCACCAACGGCGACGGCCCCTCCAGCCCAACCGCCCCCCAGTGACAGGAACACATCCATCTGACGGTCGACCCGCTGCGCGCGCGAGGCGGCCAGTGCGGACTCCGCATCTGCCAGCGCGGCCTGGGCCGAAAGCACGTCGAGGAAATCGATCCTGCCGTAACGGTACAGTTGCTGTGCCTGCCCGGCGGCCCGCTCTGCATCCCCACGCGCCTGCGCCAGGCTGCGCTCGCGTTCAAGCTCCTGCGTGCAGGCAGAAAGCGCGGTCTCGGTCTGGCGCAGGGCCTGCAGCACCACGCCGTCGAAAGAAGCAAGAGTGGCCTCTGCATTGGCGCCGGCCGCCGCGATGCGGGCCTTGGCCACGCGGCGGTTGGGCCAGTGCCATGACAGCAGTGGCCCGACGCTCACCCCGAAACCGTCGGCCGAAAGCAGCTGACGCCGCGTGCCCGCTGTACCCAGGGACCCGCCCAAGGTGACCCGCGGATAAAGGTCTGCGGTCTCTACGCCGATCATCGCCGTGGCCGCCCCAAGGCTGCGCTCGGCGGCACGTATGTCGGGGCGCCGCTGGAGCAGCTGCCAGCCGTCACCGACCGGCAGCGCCTGCTCCAGCTCAGGGGGCTGGGGGCAGGCTTCCGCCTCCCTGGGATAGTCTGCCGGGACCCTGCCCATCAGTGCGGCCAGCTCGAACAGTGCGGCCTGGCGCTCCGCCAGCAGGTGCGGTACCGCCGCCGCGCTGCGGTTGACCGCGGCGCCGGCACGGCTGACATCGAAGTCCGTTCCACGCCCGCCTGCAGCCAGGCGACGGGTTGCCTCCAGCGTGGCGTGCTGTATCGCCAGCACCTGTCGGGTTGCAGTGAGCGTGTGATTGCGGGTGCACACCTGGAGATAGGCCCGGGTGACGGCCGCAGCGACGACCACGCGGACCTGGTCCCGTGCCGCAGCGACGGCCTCCGCGTCCGCGTTGGCGGCTTCGATGCCGCGTCGGATGCCACCTGCAAGATCCAGTGGATAGGAGAGGTGAAGGCCCAGCGCATACGACTGCGGCGCGGCCGACGCCTGGGTGTAGCCACCGGCATGGGTGAGCGTGCCCGATGCATCCACGTCGGCTTGCACGGCCCCGCGCGCGCGGTACTCCAGCACGGTGGCGCTGGCGCGCCGGAGGTTGGCCTCGGCGGCGCGCAGATCGGTATTGGCTGCCAGTGCTTCGCGTACGTAGGCGTCAAGCTGGGGGTCGCCATACAGTTGCCACCACCGATCCGGTGGCACGTCGCGGCTGAACGATGCGTCCTGGCCCGAGATGAACGCCCGCGCCGCCTGGGGGGAGGCCGCGATGGCATTCGCAGGCAGCTGATAGTCGGGGCCGGACACGCAGGCCGTCAGGGGCAGCAGCAGGGCAAGCAGCCCACCACGTACTGTTCGCACGCTCACTTGCAGGCTCCCTGTGCCGAGGGCGTGATGGTGACACTCGCGGTGCGACCCACGATCAGGCGGGTATCCGCCGGCGCATCGTCGATACGGATGCGTACCGGGATGCGCTGGGCCAGCCTCACCCAGGTATAGGTCGGTGCCACGGCAGGCAGCAGGTTGTGCGTGCTCGAGCGCTGATCGTCGGCAATGCCGGCGGCGATGGTCTCCACGTGTCCGCGGACATCGCGGGCGTCGCCCATCAGCCGCGCTACCGCGGCATCGCCCTCGGTGATGCAGCCCAGCTTGGTTTCCTCGAAGTAGCCCTCGATACGCAGGCTGCCGGTGTCGATCAGCGCCAGCGCCTGCGCGCCTGGCTGCAGGTAGTCGCCGGCATGCAGGTCCAGGTTGGTGACGATGCCATCGGTACTCGCGCGTACCTCGGTGCGTTGCACGTTGAGCTGGGCAACGCGCTGTTCGGCCCGTGCCTGCGCCAGGGCGGCCAGCTCGGTATCGACCTTGGCCGCATTGCGTTCGCGTGTTTCCGAGGCGACCAGGTTGCCCAGTGCGTTGTCCCGCGTCGATTCGCGGCGGGCCAGCGCCAGCGTGGCGCGTGCGCTGCTGACCGCTGCGTCGGCCTTCTCAAGTGCGGCAGCGAAGCGCGGTTGATCCAGCACCAGCAGCAGTTGTCCGGCGCTGACCCGCTGGTTGTCGTGCACCCGCACCTGGGTCACCAGCCCCCCCATGTCTGATGCAACGCGCACCACATCGGCGCGCACCCGCCCGTCCCGCGTCCACGGGCGCATTTCGTAACGACTCCAGAGGGAAAGCGCGGCGACGGCAGCAAGTGCGCACACGCCCAGTGTGGCGCTCCAGCGCCCGATGACAGCAAGCAGGTGTTTCATTTCATTTCTCGAGCAGGGGCGCGAGCCGGATCATCAGCTCCGCCAGGATCACGACCAGGGACAGGCCCACCAGAGGCCGCGCGGCGAACCACCGGTACAGGCCCAGGCTGGCGAGCAGACGTGAGGTCAGCACCGACAGCACCAGCGCGGCCACCGCCACGGCGAGCAGTGCTGGAATGAGCACCCCATCAATGGAAAGATCAGGAAGCATGAGGTCAGTGCCGATGGGTGAGCGCGGGTACCAGCAGGTCGCGGCGCAGGCTGCAGAGCAGATGCAACAGGTGATCCCGATCAGCCCCGCTGCGGGCCGTCGCGGCCTCGTGCATGCGGTCCAGCAGTTCCAGAAGTTGGATGTCGACACTGCGTGCCGAGTGGGCGCGTACGCTGAAATGTGCAGCGATGCGTTCGACCAGTGCCGCATGAAGCGCCCGGACCTGCGGGTTGTCCTGGCACTTGTCCAGTGCGCGGAGTTGGTTGGATGCACGTACCGCGCGCACGTCCGCAAACAATGCCCGCAGGTCGTCTGCGGCACTGGAACCGCCCCGCAACCGGGGAGCGAGCTGCCCGATTCGATCCAGCATGCGGCTGAGCCAGGCCCGGGCCACGCCGCCTTGTCCGGCGGCGTGTCGTGCGATGTCCCGACGGATCGAACGCTCCAGCCGAGCGCGGTTGCGGCCCGCATCGGCGGTCTGGAACAACTGCATGCTGCACAATGCCACCGTCGTACCGATGAACAACGCAACGCTGTTGTTGAGTGCGCCGACGACGTTGACCGTATTGGTCGCACCCAGGCCGGCGATGAGCGGAAACGTCAGCACCACGCCCAAGGCGGCCATGATGAAGGGTGGTCGGGCCAGGAACGATCCGCACAGCAGCAGCACCGGCGCGAGCGCGGCAATCAGGCCGGTGATATCGGACAACGCGGGGAAGATCAGCAGACCGTAGAGCAGGCCGACGGCAACGCCGATCGACGACCCCACCAGATAGCGCATGACATGCGGCGCAGGCGCTTCGATCGTGCCGAACAGCACGCACGCCGTGCCGATGATGGACACCGCCGTGGCGCCCTCCGACCAGCCGGTAACGATCCACAGAACGCAGCTCAGCAGGATGCCGACGAACGCGCCCAGCGCGCTGCGCAGGGCAAGCCGATGATCCCGGTGAAGTACCGCACCCTGCGCATGTCGGGCAAGGCGGGCAGGTACATGCCGGCGCCAGTCGGGGCGGGCAGCGCATAGTTGTGCCTGCAGCACGCGGCAGTCGGCGTGGGCGAGGTCGAGCTCGGCCTGTTGCGCGGCGAGGCCGGTCTGCATCAGCTCGCGCCAGCCAGGCGAATCCATGGCGCTGGCCTGTGATGAGCGCAGCCGTGCGAGGGAATCTTCCACCGCGCTGGAGAGCATCAGTACATCCAGCATCCGGTCATGCAGAGCACGCAGGATCTGCACCTGGGCCACGCCGTGGGCGCTGTCGAAGGGCAGGTGGATCGACAGCACATGCAGCTCGAGCAGGTCGGCGGCCACTTTCGAGCGGTCCGTCGCCAGCACCGTGTCCGATGCACCGGCGCGCATGTCGCGTGTCCATCGTTCCGCGTCATCCAGCACGGCAGCAACCCGCGCGTGCACGCGCATCGAGACCCGGCGCGGCAGCACCAGCCCATGTACCAGCGTAGCCGCCAGGATGCCGATGGCGATTTCCTGCACCCGCGTGATGGCGATGGTGAACACGTCTGCCGGCACCATCACCGCAGGAAACCCGATCAGGCTGGTGGTATAGCCGGCCAGCAGGAACGCGTACGCACGTGGCGTGCGGTCGAGCATCGCCAGGTACAGGCACAGCGCCATCCAGGTCGCAAGCGCGGCGCTCAGCACCAGGGGTGCATTGGCGAAACGTGGCACCAGCACGACGGTGGCGACGGCCCCGCCCACGGTACCGAGCAGGCGGAACAGGCCGCGGCTGAGTGTTGCCCCGGACAGCGGTTGCGACACCAGATAGACCGTCCCGATCACCCAGAACGGGCGATTCAGGCCGATTCGCAAGGAGACATACAGCCCCAGCGACGCGGCGAGCAGGCATTTGAGCGAGAAAAGCACCGCCTCCTGGTCGGTCCGGAGGGCAGGGCTTTTCAATCGGGCGAATGCCTGGAACAGGTGGGGAAGGAAAGGTGTGGGGAGGTGCATGCGGCTCATGCTAGTGATCGGCCGCACTGGCGAATTTCGCTACAATGACAATCAATCGCTAAAACCGGTCAATGTGAGAATGGCTCGCATTTCGCTCCCCGGCTTTGACCTGGACCCGGACGAGACCGATCGCCCGGCGGTTGCCAGCCGCCTGCAGGTGGCCGAGCACGACGCGGAAATTCCGGTGCATGAGCATCGAAAGGGCCAGCTCATTCTTGCGCTGCATGGGGCGGTGACCTGCGAAGTGGCCAACGCGCTGTGGATCGTGCCGCCCCAGTGTGGCGTCTGGATTCCGGGCGGCATGCCGCACAGCAACCGCGCCACCGCCAACGCGCGCCTGTGCTACCTGTTCGTCGAGCCCGGCATCGTCGACCTGGCAGCGCAGTGCGTGACACTGGCGATCTCCCCGATGCTGCGCGAGATGATCCTGCACCTGGCCGACGCGCCGCTGGACTATCCGCATGGCAGCCACACCGACCGGCTGGCGCGGGTGCTGCTGGACGAACTGGTGCAGATGCCGGCCGAGCATCTGTCGCTGCCGGTCAGCCATCACCCGAAGGTGCGTGCGCTGGCGGCGGCGCTGTCGGCGGATCCGGCAGACCGCAGCACCATCGGCCAGTGGGCAGTGCGCTTGGCCCTGGGCGAGCGCACGTTGACCCGGCTCATCGAACGGGAAACGGGCTTGTCCTTCGGGCGCTGGCGACAGCAGCTGCATCTGCTCATCGCCATTCGTGAACTCGCCGGTGGTGCACCCGTGCAACGCGTTTCCGAGACGCTGGGCTATGAGTCGGTGACGGCCTTCATCACCATGTTCAAGAAGGCGCTTGGCCTTTCCCCGACGCGCTATTTTGCGGTGCGCCTGCGGGGGCAGTAGCCGGGACAACCCGGAAGGCCGTTGCCTGGAACGGCTACTTCAAGGTGCCGGAGACGGATTGAATCGCGGCCACCACCGCAGCAGGATCCTCGCGCTGGAGGGTGTGCCCGGTCGCCAGGTAGCGATGCGTGCCGCGCGTGAACCCCGAGAAGAGCAGGACGTGCTGTGCCTTCCAGAGCGCCTTGCCCCCTGCGGTTTCCTCGAAGAACAGCGGCTCGGCAGCCAGCCGCGTTGCAGTCAGCAGCGCCACCGGTACGTCCGGCATCGTGCGCGGGGTTTCCGCACCGGGTGCATCCAGTTGTTCGGTCAGCACGGCGTAATCGGCGGCCATGGCCGGCGGCAGCATTGCCCGCAGCTGGGCATCGTCTGCCTGCACGCGGGCACTGTCGGCCTGCTTGAACGCATGGCGCTGACCCATCGTGGCCGGGTCCACCAGCACCAGGCCCTGCAGGCGCTCCGGATGGCGGCGTGCAAACTCCGTGGCCAGCAGGCCGCCATAGGAATGACGGCCGCCAGCTGCAGCGTCCGCTGGATCTGGATTACCGCCCGCAGGCGGTGCATGACCCGGCCGCCGGTGGCCTGTCGCTGGGCTATGGCTACGATCCCGTCGGTTCGATCACCGAGCTGAAGAACGGCACAGGCTCGACGGTGCTGGCCAAGTACGCCTATGACGCGCTGGGTCGCCTGACCCAGACCCAGGACGGCACGACCGGCACCCCGATCGAAACCTATACCTATGACGCCACCGGCAATCGCACCGCGCTGACCACCTCGGCAGGCACCGCCAGCTACACTTATCCCGCAACCAGCCATCGCCTGACTGCTGTGGATGGCGAGGCACGCAGCCATGACGCAGTGGGCAATACCACCAGTATTGGCAGCAAGGCGTTCACCTACAACGATGCCAACCGCATGAACGCGGTGAAGCAGGGTAACGCCACACTGGAGAGCTACGTTTACAACCACCGCGGCGAGCGCGTGCTGCGTACCCCGGCCGGTGGCGCGGCTCAGATCACCCTGTATGACGAGGCGGGGCAATGGCTGGGCAACTACTCGGCCACGGGCCAGGCGCAGCAGCAGGCCATCTGGTTGGACAACTATCCGGTGGCGCTGCTCAATGTGCCGGTTACCGGCGTGCCGGCACTGGCCTACGTGCAGCCGGATCATCTGGGTACGCCGCGCGTGGTGATCGATCCGGTGCGTGATGTGGCGATCTGGGAGTGGAGCAACAAGAGCGAGGTATTCGGCAACCAGATTCCGAGTGCTGATCCGGATGGCGATGGTGTGGCATTCGAGCTGGCACTGCGCTTCCCGGGCCAGCAGGCGACGGATGCGAGTGGGTTGTTCTACAACTACCAGCGCGAGTACGACCCGGCGGTGGGGCGGTACTCGCAGAGTGATCCAATCGGGCTGGAAGGTGGAGTAAACACCTATGCCTATGTTGGATCCATGCCGATTGCCCTAAATGATCCGCATGGGCTTCAGGCAACCTTCGCCGATTGCGTTTCGGAGAGGCGATGGGACTGGGGCAAGCTTGGCGCTAGCGGGCCGGAGAGTACGTCGACAACTGGTGAAGTCGCATCCGGCGCACAGGTGGCAAATGCTGCTGCCAATTCTGCAGTTGGAAGCACTGGCTCGGGCATCAGCGCTGCTCCCCATGCCACGACGTGGCAGCATGCTGCGGGTTCCCAAGCCGGGCAGGCGATGCAGCGGGCGGCAAACGGACGCCGATTCGGTCCAGTTCAAGCGTCGTGGAGTTCGGCAGGCAGACTTTTGGGGCGCGTGGCTGTGGTGACGACTGTATGGGAGGGGTTCTGGGATATCGGCTCCATGGTCTATTGTGGCTGCAGCGCAGGCGGTGGATAGAGGCGAATGGAAATGAAAGACAAACTGAGAGAAAGAGAGGCGCTGTCGCCAACTGGCTTCTATGACCGATACTATGCGGAGAGTGGCCTGGACCGGGAAACCGTAGTGGAGCTGCTGGAGCATGTTGCAGGCGAGCTTCGTTTGCCCTCCGGGAAGCTCCGTCCTGGAGATCGATTTTCGAAGGAACTGTCGCCCGGTGAAGCTCATGGTTGGGACTCGGGGTATGGGGTGTTGATATTCGAGCTTCAATCGCTCGCAAAAAAACGTGGTATTGCAGTCGATCGCCGGGTGGATTCGCTCGACGACTACATTCGTATCATGGCGGGTCTCTATTGATCAGGTTGATGCGTCCCTGACCGGCTATCGGCGTGAGATGTCGCAGTGCGTACTGAGGATTCGGGGATGCCAAGGGTGGGGTGTGTCGCCGCTGTCGTTGGCGGCCTGGTTCTGGCCGGCTGTGCAACATTGGGTGGCGATATGATCGTGCGCGTCTCGGGAAGCGTGCCGCCAGGTCAGGGTGACGTTCGCGCTCTCAATTGTGAGCTGAGCATGCTTGGGGAGGGCGAAGGTGTAGTTTCGTCGAAACCGGTTGGAAGCACATTCTCGGTCCCCATGATGGTCGTTGCAGGGCCGGAACCCAGAAGCTACCAATTCGCCGTCGAATGCAGGGATGGCCGGAGGTTCGCATCCAAGCCGGTGCAGATCAGTAGTCGGCGGTCCTATGCCCGGGATCTCAATCTTGGGGAGCTTCAGGAGCGGTGACCGGCGAGCGTCCTCGCGCATCCCAGATGCTCTGATGGGCAATCTAGTCCATGAGATTCATTTACGTGTTGCTCTTCATCCTTCTCACGGGTGCGGCGCTATTTTCATTTCGCAAACTCCAACGAGGCGAGCTGGGTGAGAAGCCGGTTTATGCAGCTTTGCAAAGCGCCGAGCTGGAGTACAGACGCCAGCCGGTTGGCGACCTGATCTATGAAGAAGGGGGCGGGCATCTGCTCGCCGGGTTCTCTATAGACGCGCAAGCGAGGGTTTGGGTTGCGTTGGACACAGTGAGGGACAATGGGGATCTGTTTGTCGTCCCTATGCACGGGGAACAGAGGATCTCTTGTCAACTCGTCGATCAGCTGGTGTCGGCCAATGTCGGATCAGCTCATGCTAGGCACGCTTTGAAGGCGTCTTGCGTGAAGTAGGGCGTTGCGAGGCTGAAGAAATTCCCCGTACACGCTGCAGCAATGATGGCGGCGGGGATTCGTTCGTTCCGTTGTATGGGTTTGAGGGATTCCAGTAGATGAAAGATCTCAACGCGCTCGAATGGTGTGGCGCCACGGGTGCTCAGCGCTCATGAACTTCGGCGTACTCGGCGAGGAGGGAATAGAGTTCGCCAGGGTCGAGGACGACGAACCAGGGCTTACTCATCTTCTTGATCGTTGGAAGGCGGTCGGCTATCCGCTGTCCGGTCTGAAGTGTTTCCGTATCGAGACCAGCTCGACCGGAAGCGTCATTCTCATCTACGCCAAGTCATGGCGGATCGAGCATCTGCCGATGGCGGACACAGTGAAGGACATCAGATGCCCAGATTCCTCAGCCCGGACGAGGTTTTCCTCACCAGTAGGTTGCCGCCTCAAACGACAGAGCCGTCCTGCGTGCTTGGGTTCGTGACCCTTGGTCCCACGGTGCCGTTGGCCGCCACACTCTGCATACTTGGGCCTCGATGATGGTGAAGCTCCTGACAGCACTACTTCTGATTGGGGCGGGACTTGGATTCTCTGGCGGCGCATGGGCTCTAGGGAAGCGACCCTTCAAAATGATCCAGTTCTGCGTACATGACCAAGAGGGCGTGAATCGGTTCAAGCAGACCCTCAGCTCTATCGCCAAGGACGAAGGAATGCAGTTCTTCGATGGCAGCGCTGAATTGGATCGCCAGCTTGCCAGGGCAAAGGTGGACGTGAAACGCCCTGTCGTCTACATCGGAGTGAAGCGGGAAGATGGCTCGGGACTGGAGGCGGGGAACCTCGGATTGGATCGCTTCGAGATAGCTATTGGCTTCTCTGAAGGGAAGATGCCCGCCGAGGCATGGTCATTCTCTTTCCGCGTCGAACGCGCTTTGGCAGATCGCTGGAATGTACACGCGGTTCCCCCGGACAAGGGGGCTGCGCCGACGGCGTGTCGGGCGGGAGGCGATCCTCGCTGAAGTCCGTTGCACATGGCATTCACCCTTCGGGCTGCAACCGCCCTACCGCCTGGGCGCACAACGACTGGCAGGCCATGACCAACCCCCATCACGCGGTCGCCCACGTACTGCCCGGGTTCGCCGTTCTGACGGGTGCGTTCGGCCGCCAACAGCATTTCCAGCACCACCCGCAATCCATTCAACGCGCAATCGGCATCGGCCAGGGCCAGGCAGCGACCGGGCAGCTGATGCCGCTCCGGCCAGGGTTGTCCGTCGGCCGCCGCACCGGAGCCGATGCGGTTGAGATTGGCAATGAAGGTGTTCCTGTCCACAGCAGGCGCAGCCGGTGGCGAACCGTCGTCGCCGGCGGTGTTGCGATAAGCGTGCAGATGCGGGAAGTCCGATTCGTTCATGGCAAGGCTCCGTGCAGGGCAATCGGTAGCCGCCACCCATAAAAGTGGCGGACGGTACGTGGTTCGAACACCGGGTTGATGTCAGTCCGGCGGGCCCGAAGGCCCCCACGCACCGCCCGCCATAGCCGGCAGACGGATTGCCAGCCGGCGCCACGCTAGGGTGGCGCCGGCTGGCAAGCGCATACATCAACATCAACTCGGGTGTTCGAAGCCCGGCCACCCTTTTCCGGTGGCACGCCATCTGAGCCCCTGGCGCTGTGCAATGCCAATCAGAAGAGTTGCAAACATCACTCGATTGGAGACGCTGTTGACATTGTCCTACGCTGTTAAGCCCCGCCAGTGCTGGCTGGCGTAGTGATCCGTCCGCAACGTGCAATCTGCGACAGGGGTCGAGGTTGTCACGGCGAACGGGCCGGGCGGGGAGGGCCTATCACGACAGGCAGTGCCAATTCAGGCTGCGTGGCTCACGGGTTGACGCTTTCAACGCCCCAGCGCACTCTGCGGGTTGGGGACGACAACCCGTTCAGGGGCAGGGCTGCAGGGTGGTACCAGGAGGCGGAACAGCCATGAGCCAACTCACCGACAGCTTCGGACGCAGCTTTCCGTACCTGCGCTTGTCGCTCACCGAAGCCTGCAACTTCCGGTGCAGCTACTGCCTGCCCGACGGTTACCAGGCCGATGGCCACCCGCGCTTCCTGCAGGTGGATGAAATCGCGCGCCTGGTGCGGGCCTTTGCCGCGCTGGGGATGAGCAAGATCCGCCTGACCGGTGGCGAGCCCAGCCTGCGCAAGGATCTGGACGAGATCATCGCCACCGTGGCGGCGGTGCCGGGCATCCGAAAGGTGGCCATCACCACCAATGGCACGCTGCTGCCGCGGCGCCTGCCCGGCTGGCACCGGGCCGGCCTGACCGCGCTGAACGTCAGCATGGACAGCCTGCAACGCGAGCGTTTCCACACCATCACCGGGCACGACCGCCTGCCGGAGATCCAGCAGGGCCTGGCCCTGGCGCAGGCGTTGGGCCTGCCGGCGATCAAGCTCAACGCGGTGCTGCTGCGTGGCCTGAACGACGACGAGCTGCCGCAGTGGATGGACTACCTGCGTGACCGCCCCTTCAGCGTGCGCTTCATCGAGCTTATGCGCACCGGCGACAACGAAGCCTATTTCCAGCGCCACCACCTGCGCGCCGACGTGGTGATCGAGCAGTTGGTCGCCGCGGGCTGGCACGAGCGACCGCGCGCGGCCGATGCCGGACCGGCGCGCGAGTTCGGCCACCCCGACCATCGCGGCAGCATCGGCATCATCGCCCCGTATTCGCGTGACTTCTGCAAGGGCTGCAACCGCCTGCGGGTGACCGCCAAGGGCGACCTGCGGCTGTGCCTGTTCGGCGAGTTCGGCGTGCCGCTGCGCCCGCTGCTGCAGCGCGACGATGACCACCACGCGCTGCTGGCACGTATCACCACCCAGCTTGGCCTGAAAGCGGCCGGGCATGGACTGCACCAGGGCCAGACCGGGCTGACCCCGCACCTGGCCTCCATCGGAGGATGAGCAACACGATGAGTGGGGAATTGAACGCGGCCTTCCACATGGCCGATGTGCGCAACAAGCGCATCAGCCGCCGCCGTGCGGTGGCGGTGGGCGAGCTGCATGCCGGTCCGGTGGCCTATCCGCTGATTGTCGAGCGCCGCCTGCCCAAGGGCGATGCGCTGGTGATGGCCGAGATTGCCGGCCTGCAGGGCGCCAAGATGGCCTCGATGCTGATGCCGCTGTGCCACCCGCTGCCGCTGGAACTGGTGCAGGTGTTCTGCGCGCCGGTACCGGAACGGCAGGCGATCCGCGTGTGGTGCGAGTGCGCCAGCGAGGCGCGCACCGGCGTGGAGATGGAGGCACTGGCCGGCGTCAACGCGGCGCTGCTGACCCTGTACGACCTGAGCAAGCCGGTGGAGCCGGCACTTAGCATCGAGGGCATCCGCCTGCTGTTCAAGGAAGGCGGCAAGCGCGGGGTCTGGCTGCACCCGGATGGCATGGACGAGGCCGAGCTCGCGCGTTTCAAGCCGCGTGCGCCGAAGGGCCTGGAGGGCGCCGCCTGCGCGGTGATCACGCTGAGTGATCGCGCCAGCGAAGGCACCTATGAGGATGTATCCGGCCCGACCCTGGTGACCGGCCTGAAAAAGCTGGGTGGCGAGGTGGTGGCCGCCGAGGTACTGCCCGATGGCATCCAGCCGTTGGCCAGCCGCCTGCAGGCCTTGGCCGCCGAGGGCGTGCGCCTGTGCCTGTGCACCGGCGGTACCGGGCTGGGCCCGCGCGACCTGACCCCGGAGGCGCTGCGTTCCTTGAACGCGCGGCCGGTGCATGGCCTGGCGCAGATGGTGCGGGCCCTGAGTGCGCAGCACACGCCGATGGCCTGGCTGAGCCGCGCCGAGGTGGTGCAGCTGGGCAACATGCTGGTGTTCGCGCTGCCCGGCAGCCCGAAGGCGGCGGCGCAGTGCCTGGACATCCTGGCGCCGGTGCTGGGCCACGCCCTGGCGATGGTCGAGGGGGATGGCCACTGATGATTGCCTACAGCGAGGCCTTGCAGCACCTGCTGGATGCGGCCACGCCGCTGCCGGCCGAACGTCTGCCGCTGCATGAGGCCGGCGGCCGAACCCTGGCCAGTGACATCATCAGTGGGCAGTCGCTGCCGCCGTTCAACAATTCGGCGATGGACGGCTTCGCGCTGCGCGCCAACGGCGCGACGTTCGAGGCCGGTACCGAGTTCGCTGTGCAGGGCTGGCAGGCAGCAGGCGATGCCGGCGCCGACGGCGGCGAGGGTGCCTGGGAAATTATGACCGGTGCGCGCATGCCGGTCGGGCTGGATACGGTGGTGCCGGTCGAGAATGTGGAGATCCTCGCCAGCGAAGAAGGACGCCCGACCCGCATTGCCCTGAAGGGCACGGTGAAGCCAGGCCAGAACGTGCGCCTGCGTGGCGAAGACGTTAGCGACGGCGAGCGCGTGCTGCAGGCCGGGCAGGTGCTGGACATCAATGCGCGCACCCTGCTGCATGCCATCGGCGTGGGCGAAGTGGCGGTGGTGGCACGGCCGAGGGCTGCGGTGATCGCCACCGGCAAGGAACTGGTGACCGAGGCGGCGCAGACGCTGGAATCCGGGCAGATCCGTGACAGCAACCGGCCGTACCTGGTCAGTCGCCTGCAGGCCGCCGGTGCCGAGGTGGTCTGGCAGGGCACGGTGGGCGATGACGTGGCCGCGTTCAATGCGGTGCTCGATGCAGCGCTGGACGCGGGTGCGCAGCTGTTGATCAGCACCGGCGCGGTGTCGGCCGGCCGCTACGATTTCATTCCCGACGCGCTGCGTGGCCGAGGTGCGCGCATCGTGTTCCACAAGGTGGCGATCCGCCCCGGCAAGCCGTTGCTGTTCGCGGTACTGCCCAATGGGGCGCTGTATTTCGGCCTGCCGGGCAACCCGGTGTCGGCTGCGGTGGGCCAGCGCTTCTTCGTGGAACCGGTGCTGCGCCGCCTGCTGGGGCTGGCACCGGAGCCGGTGTTGACGTTGCCGCTGCAGGCCGACGTGCGCATGCCGCCGGGCCTGCGCTTCCATGCGCGGGCGCGGGTGGAAGTGGACGCGCAGGGCCGCCTGAGTGCCCGCGTGCTGGCTGGGCAGGAGTCGTTCCGTTTGATGTCCATGCTGCAGGCCAACGCCTGGGTGGTGCTGGAAGGCGAGGGCGGCGTGGCCGCTGCCGGCACGCCGGTGCGCGTGCAGGGCTGGGGTCATCAGGACCCGGTGCAGCTGGCGAGCCAGGAGCCATGATGAGACAGGTGAATCTGCAGTTGTTCGGTGCGTTTTCCGATCTGGATGCCAGCCGTGAGATCGCGGTGGAGGTGGCCGGTGGCACCGTGGCCGATCTGCGCCAGGCGCTGCGCGAGCTGCTGCCGGTGCGTTGGCCGGGTTTCCGTGCCGGCCTGCTGGATTACTCGGCATTCGCCGACCAGCAACGCGTGCTGCGCGACCACGAGGCGCTGCCCGACGATGGCCGGGTGGCGATCCTGCCGCCGGTGAGCGGGGGCTGAGCGATGAGCGAGACAATCATTGCCAAGGTCGTGGACCGCGCGCAGGCGGCGATTGATCCGGCCGAGGGCATCGCGGCGGTTTCCGATCCGGGCTTCGGCGGCATCGATGTGTTCATCGGCAAGGTGCGCGACGTCAATGTGGGCCGGCGGGTGACCGGGATCACCTACGATCTGTTTGAACCGCTGGTGCTGAACGAATTCAAGCGCCTGGCCGCCGAGGTCGAAGCCACGTTCGGGCCGAAGCTGAAGCTGTATGTGGCCCATGCCAAGGGCCGGCTCGGCATCGGCGATGTGGCGGTGGTGGTGGCCGCCGGCAGCCCGCACCGTGACGAGGCGTTCCGCGCCTGCCGGCAGTTGATCGAGGTGGTCAAGCACCAGTGCCCGATCTGGAAGCAGGAGCATTACGAAGACGGCGACAGCCAGTGGAGCGAAGGTTGCAGCCTGTGCCATGCGGACAGCGAAGCTTCGCACTCCCACGACCACACCCATGACCACGGGCATTGACCGGGCCCTTCGAGAGGCGTCGGGTCCAGTAGATCCACGCCATGCGTGGATGAGGCTTTCCCGATGAGTCCGGCCGGCGCAGCCACGCATGGCGTGGCTCTACCATGAATGGAACCATCAACGGCATCGTGCTGGCCGGAGGCCTGTCGAGCCGGATGGGCCGCGACAAGGCGCTGCTGCCCTGGCACGGCCGCACAGTGCTGGAACACATGCGGGGGCTGTTGTTGCAGGCGGGCGCCGGGCGGGTGTGGGTGAGCGGTGACTATCCCGTGTTTGGCGGAATTCCGGACCGGGTCACACGCTGCGGCCCACTGGGCGGCCTCTACAGTGTGGCGATGCAGATGCCCGATGGCCCCGCCTGGGTGGTGCCGGTCGATACGCCGCGGGTGACACCCGCGCTGTTGCAGCGCCTGCAGGCCGACCAAGCGCGTGCCTGCACGGTGTTCGACGATGAACCGTTGCCGATGCGGTTGCAGATCGATGATCATTGCCGCCGCGTGCTGCAGGAGCTGATTGAGGATCCGACGGCGCGTCGCTCACTGCGCGCCCTGCAGCAACGCCTGGGCGTGACCCGGCTGCCATTGGCACCCGAGGATCGGGCGTTGCTGCTCAACTGCAATACGCCATCAGAGTGGGAGTCCATCACAGCATGAAGGTCCAGCTGCAACAGCAATCGATGCGCCTGCGCGTGGATGAGGAAGAACTGGCACGATTGCTGGCAGGCGAGTCGGTCGAGAACCTGACCCGCTTTGGTGGGAGTGGCGGCTGGGGCGCGGCCGTGTCGCTGCATGCGGGCGATCAGGCGGTGCTGCTCGATGGCGGGACATTCTGCCGGTTGGTGCTGCCACGCGAAGCGGTTCAAGCACTAGCGGAGAGGCTGCCCTGCCGCGATGGCCTGGGCTTCGGTGTTGCGTTGGATGACGACAGCATGCTGCAGCTGCAGTTCGACGTGGACGTGCGTGACAGCGTGCGCCAGCGTGGCCCGCAGCGGCGTTCCGAACCCGCGCCAGAGTAGGCGCAGGTTGCGCAGGGCGGGGCGGCCCGCTGTCGTATGATGAGGGCCTTCGTTCCTGCGTCGCCGCAATGCCCCATACGCCGCCCTCCGCTGCATTTTCCCGGCCAGCTACGCCGAACCCGGCAGCCGCCGACGACGGAGACGCGCTGCACTTCTGCAGTACCTGCGCCTTTTCCGATGCCTGCATGTCGCAGGGCTACGACAAGGCCGCGTTGGGTGAACTGCATGTGCTGGTCGATCACGTGGGTCCGTTCCAGGCCGGTGACTACCTGTTCCGTGCCGGCGATCCGTTCGATTCGATCGCGGCGGTCCGCGCGGGCATGGTCAAGACCTTTGTCGATGACAGCCAGGGCAACGAGCAGGTGCTGGGTTTCAGCCTGCCGGGCGAGGTGATCGGGCTCAATGCCATCCACGGAGCGCGCTTCCCGTGCAATGCCGTGGCGCTGGACACCGTCTACCTGTGCCGGATCTCGTTTCCGCGATTGAGCCTGCTGGCCACGCGCATGCCGGGGCTTCAGGCGCGGCTGTTCAGCCTGCTCAGCGCCGAGATCGGCAAGGTCGCCACGCTGGCGGCCAACCATCGCACCGAGGAGCGCATGGCGGCGTTCCTGCTGGATCTTTCACAGCGCTACGCCCGGCGGGGCTTCTCGGCCACGCGTTTCAACCTGAGCATGGCCCGCACCGAGATCGCCAACTACCTGCGGATGGCGCCGGAGACGGTGAGCCGGGTGCTGCGCCGCTTGAGCGACGACGGCGTGATTGCGGTGAACCAACGTGAGATGCTGTTGCTGGACCCGGATCGGCTGGCGGCGCTGGCCGCGGTGCGGGAATCCGGACTGGACTGATCAGGCAGGGGACTGGGCATGAAGCGAGCGGGAGTGTTGTGGCTGGGGTTGCTGGCCGCTGTGCCGGCCTGGGCGGCGGACCTGACGGTGTCGGCGGCTTCGAGCCTGACCGAGAGCTTCCGCGAACTGGGTGCGGCCTATGAGAAAACGCACCCAGGGACCAAAGTCGATTTCAACTTCGCCGCCTCTGGCGTGTTGCTGCAGCAGATCAGCCGCGGTGCACCGGTGGATGTGTTTGCGTCGGCCGACGAGACCACGATGGACCAGGCCCAGCAGCAGAACCTGCTGGCGGCCGGCACCCGCGCGGTGTTCGCGGTGAACGCGCTGTGGGTGGTGGTGCCTCCGCAGGCCAAGGCGCCGCCGCGCACACTGAAGGATCTGGCCGGCGCCGACGTGCAGCGCATCGCACTGGGCAACCCGGACAGCGTGCCGGTGGGCCGCTATGCCAAGGGCGCGCTGGACGCGGCAGGGCTGTGGCCGTCAGTGCGGGGCAAGGCCATCACCACCCAGAACGTGCGCCAGTCGCTGGATTACGTGGCGCGCGGTGAAGTGGATGCGGGCTTCGTCTATGCCACCGACGCGCAGGCGATGCCCGACCGTGTGCGCCGCGCGTTCGTGGTGCCGGTGTCCGGGCGCATCGCCTATCCGCTGGCGGTGACCAGCGCCAGTACGCAGCCGGTAGAGGCCAGGCGCTTCGCTGCCTTCGTGCGTTCGCCGCAGGGCCAGGCGATCCTGGCCAGGCACGGGTTCGGCACCCCCTGAGGCATGGATCTGGACTGGACCGCGCTGGGGTTGTCGCTGAAGGTGGCCGGCTGGGCCACCGCGATCAATCTGGTGCTGGGCGTGGCGCTGGGTGCGCTGTTGGCGCGTCTGCGTTTTCCCGGCCGTGAACTGCTGGATTCGGTGCTGACCTTGCCGATGGTGCTGCCGCCGACGGTGCTGGGGTACTACCTGCTGGTGCTGATCGGCCGCAACGGCCCGATCGGCGCGTGGCTGCAATCGTGGTTCGGCATCAACCTGGTGTTCACCTGGCAGGCCGCGGTGATCGCGGCGGCGGTGGCCTCGTTTCCGTTGGTGTTCAAGCCGGCCCGCGCCGCGTTCGAGAATGTGGACGGGCAGCTGGAGCAGGCCGCGCGCACGCTTGGCGTGTCCGAAGCCGCGGTGTTCTTCCGTGTCACGCTGCCGCTGGCGTGGCGCGGCATTCTTGCCGGCCTGCTGCTGGCTTTCGCACGCGCGATGGGCGAATTCGGCGCGACGCTGATGGTGGCCGGCAGCATTCCCGGCCGGACGCAGACGCTGTCGATCGCCATCTACGAGGCGGTGCAGGCCGGGCAGGACGGCAAGGCCAATGCGCTGGTGATCCTGACCTCGGTGGTGTGCATCGTGATCCTGTTGCTGGCCGCGCGGCTGGTGGGCGGGCCTCGCCGGGAGCTGCGTGATGTGGCTTGACCTGCGCGTGCAGCGCCGCCTGCAGGCCGCAGGCCAGGCATTCGTGCTGGACGTCGCGCTGCAGTGCACGCAACGGCAGGTGGTGCTGGCCGGGCCGTCGGGCGCGGGCAAGAGCCTGACCCTGAAGGCGGTGGCCGGGTTGCTGCGGCCAGGGCAGGGGCATGTACGCCTGGAAGGCCAGGCCGTGTTCGATGCGGCCACTGGCGTGGACGTGCCGCCGCAGCACCGTCGGCTGGGGTATGTGTTCCAGGACTATGCGCTGTTCCCGCACCTGAGCGTGCGCCAGAACGTGGCGTTCGGGCTGGAGAAGGGCTGGTTGAATCCGCGCGTGGGCCAGCGCTTCGACGCTGTGGAGCAGTGGCTGCACGCATTCCGCATCGACACGGTGGGGGATCTGCTGCCGTCGCAGATATCCGGCGGGCAGCGCCAGCGCACGGCCTTGGCGCGGGCTTTGGTGACGCAGCCGCAGGCGCTGCTGCTGGACGAGCCGTTCTCCGCGCTGGACCACGACCTGCGCCAGCACCTGCGCCAGGAACTGGAGACGGTGCTGGACAAGACTGGTATTCCGCTGCTGTTGATCAGCCACGACCCGCAGGACGTGGCGATGTTTGGCCAGCAGGTGGCGCGCATGGTGGACGGCCGCATCGTCGGCGGTTGACCCGTGATGGACGCACCGGCGATGGTGGGTCACATGTGATGGTAGTGCCGGCCGCTGGCCTGCAACCAAGGCATGCTGGGCAGCCGGCCAGCGGCCGGCTCTACCGGTTCAAGGTCCGCGCAGTCCAGTGGCACGGGTCAATACAGCTCGCAGTGCGTGCGGCCTTCGCCCCGCAGCGCGTCCCATTGGCCTGCACCGGCGACGGCATCGATGGCCTCGCGTACCGCGCCTTCCAGGTGGCGCTTGTTGCCGCACAGGTACACATGCCCGCCGCGGGCCAGCACATCACGCACCTCGCTGGCACGCTGCTGCAGTACATGCTGCACATAGACCTTGTCGGCACCATCGCGCGAGAACGCGGTATGCAGGCCGGCCAGCACGCCACGCGCCTGCCAGTCCTGCAGCTGGTCGCGGTACAGGTAGTCGTGCTGGCGATGCTTCTCGCCGAACACCAGGTGCACTTCGCGCTCGCAGGCACTGGCCTGCAGCTCCTGCATCAGGCCCATCAACGGTGCGATGCCGGTGCCGGTACCGACCAGCAGCAGCGGTGCCTCGCCGGTATCGGGCAGGTGGAAGCCAGGGTTGGAGCGGCAGTATACACGGGCATGGTCGCCGCCATGCAGCAGGCTGCCGGTGGCAGTGCCGAAGCGCTCGCGGCCGCGCAGGGGGTAGCGCACTTCGCGCACGCACAGGCTCAGCTGGTCGTCGCACGGGTGCGAGGCGATTGAATAGGCACGCGGCAGCCGCGGTGACAGCAGTTCACGCAGCCGGGGCAGCGGCACGCTGTCCGGGGTGGCGTGGTCCTGCAGCACGTCCAGCAGGTCCAGGCCGTGCAGGTAGGCGTCCAGCTCGCGCTTCTGGCTGACCTTCAGCAGGCCCTTCAGCGTTTCGCTGCCACCGAGCCGGGCCAGCTCGCGCAGGACGCTCTTGCTCAGCAGGCGCAGCTCGCGGTCGCGCAGGGCGGCCACGGCCGTGGTATCGCCGTACCAGCGGGCCACTGCGTGCAGCAGGGTTGGGTCGTTCTCCGGCACCACGTGCAGGGTGTCGCCCGCGCGATAGGCCATGCCACTTCCGGCAATGTCCAACTGCAGGTGCCACGCGGCCGGGTCGCTGCTGTTCAAGCGGCGGCGTTCGAGGATGCGCGCGGCAAAGGCGTTGTCTTCGCCATAGGCGGTGACCTGCAGGTGCAGGTCCTGGCCAGCGCTGAGGTCGCCATCCAGCACCTGGCCGAGCACCGGCTGCCATTGCTGGAAAAACGGCTCGTAGCCCAGGTCGGCATCCACGCGGCGCAACAGCGGCTGCGCCTGGCGCTCGCTCAGCGCGGCATCCAACGCCTTGGTGAAGCCGCAGAAGCTCGGGTAGCCGGTGTCACCGAGGCCGAACACCGCGTAGCGCAGGCCGCTCAAGGTCGGGGTCCGGCGCAGGGTTTCGAAGAACCGCTCGCCATTGGCCGGCGGTTCGCCATCGCCGAAGGAGCTGGAAATCGCCAGCAGCACGTCGCCGTGGCCGAGACTGGCTACGTCGATGTCGTTGAACGGGAGTACCTGCGGCCCATGCGGCTGCAGACCCGCGCCCAGGCGCTGGGCCAGGGCGCGAGCATTGCCCGACTCGGACGCGTAACCCACCAGCAGGCGGCTGAAGGGCATGCTTGTCGGCAGGGCGTTCACGCGGCCTCGTAGAAGTCGTCGAACTTTTCCTTGCTGAACTCGACCAGGTCGTAGTTCTGCATCAGGTCGTTCACCACGCGGCGGATGCTGATGTAGGCGGTGATGTTGCCCTCGGCGTCGAACAGCGGCTGCACGGTGGTATCGACCACATAGAGCACGCCGCCCTTGCCCAGGTTGGGCACGATGCCGGTCCAGGTGCGGCCGGCCTTGATGGTGTCCCACATGTCCTTGTAGACGGCCTTGGGTACGTCTGGATGGCGCACGATGCTGTGCGGCTGGCCGATCAGTTCCTCGCGGGCAAAGCCGGTGAGGGTGCAGAACAGGTCATTGGCGTAGGTGATGTTGCCCTGCAGGTCGGTGGTGGAGATCACCATGACGTTCTGCAGCGCATTCAGGAGCTGGGCGTTGTCGGGGGAGTAGCTCATTGCAGGATCCTTGTAGGGGCCGGCAGTGCCGGCGTGTTCGGGTCCTGCATAGAGATACGCCCGCGCGGCGGCCGGTGGTTTGACATTGGTCAAGCGCGTGGCGCGATGGGCTGCGACCGGGTGTCGCAGGGAGAATCCCTGCAAAGCCGAGCCCATTTCGGCTCGAGCGGCAACGGGACTGCCCGCAGCCGAACGTGCGCCCGGCGCTACAGGAGAGGCGCGGGCGGCGGGCGGGCGCGCGTCATGTGTACTGAGCTCATGACGCCTTGTCACAAAGAAATCGCCATGGCTTCACGGTTGGTTGATCGCATGCAGGGCTATTGTCCTGTTGAGCCTCTCGCTGGCGTCCCCCACGTCCTGCGTCGACTTCCTTCCCAGCCTCAGCGCCCGTCCGGGCGCCGCTGGCGTCTGTCTGCCTGAAGCATCCGAGATCATCCCCATGGCCCGCGCCGCCCAGTCCGCTTCACCCGTTGCGATCTCTCCCGTCACGCCCGTGCCGATCGGCACCCGCCGCGGCCACTCGCAACCGTTGGATCTGCCGGAACTGGTGCAGCGCGTGTTGTTCGTTGCCACCGAGATGGCGGACTTCGTCAAGGCCGGTGGCCTGGGCGACGTCGCTGCGGCCCTGCCGCGTGCGGTGCGCGGTGCCTGTGATTCGCGCGTGCTGCTGCCCGGCTACCCGGAGGTACTGCAGCGCCTGCCACAGCTGCAGCGGGTGGGGCAGGTCAGCGCGCGGGCCGGCCTGCCGGCGTGCACGATCGGCATGGCGGTGCAGGCCGACGGCCTTCCGATCTACGTCCTGCTGTCGCCGGAGCTGTACGAGCGTGAGGGTTCGCCCTACGTGGACGGGCAGGGGCAGGAGTGGAAGGACAACGCGGTTCGATTCGCCACGCTTTCGCATGCGGCGGCGGAGATTGCGGCCGGGCGTGCCGGGCTGGACTGGTCGCCGCAGCTGCTGCACCTGAATGACTGGCCGGTGGCCATGGCGGCCGCCTACGTGCGTTGGGACCGGACGGCCGTGCCGACCCTGCTGACGATCCACAACCTGGCTTACCAGGGGCTGTTCCCCTACGCGCTTGCGCCGGTACTGGGCGTGCCGGCCGAACACCTGGATGAACTGCACTTCCACGGGCAGATGTCGTTCCTGCAGGGCGGCATCACCAACGCCACGCGGCTGAACACGGTCAGCCTGCGCTACGCGCAGCAGATCACCGCCCCGGATGACGGCTGCGGGCTGCATGACCTGTTGGCGCGTCGCGCAGCCGGCGGGCACCTGAGTGGCATCGTCAACGGCATCGACGCCAGCTGGGACCCGCGCCGCGACATCCATCTCAAGGCCCACTTCGGCATTGGCGAGTGGACCGGGCGCGCCACCAACGCCCATGCGGTGCGCAAGGCGTTCGGGCTGGCGCCGTCGACCGGGCCGCTGTTCGCGGTGGTCTCGCGGCTGGTGCACCAGAAGGGCCTGGACATCACCTGCGACGTGGCGCCACAGATCGTGGCGGCCGGCGGCCAGCTGGTCATCATCGGCGGTGGCGAGCCGCAGGTGGAAGCGCAGGTGCAGGCGCTGGCCCGGCGCTACCCGGGGCGGGTGGGCGCCTTCATCGGGTTCGAGGAAGCGCTGGCCCGCCAGATGTTTGCCGGCGCCGATTTTCTGCTGATGCCTTCGCGCTTCGAACCCTGCGGACTGAGCCAGATGTACGCGCAGCGTTTCGGCTGCCTGCCCATCGCACACGCGACCGGCGGACTGGTGGATACCGTGGAGGACGGCGTGACCGGTTTCCTGTTCCATGGCGCCAACGCCGATGGCCTGCGCCGCTGCGTGGAACGGGCGATGCGCACCTTCCGCCTGCCGGGGCTGCTGCAGGCCATGCGCCGCGCGGCCATGCTGCGGCCAGGGGGCTGGGATGCGGCAGGGCGCGCCTACCTGGCGTTGTACCAGCAGACCTGCCAGGTGGCCGCATGAGCCACGACAGCCTGCATCTGGCCGCCCTGGAGGATGAAGCGATCACGGAGACGGGATTGGAGCAGCGCGTCGCGCCGGCGCTGGAGGACCTCGTCCATGCACGCCCGGCCGATGCATTCGCCTGGCTGGGCCCGCATCGCCAGCCAGAAGGCGGACGCCAGCTGCGCGTGCTGGTGCCGCACGCGCAGCGCGTCGAGGTGATTGCAGACGACGGGCGGCGCTGGGACCTGTCCCCCGGCCCGTTGCCCGGCCTGTTCGAGGGCGCGGCCGGCGACGCGGCGATACCGCTGCTTGCCCTGCATTTCGAACAGGGCGTGGAGCAGGTGCACGATGCCTATGCGTTCGGTCCCCTGTTGGACGAAGCCCTGCTGCAGCGGTTCCATGCCGGTGATGCCGATGCGGCGCGGCAGCTGGGTGCGGTGCCGACGCAGGTGCAGGGCATTGCGGGCGTGCGCTTCGCGGTGTGGGCGCCCAATGCCCGGCGGGTCGCCGTGGTTGGCGATTTCAACGGGTGGGACGGCCGACGCCATCCGATGCGGCTGCGTCACACCGCCGGCGTGTGGGAGCTGTTCCTGCCGGGCGTGCAGGCCGGTGCCCGCTACAAATTCCGCATCGTCGGCGCCGACGGCCGGGTGATG
The DNA here is from genome assembly GCF_059371555.1 of Stenotrophomonas sp. YJH_SMC_10. Lineage (NCBI taxonomy): Bacteria > Pseudomonadati > Pseudomonadota > Gammaproteobacteria > Lysobacterales > Lysobacteraceae > Stenotrophomonas > Stenotrophomonas sp. YJH_SMC_10. Next base: position 370,093 of record NZ_JCAFUS010000003.1, on the reverse strand, counting down.
CCCGACAAGTTCGATCCGATGGCGCGCTGGGCCGAGCTGCCACCGGCGACCGCATCGCGGGTGCCTTCGGCTGTGCCGATGCAGTGGCACGATGACGCATGGTTGGCGGCCCGCCGCCAGGCCGGAACCCGCGCACCGCTGTCGATCTATGAAGTGCATGCGGGCTCCTGGCAGCGCAGCGACGACGGTGCGCCGCTCGACTGGGATGCCCTGGCCGACCGGTTGATTCCGTACGTGGCCGGGCTGGGCTTCACCCATATCGAACTGTTGCCGGTCAGCGAGCATCCTTTCGGCGGTTCCTGGGGCTATCAGCCGCTGGGGATCTACGCGCCGACGGCGCGCCACGGCACGCCGCAGGCCTTCGCGCGCTTCGTGGACCGCTGCCATCAGGCCGGCATCGGGGTGATCGTGGACTGGGTGAGCGCGCACTTCCCCAACGATGCCCATGGCTTGGCCGGGTTCGATGGGACCGCGCTGTACGAGCACGCCGACCCGCGCGAAGGCGTGCACGCCGACTGGGACACGCTGATCTACAACTATGGCCGCAACGAAGTGGCTGCCTACCTGATCGGCAGTGCGCTGGAGTGGGTGGAGCGCTTCCATATCGACGGCCTGCGCGTGGACGCAGTGGCGTCGATGCTGTACCGGGACTACAGCCGTGCCGAGGGGGAGTGGATACCCAACGAGCAGGGCGGACGCGAGAACCTGCAGGCGGTCGCGTTCCTGCGGCGGATGAACCAGACGCTGCGCGAGCGCTTTCCGGACGTGCTGGTGATCGCCGAGGAATCCACTGCGTGGCCGGGGGTGACCGCGCCGGTGGAGGAGGGGGGGCTTGGCTTCACCCACAAATGGAACATGGGCTGGATGCACGACACCCTGCAGTATATGGGGCGCGACCCGATCCATCGCCCGCATCACCACAGCGAGATCAGCTTCGGCCTGGTCTACGCCTTCTCCGAACGGTTCGTGCTGCCGCTGTCCCACGACGAGGTGGTGCACGGCAAGGGGGCGCTGCTGGCCAAGATGGCCGGCGAGCCAGCGCAGCGGCTGGCCCAGCTGCGCGCGTACTACGGCTTCATGTGGGCGCACCCGGGCAGCAAACTGCTGTTCATGGGCGGTGAGTTCGGCCAGGGCCACGAATGGTCGCACGATGCGGCGCTGGACTGGGCACAGGCGGCCAGCAACGAGGGCCAGGGCCTGTCGCGCCTGCTCGGCGACCTCAACGGCGTGCTCCGCGCCGAACCTGCGTTGCATCGCGACGAGCGCGACGAGCGGGGTTTCGACTGGAGCGTGGCCGACGACAACCGCAACAGCGTTTACGCGTTCATCCGCCGGGATCCTGCCGGCAGCGGCCGCACCCTGCTGGTGGTGAGCAACTTCACCCCGGTGCGGCGCGAGGGCTACCGGGTCGGCGTGCCGCAACCGGGGCGTTGGAGCGAACGGCTCAACACCGACAGCGCGTACTACGGCGGCGGCAATAGCGGCAACCTTGGAGCAGTGCATACCGAGCCGCGGCCGATGCATGGCCACGCCCAGTCGCTGCGGCTCACGCTGCCGCCGCTGTCCACGCTGTACCTGCAGGTTGATGCATGACGACAGTCGCGCCGCGCCTGGGCGCATGGCCTGTGGCCGGTGACGGGGTGGAGTTCCGCGTATGGGCACCGGACGCAGTCGCGATGACGCTGTGCCTGCACGGCACGCAGCGACCGATGCAACGCGACCCGGACGGCTGCCACTGGCTGCGAACGCCGGCATCGCACGGCGACCGCTACCGGTTCCGCCTGCCTTCCGGCCAGGACGTACCCGACCCGGCCTCGCGCTGGCAGCCGGACGGCATCGACGGCGACAGCGCGGTGGTGCTGGATACGGGGGCAGCGCGGCCGGCCTGGCACGGGCATGCCTGGCAGGACCTGGTGATCTATGAAGTGCATATCGAAGCGGGCGGCGGCTTCGCTGCGCTGGCAGCGCAGCTGCCGCTGCTGGCGGCCCTGGGCGTTACCGCCATCGAACTGATGCCGGTCGCGCAGTTTCCCGGGCAGCGCAACTGGGGCTACGACGGCGTGTTCCCGTATGCGCCGGCCCATGCCTACGGCGGGCCGGCAGCGCTGAGGACCTTCATCGAGGCGGCGCACGATGCAGGGCTGTCGGTGCTGCTGGATGTGGTCTACAACCACTTCGGGCCGCAGGGCAACCACCTGCGCGACTACGCGCGCGGGTTCTTCCGTGACGATCGCAGCACGCCGTGGGGCGAGGCCATCGACTTCCGCCAGCCCTGGGTGCGGCGGTTCTTCATCGACAATGCGCTGATGTGGCTGCGCGACTATGGCGTCGACGGACTGCGCCTGGATGCGGTGCACGCCATTGACGATGACCGTTTCCTGCAGCAGCTGGCCGACGAGGTACGTGCGGTGGCCCCGCACGCGCACCTGGTGCTGGAGAACGAACGCAACCAGGCGCGGTGGCTGCGCGGCGCCTACCAGGGACAGTGGAACGATGACTTCCACAATGCGCTGCACGTGATGCTGACCGGCGAGCGGGAGGGCTATTACGCGGCCTATGCCGGTCGCGCCGAAGCACTGCTGGCCCGCTGCCTGGCCGAGGGATTCGCCTGGCAGGGCGAACCGGACCTGCGCGGCGATCCCCGCGGCGAACCCAGCGCCGACCTGTCGCCCGCGCGTTTTGTGGTATTCGCGCAGAACCATGACCAGGTGGGAAACCGCGCTTTCGGCGAGCGCCTGTCGATGCTGACCGATCCTGCGCCGCTACGCGCGGCGCTGGCACTGACCCTGCTGACGCCGATGATCCCGCTGCTGTTCATGGGCGAACCGTGGCAGGTGCAATCGCCCTTCCTGTTCTTCACCGACTACGCGCCGCCGCTGGACGAGGCGGTGCGTGAAGGGCGTCGCCGTGAGTTCTCCGGTTTCAGCGCCTTTGCCGACGCCGCCGCGCGCGCGCGTATTCCGGACCCGAACGATGCGGCGACCCTGCAGGCGTCGTACACGCCGCCGCCTGGCGATGATCCTTGGTCGCAGCACTGGCTGCGCTGCACGGGTGAGTTCCTCGGCCTGCGCAGGCGCTATCTGCAGCCGGGCCTGCCGCAGGCGCGGTCGCTGGGCGCGCGCGTGCTGGGCCAAGGCGCGGTGCAGGCAGGCTGGCAGTTGCCCTCGGGCCAATGGTGGATCGCGATCAACGTGGGCCCTGTGCCGGTGGCGCATGCGGTGCCGGCCGGCGACTGCGTCGTGGGTCCGGACGCGGCCGGGATGCTGCCGGCAGGCGGCGGCGTGCTGGCCTGCTGGATCGCCGCATGAGCACGGATGCAGCGGTGCGCGAAACGGCCCGCCGTGCGGGCCTGCTGGTCCGCTGGACCGACGTGGCCGGTGCCGCGCGCGAGGTCGCGCCGGACGTGCTGCGCGCCGTGCTGGAGGGGCTGCAGTGCGAGGCGGTGCCCGAGTACGCTGGCCTGCGCACGGCCTGCTGCGGACAGCTGCTGGCGATGCCGGAGGCAGCCGGCGCGGCATGCTGGGTGGATGAACAGGGAACAGCGCTGCCCGCCCGTGCCGATGCGCAGGGCCGCTGGCGCGTGCCGGACCAGCCGGGTTACTGGCAGTGGCGCCGGGGCGACCGGGAACAGGCGGTTGCGGTGGCGCCACAGCGTGCCTGGTGGCCGCGGGGCACGCTGCGCGGCTGGGGCCTGTCGGCGCAGGTGTACAGCCTGCGCGCCCCGGGCGATGCCGGCATCGGTGACAGTGCCGGCTGTGCACGGTGGAGCGAGCTGCTGCACCGGCATGGCGGCGACGCACTGGCGTTGAGCCCGCTGCACGCCGGCTTGCCACCGGGCCCGGGCTACAGCCCCTATTCGCCCAGCGACCGGCGCTGGCTCGACCCGCTGCAGGTCTCCCTGCCGCAGGTGCTGCCCGAGGCTGCCCATAGCGTGCTGGGCGGGGACGAGGCGCTGGCGGCGGCGGTGGAAGCGGGGACTGCCGCACGTCGCATCGACTGGCCGCACTCGGCGGCAGTGAAGTGGCGCTGGATGCGGCAGGTTCGCCACTGGATTGCAGCGCAGGCACCGGCGCAGCACGCGCAGATCGAAACCTGGCGTGCCATGCAGGGCGATCCGCTGCGGGACTATTGCCAGCATGCCGCCGACCGGTTCACCGGCAGCGCGGACGACCATGCGTTTGCGCAGTGGGTGGCACGGCAGGGCTGGGCGCAGGTCCACGCCACGCTGCGCGACCAGGGCGCCTCGATCGGGTTGATTGCCGACCTGGCCGTGGGCTGCGCACCGCAGGGCGTGGAGGCACGCACCGGCGGGGCTGATCTGCTGCAGGGACTTGAGCTGGGTGCACCGCCCGATGCGTTCAATCCGCTCGGCCAGGCCTGGGGCATCACCAGCTGGTCACCGATGGCGTTGCAGCGGGAGGGCTTCGCACCCTACCTCCGCGTGCTGCGCGCCGTGATGGCCGACCGCGGAGGCCTGCGCATCGATCACATCCTGGGCCTGCTGCGGCTGTGGGTGCTGCCCCGTGGCGCGGGCGCCGGGCAGGGGGTGTACCTGCGCTATCCGTTCGATGATCTGATCAACCTGCTGGTGCTGGAGTCCTGGCGGCATCGCTGCGTGCTGATCGGCGAAGACCTGGGCGTGGTTCCGCCGGGCATGCGCCAGCGGCTGGCAGCCCGGGGCATTCTGGGCATCGAGGTCCTGCCGTTTGCCCGCAACGGTGCGCGCTTCCTGCCGGCGCCGCAGTGGCGCCGCGATGCAGTGGCGATGCCCTCCACCCATGACCTGCCGCCGCTGGCCGGCTGGCTGCGCGGGCGTGACCTGCGCTGGCGTGCACGCCTGGGTGAGCTGGCGGATCTGCCAGCGGCACTGCGCGCGCGCGCCAGCGACGCGCAGGCACTTTCTGCGGTGGCCGGCGGCGAGGGCGCGCCGCTGGACGCCAGGGCACTGTCACTGGTCGCCCACTCGGCGTCCCGGCTGGCGTTGCTGCCGCTGGAAGACGCGCTGGGCGGTCGCGCACAGGTGAATCTGCCAGGCACCGTCGACGGCCATCCCAACTGGCGCCGCCGCCTGCCGCCGACGTGGGATGTTGACGCTGTCGATGCGCGCGTGGCGCGCCTGAGTGCCACGCGCCGCAGGACCGGGCAATGACGGGGTTGCGTGCCACCGCGCGCCTGCAGCTGCACGCAGGCTTCGACCTCGAGGCGGCTGCCGCGCAGGTGCCGTACTACGCCGCGCTGGGCGTCAGCCACCTTTACCTGTCACCGATCGCTGCGGCGGTGCCCGGGTCGACGCATGGCTACGATGGCATCGACCCGGCTCGCATCAATCCGGAACTGGGCGGTGAAGCGGGCTTCCGGCAGCTGGCGGAAGTGACGCGCGCGCATGGCATGGGCCTGATCCTGGACATCGTGCCCAACCATCTGGCGGCGTCCCCGCACAGCCCGTGGTGGAGCGATGTGCTGATGCACGGGCCTCGAAGCCCGCACGCAGCATGGTTTGATATCGACTGGGAGGCGCCGGGCTGCGAGGGCCGGCTCTGGCTGCCTGTACTGGACCGGCCGTTGCACGACGCCGTGCGCGACGGCGTGGTGCGCGTGGTGGTGGACAACGCACGGCCCGTGCTGCGCCACCATGGGCTGGCATTGCCGTTGTCGCCGCGCAGCCATCCGCTGGAGCCCGCGCAGTGGCTGGCGTGGGCCGAACGCTGCAATCGCAGCGTTGAACGGCTGCACGCGCTGCTGCAGCGGCAGCACTACCGGCTGGCCTGGTGGCGCACGGCCGGCGATCAGGTGAACTACCGGCGCTTTTTCGATATCAACGAACTGGCCGCGCTGCGGGTGGAGCGCGAGGATGTGTTCGACGCAGTGCATGCGCTGCCGCTGCGGCTGGTACGCGAGGGATGGGTGGACGGCCTGCGCATCGACCACGTGGATGGCCTGTCCTCCCCGGGCGCGTACCTGCAACGCCTGCGTCAATCGCTCGACGCCGCCTGCGCGGCCGGCGGTCGTGAGCCGCAGGCCGTCAGCCTGCATGTGGAGAAGATACTGGCCGAGGGCGAGCAGCTGCCCGACGACTGGGCCTGCGACGGCACCACCGGCTATGACTTCATGGACCAGGCCGGTGCCTGGTTGCACGACCCGGCGGCTGCCCCCGCGCTTTCGCGCACGTGGCAGGCGCTGGGCGGTGACCCGCGCAGCTTCGACCGGATCCAGCAGGACGCCCGCGCCATGTTGCTGCGCCAGGGCCTTCATGCCGACTTCCAGCGGCTGCTGCGCAGCGCGCAGCAGGTCCTGCAGCCACGGCTGGCCGAAGCCGATATCGGAGTGGCTGCGCTGGCCCGCGCATTGGCTTCAGTGCTGGGGCACTACCGCACCTACCGGCCCTATTCGCTGCAGGAGGCGGGTGAACGAAAGGCGCTGGCCGACGCCGGCGCTGCAGCGCGCCAAGCGCTGGACGGTGCGGCTCGCGCGGCGCTGGACCTGCTGCTGGCAGTGCTTCCCGGCGAGGCGCAGGCCGAGCGCGCACTGCGTGTGCGTTTCGGTCAACTGGCCGCGCCGTTGAATGCCAAGTCGGTGGAAGACACCGGGTTCTATCGCTATTTCAGGTTGCTCTCACGCAACGAAGTCGGCAGTGATCCGCAGCGGCTGGGCATGCAGGGGCGCGCGCTGCTGGAACAGGCCACGGTGCGCCTGCGTCGCCATCCCAGGGCATTGCTGGCGCTGGCCACCCACGATCACAAGCGGGGCGCGGACAGCCGGGCGCGACTGGCGGTGCTCAGCACCTGCCCGAAGGAGTGGCAGGACGCAGTTCAGTGCTGGCGCCGGATGGCGGCCACGGCCGGCATGCCGGTGCCGCTGCCGGGTGCCGAAGCGTACGCGCTGTGGCAGGCCCTCGTGGCGGCGTGGCCGATGCACGGGGCCCCCGGCGCCGACTTCGCATCGAGGATGGTGCAGTGGCTGACCAAGGCATTGCGCGAGGGCAAGCGGGTCAGCAGCTGGTCTGACCCCAACGTGGCTGTAGAGGAGGCCGCCGCGCAATGGCTGCACGCGCTGCTGGACGCAGCGCCCCTGCAGCCGGTGCGCGAGGCGCTGGCGACCTTCGTCGCACGCATCGCGCCGGCAGGCGCCTGCAACGGCCTGGCGCAGCTGTGCCTGCAGCACTGCCTGCCCGGCGTGCCCGACCTTTACCAGGGTGGAGAAGGCTGGGACCTGAGCCTGGTGGACCCGGACAACCGGCGTGCCGTGGACTATCCGGCGCGGCAGGCCTGGCTGCGCGACACGCGCGCGTGGCCGGCGCTGCTGGAGGACTGGCACGACGGTGGCATCAAGGCATTCCTGCTGCGGCAACTGCTGGATTGCCGCCGCACGCACCCGCACCTGTTCCTGCGCGGCCAGCTGCAGCCGTTGTCGGTGCCCGCGCGCTCGCCGTGGCTGGCGTTCACGCGCAGCCACGAGGCACAGGTGCTGCTGGTGATCGTGCGGCGTGGTTCGCCCACGGCGATGCCCGGTCCCGGCCTGCACGCCGTGCACGACGTCGGCACCGGCGTGGCGCTGCGCGGGCTGCCGGCAGGCCCCATGCGCAACCTCCTGGACGGGCGCATCGAACATTTCAACGCAACCGCAGACGTGGGCAGGCTTCTGGCTGGCAGCCCGCTGGCGATATGGATCAACGAGGAGACAGGTAGGGATGGACAGCAGGGAACGACGGCAGCGGATTGAGGCACTGGCCCACCAGATCTGGGAAGCCGAGGGGCGCCCGGACGACCAGCAGCAGCGGCACTGGCACATGGCCGAGCGGCTGGTGGAGGCCGAGATCGCCGCAGCACGTGGCGAGGAGGAAAACGATGGCCAGCCGTAAATGGGCGCAGACCTCGCGCGTGCGCGAAGGGCGGCCCTTCCCGCTGGGGGCGACCTGGGACGGGCTGGGCGTGAACTTCGCGCTGTACTCGCGGCATGCCACCCGGGTCGAACTCTGCCTGTTCGACGCGCGCAACCGCGAAGTGGAACGCATCGCGCTGCCGGAGTACACCAATGAGATCTGGCATGGCTACCTGCCCGATGTGCGGCCCGGGCAGCGCTACGGCTACCGGGTGCATGGCCCGTATGCGCCGGAGGAAGGCCATCGCTTCAACCCCAACAAGCTGTTGCTGGACCCCTACGCCAAGCAGATTGTCGGCGAGCTGAAATGGGCGCCGCACCTGTTCGGCTACACCCTTGGCCATCGCGATGGCGACCTCAGCTTCGACCGCCGCGATAGCGCCGGCTACATGCCGCGCTGCGCCGTGATCGATCCGGCCTTCAGCTGGGGCGCCGAACGTGCGCCGGCCACGCCCTGGGACCGCAGCGTGATCTACGAAGCGCACGTGCGCGGGCTGACCATGCAGCATCCCGCCGTCCCGCTGGCCGAGCGCGGCACGTTCTCCGCGCTGCGCCATGACGCGCTGGTCGATCATCTCAGCGACCTCGGCGTAACCGCCATCGAGCTGCTGCCCGTGCATGCCTATGTGGATGACCAGCAGCTGCTCGAGCGCGGCCTGCGCAACTACTGGGGGTACAACACCATCGGCTTCTTCGCGCCGCAACCGCGCTACCTGTCGCTGGGTACGGTGGCCGAGTTCAAGCAGATGGTCGCGCGGCTGCACAACGCCGGCATCGAGGTGATCCTGGACGTGGTCTACAACCACACCGCCGAGGGCAACGAGCTGGGCCCCACGCTGTCGTTCAAGGGCATCGACAACGCCAGCTACTACCGCCTGGCCGATGATCGCCGCTATTACATCAACGATACCGGCACCGGCAACACGTTCGACCTGACCAACGCCGGCGCGCTGCGCATGGTGATGGACTCGCTGCGCTACTGGGTGACCGAGATGCGGGTGGACGGGTTCCGTTTCGACCTGGCCACCATCCTCGGCCGTGAGCGGCATGGCTTCGACGCTTCGGGCAGCTTCCTTGATGCCGTGCGCCAGGACCCGATCCTGAGCCAGGTGAAGCTGATTGCCGAGCCGTGGGACATCGGCCCGGGGGGCTACCAGCTGGGCCAGTTCCCGCCGGGGTGGGCGGAATGGAACGACCGCTTCCGCGATACGGTGCGCGCGCTGTGGCGCGGTGATGGCGGGCAGCTGCCGGAATTCGCTACCCGCTTCACCGGTTCGGCCGACCTGTTCGATCACCATGGCCGGCGACCCTCGGCCAGCATCAACCTGGTCACCGCACACGATGGCTTCACCCTGCATGACCTGGTGAGCTACAACGATCGCCACAACGAAGCCAACGGCGAAGACAACCGCGATGGCCATTCGCACAACCTCTCCAGCAACCATGGGGTGGAGGGCGATACCGATGATCCGGCGATCCTGTCGGTGCGTGCGCGGCAGATGCGCAACCTGCTGGCCACGCTGCTGCTGGCGCAGGGGACGCCGATGCTGCTGGCCGGCGATGAGTTCGGGCATTCGCAGCAGGGCAACAACAACGCCTACTGCCAGGACAATCCACTGAGCTGGATCGATTGGGAGCGTGCCGCGCAGCCGGCGGCGCAGGCGCAGGTGGCGTTCGTGCGGCGCGCGCTGTCGCTGCGGCGGCGCTACGGCCTGCTGCGCAGGAACCGGTTCCTGCGCGGTGACTACGATGAAGCGCTCGGCCTGCGTGATATCGACTGGCGGCACCCTGATGGCCGCGCGATGGAGGCGGCGGACTGGCACGATCCGGCGCTGCGGGCGCTGCTGATCATCCTGGACGGTCGCAGCCCCGACAGCGGCCTGCGCGAGCCGGGGCGGCATGTCAGCCTTGCACTGCTGCTGAATGCCGGCGATCAGCCGCAGCAGTTCCGGGCCTCGGACGAGGCGTTGTCGTTCCGGCGCGTACTGCTGCAGACCGATGAGACGCCGGTGGAGCCGGACGAGGCGGGCAGCTGGACCCTGCCGCCGCGCAGCCTGTGCCTGCTGGCGGCCAGCAGCAGCACCTGACGGCAGCGCGCGTACAGGGCGTGCTGCGATGACTGGCCAGCGCCGGGCCTTTGCCCGGCGCACCACGCAGTCAGCCCATCAGGTAGCGCAGCAGGCCGGCCGAGGCGACGCCGATCAGCACCGTCGGCAGCATCGACAGCCGGGTGGCGGCCAGCAGGGTGATCGCCAGCGCGGCCAGGTCGGCGGGTTGGTCGGCGACGAAGTCCGGGGCGATCACCGAGATCAGCACGCAGCCCGGCGCGGCTTCCATCACCGTCACCGCGCGCTTGCTCAACGTGCGGTTGCGCAGCGCGAGGAAGCCGACGATGCGGGTCAGGTAGGTGGCGGCGGCCATCAGCACGATGGTCAGCACCGAGGTCCAGTGGATCAGCCCGTTGAACATCATGCCGCATCCTCCGCCAGCAGCCAGGCCGCCGCCAGGCCCGCGAGCGCGCCGCTGGCCACGTACCATGCACCCGGGATCAGCAGGTAGGTGGCTGCGGCCACCACCAGGCTGACCAGCCACGGCCGCGCCGCTTTCATGCCCTGCCACATGCCGCGCAGCAGCACCAGGAACACGGCAGGGAAGGCCATGTCGAAACCATAGGCATGGATGTCGCCCAGCAGCGGCCCCACGATCGCACCCAGCGCGGTGCAGGCGACCCAGACGGTGTAGAGGCCCGCCGAGACGCCCAGGTAATAGGCCAGGCTGAATCCAAGGGCACGGCGGCGCGCATCGGCCACGCCCATCGCCCAGCTTTCATCGCACATGAAGAACAGGGCCGGCAGGACCCGGCGGCGCGGCAGGTGCTGCAGCAACGGGGCCAGGCTGGCGCCCATCAGCAGGTGGCGGCTGTTGACCAGCGCGGTGATCGCCACGATCAACGCGATGTGCGGCGGCGAGGTCCACAGTTCGACGGCGGCGAACTCCGAGCCGCCAGCGAAGTTGAGCCCGGTCATCAGCGGCACTTCCAGTGCGCTCAGGCCCTTCTGGGCCGCCTGGGCGCCGAGCACTAGGGCGAACGGGATGAAGCCGATCATCACCGGCACGGCGGCACGCAGGCCGCGCAGGAATTCGGCGCGCGGCGCGGTGTCGCAGGTATCGGGCAGGGGCAGGGAAGTACGGGCGTCCATGGAGGGCACAACGAGGTGGGGTGCTCCATGCTAACGGGCCAATCACGAAATCGGGTTGCGTTGATGCCACTTGATTCGGGATGATTGAAATTTCCTGCGGCCATGTGCCACCAAGGTGGAATTGCATGCAGTACCAGCTCGACAGCCTTGATCGACGCATCCTCGACGCCCTGCAGTGCGATGGCCGCCTGCAGAACCTGGAGCTGGCGCGACGGGTCGGGCTGTCACCGTCGGCGTGCCTGCGCCGGGTGCGGCTGCTGGAGGAGGGCGGTTACATCGACCGCTACGTGGCGCTGTTGAACGCGGCCAAGGTGGGCCGTGGCTTCACAGTGTTCGTGCGGGTGTGGCTGCGCGGGCAGGATGAGGACACCACCAACCACTTCATCAACAGCATCAAGTCGTTCCCGGAAGTGCTGGAATGCCATCTGATGGCGGGTGACTGCGATTTCCTGCTGCGGGTGGCGGTGGCCGATCTTGATGCCTACCGTCAGTTCCAGATGCAGCACCTGAACCGGATTGCCGGCGTGCAGAACACCAAGACCGAGATTCCGATGCAGCGGATCAAGCAGACGACCCAGCTGCCGCTGTGAGGGACGGGGGTGCGGCCGGGTTGCACCCGGCACCCGCAGGTAGTGCCGGCCGCTGGCCGGCAACCCCAGAAGCAACAGCCGAAGCAACAGCGTGCATTCCGTGGGATGGCGGGGTGGGTCCGGTTGCAGGGGACGCCGTAAACCCTTCCATGGGGGCTTGGCCGCGGCATCCATGCCGCGGACACCCCTGCAACCAGACCCACCCCGCCTTCGACAGTTTCCCGCGATCTGCCGGAACGGCATGAACTGCTCTTGGTGGGTGTCGACCTTGGTCGACACGTTTGGGCCGGCACGGGGTCGGATCCCGTTGCTTCGCGACGGGCTCTGACCCCAAGGGCAGATGATCATGTCTGCTCGAGTCATTGATTCCTGATGGGTGATCGGCTTCACGGAGCCTGCCGCGACGCCCGGCCGTGGGCGGCGGTCATCGCAATGACATGTGGCCCCGGTACGGTTTGAGCCCGCTTGCGGGTCGCGCGCGGGCCGGGTTTCCGGCCGCGTCGTGCGTCCACTGCAGCTGCTGTCGCTGCCGAGGGTCACGTGTTCTACGTCAGGGGGCTGAATGGACACCATGCGGTCAGAACTTGGAAGGTGGCGATCGCCGCATGGCTGCTGCTGTCCTCTGCCGCTGCGGCGCAGGACGCTGTTCATGCCTACGACATCCCGGCGCAGCCGCTGGAACAGGCGGTCGAGCGCTTCAGTGTCATCAGCGGGTGGTCGGTGATGTACCCGGGCGACCTTGCCGCCGCGCGCAGCAGCTATCCGCTGCACGCCAACCTGCCGCCGCTGCCGGCACTGCGGGTGCTGCTGCAGGACTCCGGTATCGAGGCCGAGGTGATCGGCGAGCAGCGTGTGGTGCTGCGCCGGGGCACGCCCTTGGCGACCGGCCCCGAAGTTGGTGCTGAACTCCCTGAGGCCGAGCGTCGGCGTCGCTACGGTGGCCTGCAGCAGCGCCTGCGTGCGGCGTTCTGTGACGACCCGGAGATCGCGCCCGGCCGCTACGCCGCCACGCTGCGCTTCCGCATCGACCGCGAAGGCCACGTGCGCGAACCCGCGTTGCTGTCCGGCAGTGGCAGTGATCGCCGCGATGCACGCCTGCTGCAGGCGATGCAGGGCCTGGAGCTGGCGACCGGGGCCGCGGCCCTGCCCCAACCGGTGACGCTGCAGATCCGTCCTTCCGGCACCGGCCACGATTGTGGCGGTCGCTCGCCCCTTCCATGACTTCAAGGATTCGAACATGAGCAACGGTACGGCTGGGGCAGTTGACCTGATGGACCACCTGGTGGGTGCCTACGACGAGCTGAAGCGCCGGCTGGCGCGCAAGCTGGGCTCGGAGGAGCTGGCCGGCGATGCGCTGCAGGACACCTGGATGCGCCTGAGCGCGCGTCGCGACCGCCTGGACGCGGTGCAGAACCCCGCGGCCTACCTGCTGCGCATGGCGATGAATACCGTGATCGACCGCCAACGTGCCGACCACCGCCTGCTCAGCCTGGAAGAAGTGGAAACACTGATGGACATGGCCGACCCGGCACCGGGCCCGGCGCAGGCGGCCGAACTGGACTTCGCGCTGGAGGACATGGTCGGCCTGCTGCAGCGCATGCCCGAGCGTCGCCGCCGCATCCTGCTGGCGATCCGCGTCGACGGCCTGCAGCAGCGCGACGTCGCCGACCACCTGGGGGTGTCGCTGCGGCTGGTGCAGCGTGAGCTGAAGGCGGCCCAGGACTACCTGGCCGAACGCAGCGGGCAGGGGCGCCAGGTGCGGTTCTGAACGGCGGCATCCGTCTACACTTTGACGCCGAGCAGAACCCCGCAGCGTGCGGGTCCGGCATGAGCCCCCATGGATCCTGACGATCGCCCGCAACGCCCGCTGGATGCCGTCGAGCGCCAGGCGCACGCGTGGGTGGTGCGGCTGACCTCGGGCGAGGCCACCGCGGCCGACGGGCGCAGCTTCCGCGCGTGGTGCGAGGCTGATCCCCGTCATCGCGAAGCATTCGGCCGTGCGCGCCGGCAATGGGAGCAGGTACGCCTGGCCGGCGAGCAGCTGCCTGCCGCTGCACGCCAACCGCTCGCGCCGACGCCGGTCCAACGCTGGAGCCGTCGCGCCTTCCTGGGCGCGGCGGTCGCCGCGCCGGCGTGCCTGGCGGTGGTGGCGGCGGTCCGCCCGCCGCTGGGGCTGTGGCCCCCGGTGACGGCGATGACGGCCGATTTCCACACCGGCACCGGTGAGCGGCTGCAGATCGCGCCTTCGCCGCAGCTGAAGATCGAACTGGATACGCAGAGCAGCCTGCGCCGACGCGTGGACGCGCAGGGCGAGGGTTTCGAGCTGGTGCAGGGCCAGGCCGCGATCGAAACCGGGGCCGGCCTGCGCCTGGCACTGTTCGCCGGCCCGGGCTGCGTGATTGCTGATGAAGGCGCGGTGCGCCTGGACGTGCGCAACACCCACGGCCGGGTGCAGGTGACCTGCCTGCAGGGCAGCGCCCGCATCGAGCACCCGCAGGGCCGCCTGCAACTGCAGGCGGGGCAGCAGACCCGCTACGACGAGCGCCTCAGTGGCGTGGTGGCCGAGGCCGTCGCTGCCGAGGTGAGTGCCTGGACCGAGGGCATGTTGGTGTTCCGCCGCGCACCGCTGCGTGAGGTGGTGGACGAGATCAACCGCTATCGCCGCGGCAAGGTGCTGCTGGGTGAGTCGGCGTTGGCGCGCGCGCCGGTGAGCGGACGCTTCCGCATCGATGATCCGGACGCGGCGCTGGAGCAGCTGCGCCTGACCCTGTCGCTGGATCTGCGTCGCTTTCCCGGTGGCATCGCCGTCCTTGGATAGATGAAGACGCGGGCCGTGCGCGCCGCGCAGGGCCGTTGCAAGCAAGGAGAAGCCTGGGGTGCGCAACGAGACCATCGGTGTGCTGGATCTGCGTCGCAATCTGTCGGCGCTGCTGGAGACCACCCAACGACGCCCTCTGATGGTGCACCGCTATGGCTCGCCATGGGTGTGCGTGGTGTCCGATGCGCAGTGGCAGCAACAGAGGGTGCTGCTGGAATTCGATCCGCAGTCGCATCCGCTGGCGATGCTCCTGCGGCTGCAGCGGCAGCTGTTGCCCCTGGCTGAAGCCGGGGCGCTGCCGCCGGCGGTGCTGGCACGCGCACTGCTGCTGATGGACATGCATGGCCTCGACGGCGTTGCACAGCTGCATGAGCAGGTGCTGCACCATCGGCTGTGGCACTGGTTCGTGGCGGGCGGCGACGGGGTGATGGATGGCTGGCAGCTGCCGGCCGTGCGCAGTGCGATGGCGTCGTGGTGCGATGACGTGGACATGACCGATGCCCTGGTTGCCTTCGCTGCGCGCAGCGACGTGGCGGTACTGGCGCGCCGTTGTGGCGGTGAGGCACCGCGGATGCAGCGCGAAGCCTGCAGGCGGATGACGCTGCGATGACGCTGCCGATGAAACACCACGCAGCGCACAGCGCTGCAATCGCGCTGTCGCTTCACCTGCCTCGCTGACGTCTTCTCCAGAGTACGACGCACCATGCGTCGCGGAGCACGGGCGACGCAGATGGCAGACAGCCGCAGGATCAGCATGCTGGAGCTGGATCGCCACCTGAGCCAGTCACTGGAGCAGGCGCGGCATGCACCGGTGAACGTGCAACGTTACGGCCACTCCTGGGTCTGGCTGCTCTCCAGTGATGCCTGGGCGGACGCAGCGCGTTGGGCGGCACTGGACAGCAGTGCACATCCGCTGGTGGCACTGCGAAGCGCGCTCGATCCAGTGCTACGGCCGTGGCCCGAAGCGGCCATGCATGTATTGCCGCTCGACGCGGGGGAAGCGCGGCTGCTGCAACGTGCGGCCCTGCTGGTGGTCGTGCGCGATCTGAACAGTACCCAGCGCGTCTACGACGATCTGCGCTATCACCAGGCCTACCGGGCCTTCATCGGCCTCGACCACGGAACGGCGTGGTCACCGATGCAGTGCGCGCGCCTGCTGCAGGCGTGCGCACATCCAGTGCTGTGCGATTGCCTGGATGACCTGCTGGCCAGGATGCCGCCGCAGCTGCTCGAGGCGGCCTGTGTACCGTCTGCACGCATTCTGCCCGCGCAGGTGCACGCGCAGCGAATCGGCGGTGGATGTTTATCGTACTGACACATGCACCGCTGACCATGGTGCAGCGGTCTCTTCCAGGATGACGAGGGCGGAACAATGGCAACGCAGGTTCGTGGTCGCAGGGCTCGGCAGCAGGGCTTCAGCCTGATCGAGATCATGGTGGTGGTGGTGATCATCGGCATTCTCGCCGCACTGATCGTGCCGCGGTTGATGGACCGGCCGGACCAGGCACGGGTGGTCGCGGCGCGCCAGGACATTG
The DNA here is from genome assembly GCF_059371555.1 of Stenotrophomonas sp. YJH_SMC_10. Taxonomy (NCBI): domain Bacteria; kingdom Pseudomonadati; phylum Pseudomonadota; class Gammaproteobacteria; order Lysobacterales; family Lysobacteraceae; genus Stenotrophomonas; species Stenotrophomonas sp. YJH_SMC_10. The sequence continues at coordinate 354,072 of NZ_JCAFUS010000003.1, read as the reverse complement.
CGGCGTTGATGCAGGCGCTGAAGCTGTTCAAGCTGGACAACGGCCGGTATCCCAGTGCCGAACAGGGCCTGCAGGCGCTGGTGAAGCCACCGCAGGGCAGCGGCGCGCTGCCGGTGACACCGTACCTGGACCGGTTGCCGAATGACCCGTGGGGCCATCCGTACCAGTACCAGGTTCCCGGCAGCCATGGTGACGTCGATGTGTTCTCGCTGGGTGCGGACAGCAAGCCCGGCGGTGAAGCCGGAAACGCGGACATCGGCTCCTGGCAGCTGTGAGGCGCGACCATGGCACAGCTGATGTACTCACCGTCGTGCACACGCCAGCGCGGCATGGCCGTGATCGTCGCCCTGCTGGTGGTGGCACTGGTGGCGGTGATCGCCACCGCGCTGCTGACCCGGCAGACGGCGCAGCTGCGGGCGCTGCGTGCCGAGCAGTTGCGCGCACAGGTACGCATGGCGGTCGACGCCACGCTGGAGCATGCGGCGCAGCAGCTGCGTGAGGATGTAAAGGAACAGCTGACCACGGTGCGCAGCGGGCGCTGGGCGCGCCCATTGGCGCTGCAGGCGCCGTTGCCGGTGCAGCTGCAGCTGGTCGACGCGCAGTCGATGTTCAACCTGCGCAATCTCCTTGCGCATGGCAGGCCGGACCCCGAGGCGCGGCGCGCGTTCATCGCGTTGTGTGCCGGGCAAGGGCTGGGCCAGGGTGCATGCGCGTCCGCCGCGGACCACATCCAGGTGCGCCTGCGCGATGGCGACATGCAGGCGCAGGCACCGCTGCCGCGCGAATCACTGATCGAACAGGCGCTGCCGGGTGCCGATCCGATGGCGTTGCAGGCGCTGGCGCGGCGCACCGTGGTGTTGCCGTCGCAGACCCTGGTCAATGCCAACACCAGCGACCTGAGTGTTCTGCAGGCGGTGACGCCAGCGGTGGAACCGGCACGACTGCAGGCGCTGCTCGGCGAGCGCGACGCTGGCCATTGGCTGCTCAATCGCGGCGACATCGCCAACCGGCTGCAACTGAGCAACGAACAGATGGCGGTGCTCCCCCTGGGGATCCATAGCGAGTGGTTCCTGGCCGTCGGCCAGGTGCAGGCGGACGGCAGCGCGGTGGATTTCCGCGCGCTGCTCTGGCGCGAGTACCGCGACGACGGGGCGCGTGTACAACGGGTGTGGACGAGGATCGGCGCATGACCGCGCGGCTTCGGGTGCGCCTGCCGGCGCTGGCGGGGCTGCGCGCCGACAGCACGGTGGACTGGGTGCAGCTGCACAAGGGCACGGTGCTGGCCCACGGCAGCGACACGCTGGCGGCGCTGGGCCTGCGGCATCCGCAGGCCACGGTGCATGCCTGCCTTGATCCGAACGACCTGATCCTGCTGGAACTGCAGCTGCCGCCGCTGTCCGGGCGCCGCCTGCAGTCGGCGCTGCAGGGTGAGGTGGAGGCGATGCTGCTGGATGACCTGCAGGAGGTCACGCTGGCCCACGGTGCGCAGGCAGCGGATGGCACGGTTGCGGTGGCCTGGCTCGGTCAGCAGCCGATCGTGCAACTTCAACAGCTGCTGGCTTCGTGCGCACTGCAGCTGCAGGCACTGTATCCAACGCCCCTGCTGCTGCCCTGGCAGCCCGGCCAGGCCACGCTGCAGGTCAGCGGCGCGCACCTGCTGGTGCGCAACGGGCGCGATCGGGGTTTCGTCCAATGGCATGGCGGGCGTGACGCGTGTGCAGTGATGCAGGCGCTGGCCGGGCGCCTGCAACAGGCGGGGGTGCAGGCCGTGCAATGGATCGGCAGCGTGCCGCCGGCGTGGCCGGACAACCTGCCGGCCAGCGCGGTCGCGCCTGCGCAGCAGGCCTGCGGGCCCTTGCCGGGGTGGTCATTGCCGCTGCCCGGCGCGAGCCGCCAGTCGCCGCGACTGGCCATCGGGCTGGCATTGGCAGCCGTACTGCTGGCCGCGCTGGGGTTGCAGTTGCAGGTCGCGCGTTGGCGAAGCGAGGGTGAAGCGCTGCAGCAGGACATGGCACGGCAGTTCAGCGCACGCTTTCCGGAGATCACCACGGTGGTGGACCCGGTGGTGCAGGCAAGGCGCGTACTTGCGCTGCCACCGCCGGCGCCGCCATTGCCACCGCTGCAGCGCCAGGTGGCTGGCACGCTGCAGGCCGTTCCGGAGCTGGCCGGGCAGGTGCGCAGCCTGCACTACCAGCCGGGGCAGCTGAAGATGGAGCTGGATGCCGATGCCCGGGCATTGGCCGACGATCCACAGCGGCTTGAGCACTGGCAGCATGCGGTGCAGGCGCAGGGCCTGCAGCTGGCGCGCGAAGCCGATGGACGCCTGCGGGTGAGCGGAGCGGGGCAGTGACAACCCGAACGCTGCGCCGGGGTGAGGGATGGGCGCGCCTGCAGCAGCGCTGGCAGCGCCTGCCACCGCGCGACCGGCGGATGCTGTGGGTGATGGTGGTGGCGCTGCTGGTGGCGGGCCTGTGGTCGTTGTGGCTGGAGCCCCTGCTGAAGCAGCGCACACACTGGCAGGCTGAACTGCCGCGGCTGCAGGCGCAGTCCCGCGCACTGGCGCCGCTGCTGCGCGCCCGTGAGCGCCAGCAGCAGGCCCAGCGCCAGCACCCGACACTGGCCGGGCTGCGCGATGCAATCAGGACCGCCGGCCTGGCCGACGGCCTGCATATCGAAGCGCGCGACGGGCGCTGGCACCTGCAGGTGCAGGCGGTGCCCGCCGATGCGCTATGGAACTGGCTGCTGCCGCTGCTGGCCGACCCGGCCATCGAGCTGCAGCAACTGCAATTGACACGCACGGGGGATGCGAACATGCCGGCCGCACCGATTTCCGGACACATCGTGATGGTGGCCACTGCGGGTGCCCATCCATGAGGGCGATGCGCAGCCTTGCCTGCACTACCGCATTGGCCCTGATCGTGGGCATGGCGCACGCGCCGGCACCGGTGCAGGCACGGGACAGCCAAGATGAGCCGGTGCAGTTGAACCTGGTGGACACGGATATCGGTGGCGTGCTGCGCATGGCGGCACGCTTCACCGGCCGCCAGTTCCTGGTCGATCCGCGGGTGTCCGGCAAGATGACGGTGGTGTCCGATGGCCCGGTTAGCCGTACCCAGGCCTACCAGTTGCTGCTGGGCGCGCTGCGCATGCGGGGCTTCGCGGTGGTCGAGAACGGCGGCGTCAGCCGGGTGGTGCCGCAGGCCGATGCCAAGCTGCTGGGAGGACGTGTCGGCACGGGCGGTGCCGGCGGTGAGGTGACCACCCGCACCTTCGCGCTGCGCTACGAGAACGCGGCTGCGCTGGTGGCGGTGCTGCGGCCGATGATCAGCCCGGACAATCCGATCACCGCCAATCCGGGCAACAACACCCTGGTGATTACCGATTACGCCGACAACCTGGAGCGCATCGCGCAGGTGATCGCCAGCGTCGATACACCGGCCGGCATGGACACCGACGTGGTGAAGCTGCAACAGGGCATTGCCGTTGATGTCGCGGCGATGGTCGCGCCGCTGCTGGATGCACAGGGCGCCGAGCCCAGCCAGAAGGTGGTGGTGATGGCCGACCCGCGCAGCAACAGCGTGCTGCTGCGTTCCAGCAGCCCCGGTCGCACCCGCCTGGCGCGACAGCTGGTGGAGAAGCTGGACCGGGCCCAGGATGAGTCCGGCAATCTGCATGTGGTCTACCTGCGCAACGCCCAGGCCAACCAGCTGGCCGGTGTGCTGCGTGGCGTGGTGGCCGGGCAGAGCGATGCACCGGCAATGGGCAGCACGGAAGGCATCACGCCGCTGCCGGGTGAGGCCAACCGTTCCACGCCCACGCAGCCGTCGCAACCGCAGCAGGCCAAGACCGGAGGCAATGCGCTGGAATCGCAGCGGCTGGACCCGAGCCGGCGCGACCCGATCGATGCGGGAAGCACCGGCTTCAGCCAGAACGGCATCTCGGTACAGGCGGACGTGGCCACCAACACGCTGCTGATCTCTGCGCCGGAACCGGTGTACCGCAATCTGCGGCGGGTGATCGACCAGCTGGACCAGCGCCGTGCGCAGGTGCTGGTGGAAAGCCTGATCGTGGAGGTCAACCAGACCGATGCGGCCGAGCTGGGCGTGCAATGGATGCTGGGCAATGGCCGTACCTTCGGTGGCACGCACTTCGGTGGCGCCAGCGGCGGCAGCGGGCTGAGCAGCACCGCGCGCACCACGCTGGACGTGCTGCCCAGGGATGGCCTGAAGATCGGCGTGATCGACGGTACCCTCAACCTGCCCGGTGTCGGCCAGATCCTCAACATAAAAGCGTTGGCCAACGCGCTGCAGAGCAAGGGCGGGGCCAACATCCTGTCCACGCCGAACCTGATGACGCTGGACAACGAAGCGGCCAGCATCATGGTTGGCCAGACCGTGCCGTTCGTCAGCGGCCGCTACGTGACCGACGGTGGCGGCGGCAGCAACAACCCGTTCCAGACCATCGTGCGCGAGGACGTGGGCCTGAAGCTGCGGGTACGGCCGCAGATCTCCGAGGGCGGCACGGTGAAGCTGGACATCTACCAGGAAGTCAGCAGCATCGACGCGCAGAGTGCCAACAGCCCCGCCGGCATCATCACCAACAAGCGTGCACTGGATACCAGCGTGCTGCTGGACGATGGCCAGATCATGGTCCTGGGGGGGCTGCTGGAGGACAATGTCAGCCACGGCCGCGACGCGGTGCCGGGCCTGGGCAAGCTTCCGGTGCTGGGCGCACTGTTCCGCAGTGATACGCGCAAGCGCAGCAAGACCAACCTGATGGTGTTCCTGCGCCCGCACGTGGTGCGCGACCCCGCCGCCGGCCAGCGCCTGACCCGCGACCGCTACGACTACATGCGCAATGCGCAGGCCAGTGCGCAGCCGGTGCAGAGCTGGGCGTTGCCGGCGCTGTCGGCGCCGCAGCTGCCGCCGCAGGACCTGTCCGTGCTTGGACAGGGCAATGCGCGCGATGGCCGGGGCCAGCCGTTGCAGAACACCAGCCTGGCGGCGTTGTATCCGTCCGGCGACGGCGATGCGCAGCTGGTGCAGTTCGCGCAGGGGCTGGACCCGGCGCGTGCCAGCCAGGGCGTGGCGCAGGTGCGGGCACTGGGCCTGCAGGCCTACGCTGAAGCGACTCCGGGCGAGGACGGCCAGCGCCTGCGCGTGCGATTGCCGCGCGATCCGGCGACGCTGGACCCGGCACTGCAGCAGCTGCGCGGGCTCGGCTACACGCCGGAACTGGTGATCGGGCCGTGAGCGCCGCCGCGCCGCTGCCGTACGCCTGGGTGCGCAGTCATGGGGTGATGCTGTCCGAGGCGGGCGGCGAGCCGGTGCTGCTTGGCACCGCCGACACCGCACCTTGGGCCGTAGCCGAACTGCGCCGCCGGCATGGACCGCTGCCGTTCCAGATGCTGGAGGCCACCGCCTGGCAACAGCGGCTGGGCGAGCAGTACCGTGACGGCGGCGATGCCGCTGCCGTGGTGGGTGCCGCCGAAAGCGAGGTCGATCTGGACCGGCTGATGCAGGACATGCCGGAGGTCACCGATCTGCTGGATGCACAGGACGATGCGCCGGTGATCCGCATGATCAACGCGCTGCTGGCACAGGCTGCACGCGATGGCGCCAGCGACCTGCATATCGAGCCGTTCGAGACCCATTCAGTGGTGCGCTACCGGGTGGACGGCACGCTGCGCGACATGGTGCAGCCGCGGCGCGCCCTGCATGCGGCGTTGGTATCACGCATCAAGATCATGGCGCACCTGGACATCGCCGAGAAACGCCTGCCGCAGGACGGGCGTATTGCGATCCGCGTGGGCGGGCGGCCGCTGGATATCCGCGTTTCAACGGTGCCAACCGGGCATGGCGAACGCGCCGTGCTGCGATTGCTGGAAAAGGATGCCGGCCGCCTGCAGCTGCAGCGCCTGGGCATGGCCGATGACACCCTGGCCACGTTCACCGGATTGATCCGGCAGCCACATGGCATCGTTCTGGTCACCGGGCCGACCGGCAGCGGCAAGACCACCTCGCTGTATGCTGCGCTGGGCCAGCTCGACAGCAGCACCAGCAATATCCTGACGGTGGAAGACCCGGTGGAGTACGACTTCGTCGGCATCGGCCAGATCCAGGTCAACACGCGCATCGGCATGAGCTTCGGCACCGCGCTGCGCGCGATCCTGCGCCAGGATCCGGACACCATCATGATCGGCGAGATCCGCGATCTGGAAACCGCGCAGATCGCCGTGCAGTCGTCATTGACAGGCCATGGCGTGCTGGCCTCGCTGCACACCAACGATGCCATTTCGGCGGTGACCCGCCTGGCCGACATGGGCGTGGAGCCGTTCCTGCTGGCCTCGTCGCTGCGCGGCGTGCTGGCGCAGCGGTTGGTGCGGCGGCTGTGCACGCAGTGCCGGCGCGCCGAGCTGGATGGCGAGGGCCGCACCGTATGGCGCGCGGTGGGCTGCGCGGCCTGCGCCAACAGCGGCTACCGTGGGCGCACCGGCATCCACGAGCTGTTCGTGGTGGACGACCGGGTGCGCGCATTGATCCATGAAGGACAGGGCGAGCCCGCGCTGCGCGAGGCCGCACGGCGTGCGGGCATGCGTACGCTGCGGCAGGACGGCCAACGCTGGGTCGACGGCGGGGTGACCACGCTGGAAGAGATCCTGCGCGTCACCGGCGACGATTGAGGCCTGCATGGCACTGTTCGACTACCAGGCTGCCAACGCGCAGGGCCGCATCGAGAAGGGCCAGTTGGATGCCGACAGCCCGCGCGGTGCTCGCCAGCTGCTGCGTGGACGCGGGTTGACGCCGGTACAGGTCCGCGCGGCGCGCACTGCCGGTGGTGGCTGGGGCGCTCGCCGGCTGTCTGCCAGCGAGCTGGCCTGGGCCACGCGCCAGCTGGCCAGCCTGCTGGCCGCCAGCCTGCCGCTGGAAGGGGCACTGAGTGCAGTGATCGAGCAGGCCGAGCGCCCGCATGTCGCGCAGGCGCTCACCGCCGTCCGTGCAGATGTACGGGCCGGCCAGCGCCTGACCGTGGCACTGGCCGCGCGGCCGCGCGATTTTCCGCCGATCTATCGGGCGCTGGTCGGCGCTGGCGAGGACTCCGGCGACCTGGCGCGGGTGATGGAGCGCCTGGCCGACTACATTGAAGAACGCAATGCATTGCAGGCCAAGGTACTGACCGCCTTCATCTATCCAGCGGCGATCAGCCTGGTCTCGGTGGCGATCGTGATCTTCCTGCTCAGCTACGTGGTACCGCAGGTGGTGACCGCGTTCGTGCAGGCGCGGCAGACGCTGCCGATGCTGACCCAGGTGATGCTGGCTGCCAGCGCCTTCGTGCGCAGCTGGGGCGTGTGGGTGGGGCTGGGCATCGCTGCGCTGGTGGTGGCCTGGCGGCTGGCGTTGCGCCGGCCCGAATTGCGCCTGCGCTGGGACGCGATGCTGCTGCGGCTGCCGATGGTCGGGCGTTTCGTGCTGGGTGTGAACAGTGCGCGCTTTGCCTCGACGCTGGCCATCCTGCTGGATGCCGGCGTGCCGCTGCTGCGCGCGTTGGAAGCGGCCCGGCAGACACTGGGCAATGCGTTGCTGGCGCGTTGTGCCGATGACGTGTCCGCGCGCGTACGCGAAGGCGCTGCGCTGGGTGCTGCGTTGAAGGTACAGAAGGTGTATCCGCCGATCCTGGTGCATCTGGTGGCCAGTGGCGAGAAGACCGGTTCGCTGGCGCCGCTACTGGATCGCGCTGCGCAGACGATCTCGCGCGAGATCGAGCGCCGTGCGATGGCGCTGACCGCGTTGCTGGAACCCACCATGATCCTGGTGATGGGCGGCGTGGTGCTGACGATCGTGCTGGCCGTGCTGATGCCGATCATGGAAATGAACCAGTTGGTGCAGTGATGCGCAACGCGCATCACGGGTAGAGTCGACTGTCAGTCGACCAGCGCGGAGCGCGAGTGCATTCAGACCGTTTCTGCGTGTGAAAAGCAGTCGACTAACAGTCGACTCTACCCAGTCGATCCCATCAGGTCGATTCCATCCAGTCGATTCCATCCAGTCGATTCCATCCAGTCGATCGGGCGGCGTCGTTGGAATGTGGCAATGGGCCGATTCTCCACACAATCCTCCACACCTTTTCCTGATCTTCCACAGGTTTCTTAAGCGGCTTGTCATCGGCGCGGACCAGCATGGCCACGTCGCCGCAGAGCGGGCTGGGAGGCCCTCGGCGGCAGCAGGCGTGTAGTGACCGTTCCTCCCTCGGTGTTTCCCTTCGCAGTAAACCCTTCAGGAGAAGATCATGAACAAGTACAAGACTCTGGCCGCGCTGGTTGCCACCGCGCTGCTCGCCACTGCTGGCGCCGCCTCGGCCCAGACCGCCGTGACCGGCGGCGGCGCGTCGCTGCCGGCCGACCTCTACAAGGGCGCGGCCGACAGCATCCTGCCGGCCAACTTCAGCTACGCCGTGACCGGTTCGGGCACGGGCAAGAAGGCCTTCCTGGAAAACAATGCCTCGCTGTTCTCCACCACCGGCACCGTGCACTTCGCCGGTAGCGATTCGGTGCTGAGCAGCACCGAGCTGAGCACCTACAACAGCACCTACAACGTGTCCGGCGACACCAACCGCTATGGCGCGCTGGTGCAGATCCCGTCGGTCGCCACCTCGGTCACCGTTCCGTTCAACAAGGCCGGTTCGGCGATCGACCTGTCGGTCACCCAGATCTGCGGCATCTTCTCGGGCAAGATCACCAACTGGTCGAGCATCGACAGCGCCCGCAGCGGCACCATCCAGGTGGTCTACCGTGGCGAAAGCAGCGGCACCAGCGAACTGCTGGCCCGTTTCCTGACCGCCGCGTGCCAGCCGGCCGACGTCTCCGGCACCACCCTGAAGCTGACCAACGGCGTGCCGGCGTTCTCGGTGCAGTCGACCTTCGCCAACCTGTTCACCACCGTGCCGTCGAACTTCATCGCCGCCCCGGCCACCGGCGGTACCGCGCTGTACAACGCGGTCTACGCTGCCGACGGCCGCATCGGCTATGTCGGTCCGGACGTGATCCCGAGCCTGACCGATGCCACCAAGGTCGCCAAGGTCAAGGGCTTCTCGCCGGACGAAGTGAGCGTGCAGGCGACCCTGGAAACGGCGGCGCCGCCGACCGGCGCTGCTGCCGAGAACCCCGCCAACTGGGTGCCGGTGTTCGGCAATCCGAGCGCGGGCTATCCGATCGCGGGTTACACGAACTTCGTGTTCGGCCAGTGCTACAAGAACGCCACCGTCGGCGCCAACGTGCGCGGCTTCCTGACCCGCCACTACGGCAGCACCGTGGTCAACGGTGTCGAGCAGGGCCCGAACGACGCCGCCATCCGCGCGCACAAGTTCATCCCGCTGACCAAGGCCTGGCGTGATGCCGTCCGCGCCCGCTTCGCCACCGCCACCAACGCCGGTGCGGTGAACAATCCGAGCACCTGCTCGGGCATCGGCCGTCCGCTGTAACGGCGTTCGCTTCGGCGCTCGTCTGGAACATGAAAGGGCGCCGGCAGCAATGCCGGCGCTTTCTGCGTTTTCGCCCCGCACGGTGGCGAGCGCGGTGTCGCCTTCACGCCACTACCACCGTCTATCAGGTGCAGGGCGTGCGTCACGCAGGCCCATCCGTACTCGCCGCCGCTGACGCGGCCCATCAGGTTGACGAGGTCCCCGATGTCGCACCCGCATTCGCCCCACGCCCGCCCTCCTGCTGCCCTGTGGCGCAGCCACCCGATGGCCTGGGCCGTTGCCGTGGCCCTGGGCACGGTGGTGGCACCGGCCAGCCAGGCCCAGCAGGCATTCAGCCCGGGCTGGTTCGCCGAGCGCGGCGCGGCGCAGGGCGCGGCGGCGCAGAGCGGGCGCATGCCCAACGGGGTGCCGGTCCAGTTCCAGTTGCCCGCGCAGCAGCAGGATGCGGCGCGGCAGAAGCTGCAGCAGTCGATCGACAACCTGGGCACGGCCGCACAGGCGATCGCCCTGCAGCAGCGCCTGCAGGAACAGGCGCGGCAGGGGCGACGTGACGCGGGCGTGGTGGTGGCCGACGGCCTCGGCAAGGACGGCCTGAAGGTTGACGAGAATCCATTGACCCGCGGCTGGATCAACGCCCGCGAGGCCATCCAGTCGCAGGCTGCCGACGGGCGGCTGCTGGTCAGCATCGAGCAGACTGCGGACCAGGCGATCCTGAACTGGGAGAGCTTCAACATCGGTGGCAACACCACGCTGAACTTCCTGCAGAACCCCGACTGGGCGGTACTGAACCGCGTCAATGATCCGCAGGCGCGGCCCAGCCAGATCCTGGGCCAGCTGAAGGCCAATGGCACCGTGTTCGTGGCCAACCGCAACGGCGTGGTGTTCGGCAACAACAGCCAGGTCAACGTCCGCAACCTTGTTGCGGCAGCAGCGCGGATCAGTGACGCGCAGTTCCGTGAGCACGGCCTGTACAGTGCCGACGCGAACACCTCGGCGCTGACCGATGCCGTGGGCAAGGTCATGGTCGAACGCGGTGCACGCATCGCCACCCATGAACCGACCACGGCCACCCGTGGCGGTGGCTATGTGCTGCTGGCCGGCCACAGCGTGGAGAACGCAGGCCAGATCGAAACCCGCAAGGGACAGGCGCAGCTGGCGGCCGGTGACAGTTTCGTGATCCGTCGCGGCGTGGGCACCGCGCAGAACACCGGGTCCACCACCCGCGGCAATGAGATCGCCCCACGCTTCGCCAGCGACAGCACGGCCGGCTACGTGCGCAACAGCGGCCTGATCCAGGCGCGCGAAGGCGACGTCACGCTGGCCGGTCGCACCGTCGAACAGGCCGGCGTGGCGGTAGCCACCACGACGTTGAACCAGCGTGGCACCGTGCATCTGCTGAACTCGGCATCCGACAGCAAGGGCAGCGTGACCCTGCAGGCCGGGTCTGCCACGGCGGTGCTGATCGAAGACGATGGCAAGGCCACCGCGCTGGATACCCAGCGCGATGCGCTCGTCAAGGAATCCGCCGAGCAGGACAGGCTTCGCGGGTCCAGCAACAGCGGCACCTTCGACAACCTCTCGCGCCTGCAGGACCGTCGCGATCAGTCGCGCATCGAGATCGTCTCCGGCGGCGACGTGGATTTCCAGGCGGGCTCGCTGGCGGTGGCGACCGGTGGCCAGGTCGTTTCCGATGCAGCCCGGCGCAGCTACCTGGACGACGGGGCGCGGGTGGACGTCTCCGGTGCGGTAGGCGTGGAGGTGGCGATGGAAAGCAACAACGTCAAGGTGAAGGTGCAGGGCAATGAACTGCGCGATTCGCCGGACAACCGTGACAGTGGCACGCTGATCAGCAGCGAAGTGTGGATCGACCGCCGCCAGCTGACCGAGGTCGCTGCCGGCACCGGCGGTTATGACCGCACGCGCTGGTACGCCGGCGGCGGCCTGCTTGAGGTGGGCGGTTACCTGGACAACCAGGGGCATTCAATCGGTGAGTGGGCGGCGCTGGGCGGCACCGTACAGCTGGCCGGCCAGGAAGTGGTCAGCCATGCCGGGTCCCGCATCAATCTGGCCGGTGGCAGCCTGGACGTACAGTCGGGCGTGGTACAGCAGAGCTGGCTGCGTGGGCGCGACGGGCAGCTGTACCGGCTTGATGATGCACCGGCCGAAATGCTGTACGACGGTCTGTACCAGGGCTACGAAGTGAAGCAGGAACGATGGGGGGTGACCGAATCGTTCCGCAATCCGCTGGTGGCACCCGGCCAGCGTTTCGACAATGGCTATACCGTCGGTCGCGATGCGGGCCGGCTGCGGGTCTCTTCACCCACCGTGGTCCTGCAGGGGCAGGTGGAGACAGGCACCTTCCAGGGTCAGTTGCAGACATCACGGCCGGACCCGGGGCAGGAGGGGTACTCGCAGTCGCAGACGGCAGTGGCGCGCAACGCACAACTCTGGCTCGGCCGCTTCGACAGCACGGGTCGCAACGGGGTATTCGACTCGCAGGTGCGCATCGGCGGGATCCCGGCCGATCCCACGCCATGGTCGCTGCAGGCGCCGATCGGGGCGACAAGGCGCAACACCGTGTGGCTGGACAGCGACGTACTCAGCGGACAGCGCTGGGGACGCCTGGATCTGGCCTCGGCCGGGCACATCGCGCTGGACGGAACGCTCACGCTGCAGGAGGGCGGGCAGCTTGCGCTCACCGGCAGCCAGGTCAGTTTCGGCGGCACCGTGCAGATCGCCGGTGGCCAGGTGGAGGCGGGCAACCTGCTTCCGGTACTCGGCCGGCCGACGGCGCTGCTCTCCGGCGGCCGCGCGGGCGTAGAGGCTGCTGCCGGTGCCCGCATCGATCTTGCCGGCGGCTGGAGCAACGCTCTGCTCGCCACCGATGCACTGGCAACGAAGGCGTGGATCGATGGCGGACAGGTGCGCTTCGTTGGCAGTCATGACATCACCCTGGTCGATGGCGCCCTTCTTTCGGTGGATGCCGGTGGTGCGATCGGTACCGATGGCAAGGGACGCGTCGGAAAGGGCGGCAGTGTCAGCCTGCAGGCGGCCAGTACCGATGTCGCCACGGATGGCAGCGGTCGGCTGCGCATGGGGGATGGCGTGCATATCACCGCGCTCGGCAATGGCAGCGGTGCACTGACCCTGGCAACGGGCGGCAAGCTGGCCATCGGCGATTCCACCGCGGCCGTAGAGGATCTGCTGAGGTTACAGGCCCCGCTGTTCACGAGTGGGTTTGCCCGCTATGACATCGCCAGCCATGCCGGGCTGACGGTTGAAGAGGGCACCCTGCTGCACGTGGAACGGCCGGGCATTCGCCTGGCAGCCGGCGCACAGAATGCGCTGGCGCGGGAGCAGGCGCTGGAGGCCTGGACGCAGCCACTGTACACGGCCGATCCTGGCAATGGGCGCGTAACCCAACGCGGTGGCGCCAGCCTGGTGCTGCGCGCGGGACATCTGTTGTCTGCGGCCGATCTGCGCGTCGGCACCGGGGCCGGGGTCAGGGTTGATCCCGGCCAGACGATCGAGCTGTTCGGTTCGGGTGACGTGACCGTGGCCGGCCACCTGCAGGCAGCGGGCGGGCGGATCCGCCTCGATGAGGCATTCGACCCGACCGGTGTGCGCGGCGATCAACGCCGCGAGCGTCGCTGGACGATCGCCGAGGGCGCGCTGCTGGATGTCAGTGGCGATGCGGTTTCCATGGGCGATGCGCGGCAGATGCTGCGCGGTCAGGTGCGCAAGGGCGGAACCATCGAGATTGGTGGTGCACTGGACTGGGAAGACCAGGACAACGTCCGCCACCTGCCACCGGATACCTTTGTGGTCATCGAGCGCGGGGCGCGGCTGCAGGCCTCCGGTGCCTCGGCGTGGCTTGATGTCGAAGGCAGCGGCCGTACCCGGGTGGACAGTGATGGCGGCAGCATCGTGCTGCGTGCAGCCAATGCGCTGTACCTCCAAGGGTCGCTCGATGCAGCGGCGGGCGGTGATGGCGCACGGGGCGGCACGCTGGGGGTCGCGTTCGGCGGCGGCACCTATGGCGCGACGGCCAGGAACAAGGAGGTGTTGGCACCGCGGGCGATCTCGCTCACCCAGGACACACCGGCGGGCGAGGCTCTGCCCGAGCGCCTGGCGTACGGCCATGCCACGCTCTCCGTCGAGCAGATCAAGGCCGGTGGCTTCGATCATCTTTCGCTGTTCGGCGATATCCGGGCACAAGGCGATGTCACTCTGCGCATGGACCAGAGCCTGCGCATCCATGGCCCGAATGAACGCGCCCTGGGCGTTGCAGCGGGCAACCAGGAGGGCAGTCGCCTGCTGCTGAGCGCACCTTACGTGCGTCTTGCGCAGGGGCGCTGGTGGCAGCCGGCCGGGGAAGGCACGCTGCGACCGGTGGAGGCGCCGATCGATGCAGGGAAGCAGCATCGGTTCGATGTGACCGCCGACCTGATCGACCTGCGCGATGTCACCTGGTTGGCGAGCTTCGACCATGTCAACCTGCAGAGCAGCGGCGACATCCGGATGCTGGCTCCGATGGCCAGCAGTCTGCAGGAATCCAGGTTCGCCGCACCGGGATCGATCGATATCAGCGCCGCCCGCCTGTATCCCGCCGCGCGGGCGCAGGGGCGCATCGTGGCCGGCGTGCCTGAGGCCGGACCTTCGGGATTGCCGGGCTGGGCCAATCCAGAGGCGGTACTGCGCATCCACGGTGTCGGCAGTGGCGCGCAACCGGCACCGGACTCGGCGTTCGGCAGCCTGGCGCTGACCGCCGCCACGGTAGTGCAGGGCGGCAACGTGCAGGCGCCGTGGGGCCGGGTGCAGCTGGGTGGTACTGAGTTCAACTCCAGCCGCGCTGCGCGCGTCGAGCTGCTTGCGGGCAGCGTGACCTCCGTCAGTGGCGCCGGCCTGACGCTGCCGTTCGGTGGCACCGTGGATGGTGTGGCGTGGCGCCGCGACGGTGCCGATTTCGATGTTCAGGGCCCCGGATCGGTCAACATTCCGATGGGCGTGGACATCGTGGCCAGTGCGTTCAACGGCGCCGCCGGCAGCGTCGTGGATGTGTCCGGAGGCGGCGAACTGTCCGGCGCCGCGTTCGTAGCCGGGCGGGGTGGCTCGGTCGATATCCTGCGGCATGCGCTGGCGGATGCGAACCCGCGCTACGGCTTCAGCCGTGCCGGCAATGCGGTCTATGCGATCGTGCCGGGGCGGACGGACACGCAGGCGCCGCTGGCGACCGCTGACGGCAGTGCCGACCCCCGGATCGGCCAGCAGATCGTCATCCCCGGCGGAGTGCCGGGTCTGCCCGCCGGAACCTACACGCTGCTGCCCGCCAACTACGCCCTGCAGAAGGGGGCATTCCGCGTTGAGATCGGTGCCGAGAATGCGCGTGGCAACACGCAGCCGGTGGCGACAAGCACGGGTTCCTGGCGTGTCAGCGGGCACCAAGCGCAAGGCCTGGGCGGGGCAGTGTCGCCACTGCTCACCGATCTGGTGCTGACCCCGGCCGAAGCGGTGCGCCGCCATGCCAGCTACAACGAAACGTCCTACAGCACGTTCGTGGAGGGCGTGGCCGAACGGCGAGGCGAAGCGTTGCGCTGGCGACCGACCGATGCCGCGGCTCTCAGCCTGACGTTCGGCGAAGGCGCGGGCCGCACCGGCGCGCCGGCAGTGACGTTCCACGGTCTGTCCCGCTTCAATGCGGGCAGCAATGACGGACGCGGCGGCACGCTTTCGGTCAACCTGCATGCGTCCAACGACGCGATGCTGGAAATCGTCACGGAGGGCAGCGCGGCGGCGAGCGGGCGCGGGGCTACCGTTTTCGACAGTGCGCTCAACGCATTCCGCCCGTCGACGTTGCTGATCGGTGGCGCGCTGCGGCGTGATGCGACCACCTACTCGGTGGAAGGCACCGCCCAGCATGTTGTGTTGCGCAACGGTGTCAGCCTTTCGGCGCAGGAAGTCCTGTTGTCGGCTGCATTCGGGGGCAACGGCATCCTGGTGGAGCAGGGCGCTTCGATCAACACCCTGTCCCAGGCCGATCCTTCGCGCGTGGCGCAACCCACTGCACCCTACCTGGTTTCAGGCGGTCTGCTGGCCGTGTCCAATCAGCGCCTCACGGCGCTCAGTACCCAGGGGGGAAGCGCGGCCGGTCCGGTGGCGATCGACATCGGGGGTTGCGAATCGAACTGCAGCGGGCAGACCCGGCTGCTGTCGGCGGGCAGCATCAATGTGGTCACCGACGGCGCTCTGAGCATTGGCGACGCGGTGAGCTACGGAACGCGCCAGCTCGGGTTGGGCATGTCGGCGCTCAATCTTGGCAGTGCCGAAGCGATCGCGGCGGCAGCGGCGGCCGGCGGCCTGCCGGCGGGCATGACGATGAATCAGGAGGTCCTGCAGCGATTACTGCGCGGAAACACCGCCACCGGCGCGCCGGCGCTCGAGTCCCTCAGCCTGACTGCGCGCGATGCCATCAATGTGTTCGGCAGCGTGGACCTGGATACGCGTGACGGTGCGACCGGCCGCAGCAGTCTGCGCAGCCTGGTGCTGGGCGCGCCAGCCATTCACGGTTACGGCACCGCGACCGATCGTGCGCGCATTTTCGCCGACACGCTGGTGTGGGACGGTACGCTGGCCGGCACCCCATTGCCCGGCGGTGAACAGACTCAGCCGGCCGGCGAGGCGATGGTGGGTCGGCTTGGCCAAGGGCAGCTGGAAATCACTACGCGGGTGCTGGAGCTGGGGCGAGCGCCCTTCACCCGGCCCAGTTCGTCGGTGGCCGCTGACCGCCAGGTGCTTGGCTTCGCCGGCGTTACGCTGGCAGCGTCGGATCGCATGTTGTTCTCCGGCAAGGGCAGCCTGGATGTCTTCCAGCGGCAGGGCGACTACGTGGCAGGCAGTGGCTGGCAGTTCAGCGGCGGCGCGCTGGATATCGTCACCCCGCTTCTGACCGGCAGCGCGGGTGCGCAGCTGGCCATCCGCAATGGCGGAACGGTGCAGTTGCGTGGCGCCGCGGCGACCGCGGGCAGCGATGCGTTGGGTGCGGAGTTGTCCATCACGGCCGAACGCGTGGTGATCGACAGCCGGGTGGCGCTGGCGTCCGGTCGGTTCGAGGCCAATGCCCGCCAGGGCATGGCGCTTGGCAGCCATGCGGTGCTGGACATGGCGGGGCGCAAGATCAACCTGTTCGACGTGGACAAGTACAGCTGGGGCGGTGACGTCGCGTTGTCGAGCCATGAAGGTGACATTGTTGCCGACGCGGCGTCGCGCATTGATCTTTCCGCCCGCAACAACCGCGGTGGCCGCTTGACGGTGTCTGCGTTGGGCCCGCAGGGCGGCCGTGTGGATCTGGCAGGTACGTTGCTTGGCGGAGCCAGCGGCCGCTACGACGCCGGTGGCACCGAAGTGCCCTACGACGGCGGCGAGCTGGTAGTGCGTGCACGCCAGTTGCAGGACTTCTCCGGCCTGAACACCCGGCTTACTGCCGGTGGCATTACCGGTGGCCGGACGTTCCAGTTGAGCGAAGGCGACCTTGTCATCGGCGATGAAGTGAAGGCACGCCACGTGGACATCAGCGTCGATGGCGGCAGCCTGCAGGTGAACGGCCGCATCGATGCCAGTGGTGAGCAGGTCGGCAGCATCCGTCTTTCCGCCCGCGATCTGCTGCGCGTGGACGGGGCGCTGGATGCGCATGGCAGCGCCTTACGCGTCGATAGTTACGGCAAGATCATCGACAGCCCGAACCGGGCGATGATCGAACTGACTTCAGCCAACGGCACACTGCAGCTGGGCGCGTCGTCTTCGATGGACCTGCGCGCCGGCACCTCGGTGGCTGCGGGTAGCGGCCCGGCCCAGAACGATGGCCGCGCACGCGGCAGCGTCAAGCTCAACGTGCCACGCGTGGGCAGCAACGACGCCGCGATCGACGCGGCCAGCGGACTCCGCATCGCCGGTGCCGGCGACCTCCAGGTCAACGCCTTCCGCAGCTATGATTCGGCGCCGCTGGCCAGCGCTGCGGACGTGCATGGCCATCGTCCGCAGGTGATCAACCAGCAGTGGCTGGATACGGTGGTGGACCCGGACAACCGCCAATGGATGAACGCTGCGCTGGCCAATGCAGGACTGCAGCAGCGCACTGCCGCCCTGGGCAGCTACCGCCTTCGCCCCGGCGTGCAGATCGTGGCGCGGACCAGCAGCGACAACCCGCGTGGCGATCTGGTCGTGGCCGGCGATATCGATCTGTCCGGGTACCGCTACGGACCGCAGTCGAACCGGACCGATCCAGCGCGGCGCGGGTTCGGTGAGTCGGCCGCGCTGGTGTTGCGTGCCGAGGGTGATATCAACGTCTACGGCAGCATCAACGACGGCTTCGCGCCGCCGCCCGCCAATCCCGATGAGGACGGCTGGGTGCTGCTGGAAGGGCGCAGTGGCGGTACGCCCAACACCGCGTTCGGTGGTGACCTGATCGTGCCGGGCGAGGGTGTGCAGTTGCAGCGCGGCACCGAGTTCCGCGCCGGTGCCACGCTGAACTATGCACTTCCCTTCGACGCCGTGACCCTGCCGGCCGGAACCGTGCTGCCGGCAGAAATGCGGCTGTCGGGACCGCTGCTGCTGCCGGCCGGCACCGTGCTGGGCGCAGCAGTGACGACGGCGGGTGGCGAGGTGGTCGCGGCTGGAACCGTGCTGGCCCAGGCATTGTCGTTGCAGGCGGGTGCGCGCCTGGGCGCCGGCTTCCGGCTGCGCACGCCGGCGCCGGTCGCTGCACAGGTGTGGCCGGCCGGCGTCGCGCTGCCGATGGCGATGAAGCTGTCGGGCGCGCTGGACCTGCATGCCGGTGCGATCATCCCGTCGATGACCAAGGTGGAGCTGGCCGGCGATGCGCCGGTGAAGCTGCGAACGGCCGACGCCAGCGGGCGCCAGGGGCGCAACTGGGCGCTGGCGGCGATGCTGCCCGAAGTCACCACCTCCTGGGACCTGACCGCGGTGGCCGGTGCGGATACGGCGGCCGCCGATCCGCGGACCCGCCGTTTGGGTAGCGACGGCAGCATCGTGCTGGCCGACAGCCACTACAGCACCATCGGGACAGTGACCACGACCACGGAATGGAAGGGCGATCGGATCGTCAATCTGGAAGGTTCACTGTACTGGTGGGGCGACGAGAGCCTGGCGGGCAAGTCACCTGCAGAGGTCGCCGAGATCTTCGGGGTTACCGAGGCAGAGATCTGCGATGCAGGTCCCTTCTGCGGCGCCGCGCCGCGCCTGGTGGACAAGGAAGGCTCGCTGGCATGGTGGGGCGATGAATCCTGGGTCGGCCGCCCGGCTACGGAACTGGGCGCCGAGATGGGCATGTCGGAGGAAGAGATCTGCGCGGCAATGGGCTACTGCTACGGCGGCGGCACGCTGACTGAAGTCACGACCTATGGCAGGCGGCTGGGCGCTCCCGCGTGGAGCGTGCTGCGCACCGGCAAGGGAGACCTGACGCTGCTGGCCGCGCAGGACGTGCGCATGAAGTCCGGTTTCGGTGTGTACACCGCAGGTGCGCCGACGGCGCTGGGTGATGGCCGCGATGCGCAGTTCAACACGGCGCGTTCGGCTGCACCCTGGCAGACCGCGCTGTTGGGCAGGAACCAGGTGTCGGGCAACTATGATGCGGCGCTGGCCGGTTACCGTGCGTGGTATCCCGACCATGGCGGCGATGTCAGGGTTGAAGCCGGGCGCGACATCATCGGCGACGCCTGGACCGCCCGGTCCGAATCGGGTACGGCGCAGCGTGACCAGGCCGGGCATTCAAGCGCGGCGGTGGGCGGCTGGTTGTGGCGGCAGGGTTCCGGCACCACCGAAGGCGTGCAGGCGACACCGACGAGCTGGTGGATCAACTTCGGCACGTACAGCACCGTGGGCGCCGAAGCGGACGCAGCGCCGCGCATGGTCGGCTTCACCGGCTTCGGCACGCTGGGAGGCGGCAACCTGTCACTGGAAGCGGGCCGGCACGCCGGCGTGCTCGACCCGATGGGCAATGCCCTGGGCCTGCTGACCGCGCCTCACTCCAGCGCGATTGTTGCTGCGGTCGGGTCGACCGGGCGCGTCAGCAACGGTGAGCTGCATCTGACCGGTGGCGGCGACCTGACGCTGCGCAGTGGCGGTGCGTTGAACCCGGGCCTGCGCGCCAGCGCGCAGCAGCCCGAAGGGTTCCTGCAGGATCTGGATCTCAATGGCGCGGTGACCAACCTGCGCGGCAGCACCCTGCTGCAGGCGGCACGCATCGGTGGCCTCAGCGCGATACAGAGCAGCTACGGAACGCTGGGCCTGAAGGATCCGTTCGTGGCCGACGCGCCGGTGGCGATGGCCGGGCCCGTGCTCATCCTGGGGGATTCCACTGCCCGGCTGCAGGCCCGTGGTGACATTGTTCTCGGTGGCGCCGCAGATGCTGGGCGTGTACCGACGTCCAACTACAACGACGTGGTTCTGGGCGATGGCCAGCATGCAGCTGGCACGACGTGGTTCTCGCTCTGGACCCGAGGCACGGCACTGGACCTGTTCTCGGTAGGCGGAAATCTCGCACCCAGCCTGGCCGGCAGCCTGCATGCAACCGGTAGCAACATGTTCGCTGAAGGCATCGCGCTGCGCGAGCAATCCGTTCCCGCCAGCATCAATTACTGGCTGTATCCGTCCAGGTTCAGCGCGGTGGCTGCGAGTGGTGACATCATCAGCGCCTCGCTTCGAGGCCTCGGACCGGGGGCGACCACGGGCGATGTGATCCTGCTCGCGCCTTCGGCCAGCGGCCGGCTCGATGTTATGGCCGGGGGCTCGATCCATGCCGCGACCAATGCCACCGGCATTGCACGTTCCGGTAGCGACGCCCGCCTGCCTGGGCCGCTTGATCCTGCATTCATGGCCCAGCAGGGCGTCAGCCGGACCCGGGTCAGTCACAATCTGTCGAACGATGGGGTGCAGGGGCCAGACCCGGCGGCGATGCTGCCATTGTTCGCGTTCGGCCCCAGTACCCCGACCACCGGTGCGCTGACGTCCCGGCCCACATTACCGAGCCGCTTCTATGCCGTGGCCGGTGACATCATCGGGTTGGGCAGTGGTGATCGCCGGCAGTTGGAGAAGAACACCGGTACCGCGAACCGGACATTGTTTGACTGGTATGAAGCGGGATCGGCAGTGCAACTGCGCGCCGGGCGTGACGTGATCAATGCGAACGTCACCGCGCTCAACACCAGCGGTACCGACATCAGCGGGATCGAAGCGGGACGGGACATCATCCGCAGCAACCTGACGGTGGCCGGCCCCGGCGACGTCGAGGTGAGTGCAGGCCGGCAGCTGCGCCAGGAAGAGGCGGGCAACCTCATCAGCCTTGGCGGTATCGTGCAGGGTGATACGCGGCCAGGCGCAAGCATTGCGGTGACCGCAGGCAACCAGCACATTGATTTCGACGCACTGCGCGCACGCTATCTGGATCCGGCCAGGCTCGCCGACCCGGCGCAGTCGCTGGCCTCGCAGCCCGGCAAGGCGGTGAAGATCTACGACAGGGAACTGAAGCAGTGGCTCCAACAACGCTTCGGTGTGGCTGCCGACGGCGCCGAGGCACTGGCGGCGTTCGACCGGTTGCCGAAGGAGCAGCAGCGGATCTTCCTGCGCCAGGTCTACTACGCCGAGCTGCGCGAAGGCGGCCGCGAGTACACCGATCGGAATGGGCCACGCGTTGGTTCTTACCTGCGCGGCCGCGAGGCCATCGCCACGCTGATGCCGGACAAGGATGCAGCAGGTGCGACGATCCAACGCACCGGCGACATCCTGATGTATGGCGGCTCCGGCGTGCGTACCGAAGCCGGCGGCAACATCGAGCTGATGGCACCGGGTGGACAGATCGTGGTGGGGGTACAGGGCGTGGTGCCACCGGCCAGTGCCGGGCTGGTGACGCAGGGGCAGGGGGACATCCGGCTGTTCAGCCAGGACAGCGTGCTGCTGGGCCTGTCGCGGGTGATGACCACGTTCGGCGGTGACATCCTGGCCTGGTCGGAGCAGGGTGACATCAATGCCGGTCGCGGTTCGCAGACCACCTTGTTGTACACGCCACCGCGCCGCGTCTATGACGGCTGGGGCAATGTGATCCTGTCGCCGCAGGCCCCGGCCAGTGGTGCAGGCATCGCCACGCTGAACCCCATTGCCGAAGTGCGGCCGGGCGACGTCGACCTGATCGCGCCGCTGGGCACCATCGACGCGGGCGAGGCCGGCATCCGCGTCTCGGGCAATATCAACCTGGCCGCGTTGCAGGTGCTGAACGCGGCCAACATCCAGGTACAGGGCGAGAGCAAGGGCCTGCCGGTGCTGGCATCGGTCAACGTCAATGCGCTGGCCTCGGCCAGTGCGGCGGCCAACAGCGCCAGCCAGGCCGCGCAGGATGTGATGCGCAAGAGCCAGGACGATGCACGGCGCAACCAGCCGTCGGTGATCAGCGTGCAGATCCTCGGCTTCGGCAGCGGCACCAGCAGCATCAACCCGCCGGCGCGTGGCGCCACCGCCAACGACGGCTACGACGCCGACAGCGCGTTCCAGTTCCCGCAGGCAAGTCGCGACGAGGGCACGCAGCGCCGCTAGGCACCGCACGATCCTGGCAGGTGCCGACCTGGGTCGGCACACAATGCTGCCGAACGTGGCCGGTAGTAGATCCACGCCGTGCGTGGATGCAGTTGACCTGCAGGAACAGACAGCATCGGGCCAGCCGCCAAGGAACGGCAGCGGCCCCAGCCAGGACGGCACGGAGGGCAGGGAGCGGCCATCAGCGGTGAGGACCACCGACACGGCGCCGCCGGGTGCAGGAGCGCGCCCGGCGGCGGGCTCGGCAGTAGATCCACGCCATGCGTGGATGCGTTGCAGGCAAGCGCCCTAAAGCGCCAGCACCCGCCGGTAACTCAGCGGCCCACGCCCGTCGCGCAATCCCAACCGCAGCTCCAGTGCAGTGGCCGGCAGCACCTCGCCCTCGCTCGGCAGGATCGCCCAGCCTGCGCCCGGCTGCCACGCCCGTACCTCGAACTGCTGCACCTCATGCGCCACCGCAATGCCCGTCGACGGCTCCGGCGCCGGCAGGGGATACCGGTCCGTCGCCGCACCACTGGCCCGCCACAGCGTGCTGCCCTGGCGCCACCAGCGTACCCGCTGCCAACGCAGCCCGTCGCTGCCGACACTGCGGGTGATCTCCAGCGCGAAGCTTCCATCCGGATGCCGCTCGCTTGCGAGCGAAGGAGGCAGCAACCGCTGCGGCTGATCGGCCGGGCGCACCGCGCCATTCATCAGCGCGTCGTCTGCGCGCATTTCGATATCACGCTGGAACTGTTGCAGAACGCGCAGCGCCGCCGTGGTTTCGGCATCGGCCCGGCGCAGGCGCTGGTCGCTGCTGGCCACACTGTCCAGCGCACGCCAGCAGATCAGCGCCAGCACGCCCATGAGGGTGATCGCGATCATCACCTCGATCAGGGTGAAACCTGCTGCGTTACGCTTCATTGCGCCGCGGTCCACGGCAGCTGCATCCGCGCCAGCGACTGCCGCGGTGCATCTTCGGCCACCACGTTGAGTTCCAGTTGCGGCTGCCCGTCACTCCCCGTGCCGATATGCTGCAGCACCAGGAAACGGCTGCGCCCCTGCATGCAGCGCTGCCGTGCATCGGGCGCTGCCTGTCCGCCCAGGCGCAGCTCCTGCCAGCGGTCCTGCGCACACAACAGCGCCAGGCGACGGTCGCGCAGGCGCGACTGATCATCGGTGGCCACTGCCACCGACCGCATCACCGCAGCCAGCGCAATCGATACGATCGCCAGTGCGATCAGCACTTCGATCAGCGTGAATCCGCGCGTTCCCCGCCTCACTGCTCGACCTGCAACTGTCCGCTGCCATCATCCCGAAGACGCAGCTGGCGGCCCTGCAACGACAGCGTCAGTTCCCACGCCACGCCGATCCACTCCGGGCTCAGTTCAATCGGCGTGGCCGGTTGCACTGCCAGGCCTGCGGGCCGCCACCGCTGCGGGCGCAGCAGGTCGTCGCGCTGCACGTCTACCCAGCGGGCGCCCTCGCGACGGCTGAACCAGTAGCCGGTGGCGTCGGCCTGCCAGCGCAGCGGACGGCCGTCGATGCGCGCCTCGTCGCGCGCTACCTGCAGGCGCTGCGCCAGCTGCTCGGCTTCCTGTCGCAGCTGGCGACCCGGATCAAGCAGGCTGCCCAGGCCCAGGCCGATGCCCGCCGTGCAGATGCCGATGATCACCAGCACCACCATCAGTTCCAGCAGGGTGAAACCCCGCGGCATGTGCTGCATCGACGTCGCCTCCTGTCCGGGTCGATACCAGCCAGCGTAGGCACGCATGATGAAACAAAAGCGTCAGCGGCAGCTGCTAGCGTAAGCGGACACGAACGTGGCGACGGTGCGGAACATGGAAGGCGGGCGCTGGGATCGCAATCGCATACTCACGTTGCTGGCGGCAACCCTGCTGCTGGCGGTGGTGGCCTATTGGGGTGTGACCCTGTCTGCGGTGGCGCCCACGGCGGCGGCCAGCGAAACGCACGCAGAGGCCCCTGCAAGGCCCCTGTTCGATGCGGTGGCCAGCCTGCCGCTGGTGCGGTTGCTGTCCCCCGGTGCGGTGCAGACCGAGGTGGTCGTGCTGGGCGTTATGGCCGGCGACCACGCGCCGCTGGCGCTGCTTTCCGTGGATGGCCGTCCTGCCGAAGCCTACGCGCCGGGCCAGCGGTTGGGGCCCTGCACGGTTCTCGCCAGCATCAGCGCCAACGCGGTGGAACTGAACCAGGCGGGGCGGTCGCGCCGCCTGCCGGTTCCCGAGCTGCCGCCGGTTCCAAGCGATGGCATCGTGCCGGCCGCCCCATAAAGCCCAGCCTACGCTCGGCTGCGTCTGGACGGACAGTCGAGCATGGCTCGACTCTACAAGATCCTGCCGAGCGTGGGCTCGGCGAAGGCCTGGCAGGCTCAGCGCGCAGGTCGCTGCGGCACCACCGAGCGCCCGAAGGCATCGCCCATGCGCTGCCGCGTGCCTTCCAGGTTGTACTGCATCAGTTGGTTGGCGGGCTGCCGCATCAGGCGTTCGGCCTCGGGGAGCGCCGGTGATTTCGCCGCTTTCGATGCCGGCGCAAGTTTGCGCTGCAGGCAGTCCCAGGCCGGAATGCGCTCGCCATTGACCTGTACTTCGATGCAGGGTGCAGCGTCTTCCTGCTTCTTCGTCTCGTCAGCGCGCACCGGTGGCAGTGCCAGCAGCAGGGCAAGGGCGAGGGCAGCGCGCAGGCCCACCATCGGCGATTCACGCATCTCGAATCTCCCGCAGCAATCGATGTTCTGCCATGAAGACGTGTGGCGAATGCAGGGTCCGCCTGCGGGCATCGCGGCGCTGTCAAAAGATGACAGGGCTGTCACAAAACTGTTGGCGGCTTTGACGCGACGTGCACGTCCTGTTGGTAGACCCACGCGCCGCTCCCTGGCCATCCCCTTCGATACGACGCGATGCCTTCGATGACTCCTGTTCCGTGCCGAGCCGCCCGCCTTCCGCTGCGCCTGCATCCACTGGTGCTGGCCCTGGCCGCGATGCCGCTGCCATTGTTCGCGCAGGAGGCGGCGCCTGCGCCCAGCGTGAACATCAACGAGTACATCGTGCGCGGCAATACCGTGCTCGATCCCCGGGACATTGAGCGCGCGGTGGAACCGTTCCTCGGCCCGGGCAAGACCCTGGCCGATGTCGAGAAGGCGCGCGATGCGGTCCATGCGCTCTACCAGCAGGCGGGCTACCAGTCCGTCTACGTCGAGCTTCCCGAGCAGCAGGTCAGTGGCGGCGTGGTGCTGCTGAAGGTGCAGCAGACGCCGATCGGCCAGCTGCGCGTGGTCGGCACCCGCCACGAATCGCCCGAACGCATCCGCGAACGCGTGCCGGCGCTGGCCGAGGGCAAGGTGCCTGATTTCGACCAGGCGCAGAAGGAACTGACCGCACTGAATGAAGGCGGACGTCGCCAGGTGATGCCATTGGTGCGCGAGGGCCAGGTGCCGGGCACGATGGATGTGGACCTGCAGGTGGAGGAGAAGTCGCCGTGGCGCGCCAGTGCGGCGCTCAACAACGACCACAGCGCCGACACCGAGAAACTGCGCCTGAGTGCGTCGCTGGCCTACGACAACCTGTGGAAGCGGGGGCACAGCGCCAACATCGGCGTGTACCTGGCGCCGGAAGACACGAAGCAGGCCAAGGTCTTTTCCGCCTCGTACACGATGCCGTTCGAAGGTACGCCGTGGAGCCTGGAAGCCTCCGGCTACAGATCCGACAGCCGCGTGTTGAATGCAGGCGGGCAGGTCGGTACCGGCACCGGCACCAATGTGATCGGCAACGGCCATTCGATCGGCCTCAAGCTCAACTATCGCCTGGCCGGCAGCAGCCAATGGTGGCGCCAGCTCAGCCTCGGTGTGGATTTCAAGGACACCGAGGAAGACACCCAGATGGGCAAGGACAGCCTGAAGACGCCGCTGAAGTACGCGCCGATCACCCTGGCCTTCGTCGGCGTGCGCCAGGGCGAGCACGATCAGCTGAGCATCAACACCCAGCTGGTGGCCGGTACCCGCCGCCTGTTCGGTTACGGCAGCGACGCCACTGCGTTCGGGCAGAAGCGCTACTGGGCCGACCCGAGTTTCGTGGCCTTCAAGGCCGACGTGGCCAACACGCATACCTTCGGCAGCGACTGGCAGTGGTATGCGCGCGGCTCGCTGCAGGTGACCGATGCGCCGCTGGTGTCGGCCGAGCAGTTCGCCGCAGGTGGCATGTACACCGTGCGCGGCTACCTGTCGGCCGAGGCGATCGGCGATTACGGCGGCCTGGCCAGCCTGGAATGGCGCACCCCGGCGTGGTCGCTGTGGAGCGGCACCGACCTGCGTGTCTACAGCTTTGCCGATGCGGCCTACCTGCGCCTGCGCCAGCCGCTGCCCGAGCAGCGGGACAAGTACAACCTGGCCTCGGTCGGCCTGGGCGCGCAGCTGCGCCTGGGTGACCACCTGCAACTGCGCCTGGACTACGCCTGGCCCTATGCCGATGGCCCGGTCACGCGCAAGGACGACCCGCGCCTGCACTTCAACCTCAGCACCAGCTACTGACCCTTTCCTCGAACATGCGTTCTCCGGAGACCCCTCGCATGGACCGTTTGCTTTCCCGAGTGTTGCTGCTGCTGGCCGCGCTGGTCGCGTTGCCTGCGGCTGCGGCCGATGCCAATTGGTGGCAGGCCGAATGGAAGTACCGCAAGCCGATCACCATCGACGCCGGCCCGCAGGGCGCGGGCCTGGCCGGTGACCCGGGCCGCACGCCGCTGCTGCTGCGCCTGCATACCGGCAACTTCGGCTTCGACGGTACCCAGGACGCGGGCAACGACCTGCGCTTCGTCTCGGGTGATGGCCGTACCGTGCTGGCCCACCAGATCGAGCAGTTCAATCCCACGCTCGGGCTGGCCCTGGTCTGGGTGGACGTGCCGGCAGTCAGTGCCGCCGCGCCGCAGACGATCTGGATGTACTACGGCAATGAAAAGGCCCCGGCCAGCGGCAACGGCCAGCAGGTGTTCGATCCGGACTACACGCTGGTCTACCACTTTGCCGAGGCCAATGCACCGGCACGCGACACCACCGCCTATGGCAACAACGCCGGTGCCGTGGTGCCGCCGTCGGAAGGCGCGGTGATCGGCCGCGGCGTGCAGCTGGGCGCCGGCCCGCTGCCGCTGCCGGCCAGCGCATCGCTGGCGCAGGAGGCGGGCGCGCCGCTCACCGTTTCGGCCTGGATCAAGCCGGGCAGCAACAACGCGGCCCAGGCGATCTACGCGCGTCGCGACGGTGCGTCCGAACTGGTGCTGGGCATCGAGAACCGCGTGCCGTTCGTGCAGCTCAATGGCCAGCGCAGCACCCCGGCGCAGCCGATTCCGGAAGGGCAGTGGGCGCATGTGGCGCTGACTGCGGAGAAGGGCGCGTTGCAGCTGTACCTCAATGGTCGCGTGGTCGCCCAGCTGAGCGGTGCGCTGCCGGCGCTGGCCACCGCGCCGGTGGTCGGCGCCGACGTGCCGGGCGCGGCGCAGCCGCTGGCCAACTTCGAAGGTGCCCTGGACGAGTTGCGCATCTCGCGGGTGGCACGCCCGGCGGCACTGCTGCTGGCCGACGCGACTGCCCAAGGGGCCGACTCGCGCCTGATCAGCTACGGCGCCGACGAACAGTCGGCCGGGCAGAGCCACTTCGCCTTCATTCTCAAGGCGATGCCGTTCGATGCCTGGGTGGTGGTCGCCATCCTTGGCCTGATGATGCTGCTGTCGTGGGCGATCATGATCGCCAAGAGCCGCCACTTCGGCCGTACCAGCAAGGCCAATGCGGTGTTCACCGAAAGCTTCGGCAAGCTGTCCGGCGTACCGCTGCGCACCCTGTCCGACATGGACCGCCAGGGCAAGGCGCCCACCGCCATGCACGATGGCTCGCTGTGGCGCATCTACCAGGTGGCCATCGATGAAATGCAGCAGCGCCACCAGCGCGATGGCAACAGCGGTTACCTCAGTGGTGCCACCATCGCGGCGATCCGCGCCTCGATGGATGCAGTGATGGTGCGCGAGCAGGAGGCGATGGCGCGGCGCATGAACTGGCTGTCGACCACCATCGAAGGCGCGCCCTACGTGGGCCTGTTCGGCACCGTGATCGGCATCATGCTGGTGTTCGTGGTGGCCGCGATGGCGGGCGCGGTGGACATCAACTCGGTGGCGCCGGGCATGGCCGCGGCGCTGCTGTGTACCGCAGCCGGCCTGGGCGTCGCGATCCCGGCGCTGTTTGGCTACAACTACCTGGGCGCGCGTGCCGAAGCGATCGGTGCGGACATGGCGGTGTTCATCGACGAGTTCGCTGCGCGCCTGGCCGAAGAGCAGGACGGGCGCGGCCCGGCTGCGGTCCAGGGCTGAGGGGCGCGCCATGGGCCAGAAGGCGAAGTTCGGCATCAAGAAGCGCGAGAAGGGCATCAACGTGACGCCCTTCGTCGACGTGCTGCTGGTGGTGCTGGTGATCTTCATCCTGACCAGCAACGCCTCCATCCCCGGCATCGAGGTCAACCTGCCCAAGGCCAGCAACAGCGTCGCGCTGGAGAAGCCGAAGACCAAGGCGATCACCATCGACCCCAGCGGCCAGGTGTTCCTCGATGCCTACCCGGTAACGATGACCGAGCTGGAAGACCGCCTGCGCACCGAGCGCGCGACCACGCCGGATTTCCCGGTGATCGTGCGCGGTGACGCGCAGGTGCAGTACGCCCGCGTGGTCGAGGTGCTGGACCTGCTGCGGCGCCTGGAGCTGGCCCAGGTGGGCCTGGTCACCGGCAAGGCGCAGGGCTGAGGCATGACGGCCCATCAACCCCCTCGGCCGGATCCCGGCATGCGCGGTCGCCCGTTGCTGGTGACCGTCGCGCTGGTGCTGGCCGCGTTGCTGGTGCTCGGCGTCGCGCTGTGGTGGCTGCTGTTCAAGGACACCGCCAGCACCCGGCGGCAGGTGCTGCAGCCGCCGATGCTGGCGTTGCCGCCACCGCCTCCGCCGCCCCCGCCGCCACCGGAAAAACCGCCAGAGCCGGAAACGCCGCCGGAAGAGACGATGCCCGAACCGGAGCCGCTGGATCAGCCGACGCCGGCCGAAGAGCCGACGCCGACGCCGGACAACGCCGATCCGGTGACGATGGATGCCGATGCGCAGGCCGGTGGTGACAATTTCGGCATCCAGTCCGGCAGCGGTGGCGGTTCGTCCGGCGTCGGTCGTGGTGGTGGCGGCAATGCCACCTATGGGCGCTACCTGGGCTACCTGATGCAGCAGGCGATCTCGCGCGATGACAAGGTCAGGCGCCTGGCGTTCCAGCTGCAGGTGAACGTGTGGCTGGCCAGTGATGGCCGCCTGGAAAAGGTCGAGCTGGTGCGTGGCAGCGGCAACGAAGAGGCCGACGCGGCCGTGCTCGATGCACTGCGCCGCATCGGCAAGGTCGACCAGGCACCGCCGCCGTCGCTCGATTTCCCCGCCCGCGTCCTGATCCAGGGCCGCCGGCCCGGGGCCTGATTCCCGACCTCCCCGATTTCCCTTCTTTCGATGAGAACCGTGATGAACGACCACGTCCGCGCACGATCCGATTCCCGCCATTCGCGGCCGGCCCGACGGGCGCTGCTGTGCTGCGCCGTGCTGCTCAGCCTGGCCGCCCCGGCCGGTGCGATGGCCGCCGAAACGACCATGGTCAAGCTGATCAAGGGCCTGATCGCCAGCGGTGCGCTGAAGCCCGAAGACGGCCAAGCCTTGCTGGTCCAGGCCGAGGCCGAAGCAGCGGCTGCGCAGCGCACCGCAGCCACCGCACCCACCGCGCCCGCCGCTGCCAGCGGTGGTGTGGCCCTGGAGGCCGGTGACGTGCGCGTGCCCTACGTGCCGCAGAGCGTGCGCGACGGCATCCGTGACGAGGTGCGCCAGGACGTGATGGCGCAGGCCAGGTCCGAGGGCTGGGCGGCACCGAACGAAGTGGCCGAGTGGACCAAGCGCATCAAGGTCACCGGTGACATGCGCGTGCGCAGCGAGTCGCGCTTCTTCTCCGAACGCAACAGCGACATCGTGAGCAACTGGTCGTCGATCAATTCCGGCAACGGCTTCGACACCAATACCAACACCAACCTGCAGCTGCCACCGCTGCTGAACACCCGCCAGGACCGCCGCAACCTGTGGCGCATCCGCGCGCGCCTGGGCATCGAGGCGACCATCGGCCAGCACACCACGGCCGGCGTGCGCCTGGCCAGCGGCAGCAGCAATGGCCCGGTGTCGACCACCGAACAGCTGGGTGGCGGCCTGAGCAAGAAGGACGTGTGGCTGGACCAGGCCTGGCTGGCCTACAGCCCGGCCGACTGGGTGACGGTGCGCGGTGGCCGCTTCGGCAACCCGTTCTGGACCAGCGATACGCTGTTCTCCAACGACCTGAACTTCGACGGCCTGGCCGCCAACCTGCAGTACGACGTCGACGGTGGCGATCTCGGCCTGTTCGGCAACCTGGCGGTGGTGCCGCTGGAGTACACCTCCGACAGCTCGCCCAGCCAGAGCCGGGTCAAGACGCCGAACGAGAACAAGTGGCTGTCCGGTGCGCAGGTCGGCGTGAACTGGCGCTTCAATGACGAGAATGCGTTGCGCGCTGCATTGGGCTACTACGACTTCAAGAACATCAGCGGCCGCCTGTCCTCGCCGTGCGCGCTGTATGCGGGCGCAGTGGGCTGTGACACCGACTGGTCGCGCCCGGCGTTCATGCAGAAGGGCAACACCCTGATGCTGATCCGCGACATCGCGCGCAATCCGCTGGATCCGGCCAACACCCCGACCCCGCAGTACGTGGGCCTGGCCTCGGCGTTCCGCCTGGCCACGCTGAACCTGCGCTGGGACACACAGCTGGCCCAGGGCATCGGTCTCCGCCTGGAGGGCGATTACATCCGCAACCTGGCCTACGACAAGCAGGCCATGTTCAACCGCGCCAACAATGGCATCGTCAACAACTACGGTGCCGGCGGTACCGCCAGCATCGATACCTTCCGCAGCGGCGACACGGCATGGATGGTGCAGGCCACCTTCGGTGCCACCGAGCTGAAGGAGAAGGGCCAGTGGCAGGCACTGCTGGGCTACAAGCGGATCGAGGCCGATGCGCTGCCCGATGCCTACAACGATCCGAACTTCCACCTCGGCGGCACCAATGCGCGCGGCTACTACGTAGGCGGTGCCTACGCGCTGGACGCGCGCAGCTGGATCAGCGGCAAGTGGATGGCGGCCAAGGAGGTGTCCGGCGCGCCGCTGTCGATCGACGTGTTCCAGCTGGAGTTCAATACCGGCTTCTGAGTGGTGGCGTGATGCGGTTCACGTGGCGCGTGGCGGGGGCACGGCGATGCACCCGTCTAGGGAGAGGAGACCACGCGTTGTTCAAAAGGAGGAGTGGATGAGCCGTCGCAAGCTGTTCGAGAGTCCCGAACCGTCCAGCCAGATGCTCGGCGCTGGGCCGGCCTATGTTTCCGTGGAGGGCCTGCGCCAGCACCTGGCCGAGTTCCTGCTGTATGCGGGCCGGCCGGTGGTGATCATGCGCGGGCGCAGCGAAGTGGGCTATTTCCTGCCGGCACGCTGCTGGCGCCAGCGCGACGATGATCCGCTGGCGGCCGCGGCCGCCGACCAGCTGCTGGATGCGGCCGGGTTCGAGGCCGAGGACATCCAGCAGGTGGAGCAGGAATTCAACGCGATGCGCCAGCGCACCGTGCTGCATTCACGGCGCTGAAGCTTCCGTAGAGCCGGGCCCATGCCCGGCTTTCCGGTCCGCTGCGCGCGACATTGGCAACGGCTCCTGCCGTTGCCCTTGGCTCCACAGTAGATCCACGCCATGCGTGGATGGGGTTACGCTGCAGCCCCACGCTCACTGGTGATGCGTGCACCTTCGCGCATCACCAGGGTGACCGGGGTCTTTTCCACCACCTCCAGCAATCGCTGCCACTGCGCATCGCTCAGCTCGGCACTGGCATGCAGCACGCGGTGCACGTGGAGGCGTCCGTCCGGGTCACGTTCCGAACGCAGCTCGGCATGGAACTCGCCCAGGTCCCAGCCCTTGCGCTGCGCGTACATGCGCAGGGTGATGGCGGTGCACGCCGCCAGCGAGGCCAGGTACAGGTCGAACGGCGCGAAGCCCTTGCCCTGGCCGCCCAACGCGGCGGGCTCGTCCGCTTCCACCTCGAAGTGGCCATTGCTGATGTGGTGCAGGTAATTGTCGGCGGTCGAGACAATGCGTGCGTAGGCCATCAGGTTCTCCATCGGTCTGTAGCGTCGAGCCGTGCCCGACGCGTTGGACTGTACCGTCTTGCGCGCTCAGCTGCGCTGCGAATCCAGCGGTTCGTGGTTCTTCTGCACGTCCTGCGCCTTCAGGTAGCTTTCGATCAGCAGCTGGTAGTTCGGGAAGATCTTCGTGTAGACCTCGGCCCACTGCTGGGCATCGTCGCGGTTCCAGCTGCGCTGGATCTCCGAGGCCACCGCGGCGGTGTCCATCGGCACGACGCCGGCCTGCACCACGCGGGCCAGGGTGATCTCCTCGGCCATCTTCGAATAGGTGCCGGAGGCATCGATGACCGCGAACACCTGGTAGCCATCGGCGACGGCGGCGATCGACGGGAAGGCCATGCACACGCTGGTGATGGTGCCGGCAATGATCAGCTGCCTGCGGCCGGTGGCCTTCACAGCGGCAACGAATTCGGGGTTGTCCCACGCGTTGATCTCACCCTTGCGCGCCACGTACCGGGCATGCGGGGCAGCGTCGTGGATCTCCGGGATCAGTGGGCCGTTCGGGCCCTGCGGCACCGAGGCGGTGGTGATCACCGGCATCTTCGCCAGCGTGGCCATCCTGGCCAGCGCGGTGGCGTGGGCGCGCACGGTGGTGAACGGCATGTCACCGATGGTCTGGAACAGGCCGCTCTGATGGTCGATCAGCAGCATTGCGGCGTTGTCCGGATCGATCACCGGGCGGGCACCGTTGAAGTTGGCGGGGGTACTCATGGTCAGTCTCCTGGAAAAAGTGGGCGATGGCCCGGAGGGTGCGGCGGGCCGTCGCCCGCCGCGTTGAAACGATCAGTGCGCGATCTGGCCGAAGCGGCCGCTGTTGAAGTCGTTGACCGCCTGCGCGATCTCTGCCTGGCTGTTCATCACGAACGGGCCATAGCCCACCACCGGCTCGTCGATCGGCTCACCGCTGAGCAGCAGCACGGTGGCGTCGCTGTCGGCGTCGACGAACACGTCCTCGCCGCCGCGGTCGAAGGTCACCAGCTGTGCTTCGCCGACCGGCTGGCCGCCGTTGATCCGCACCGTGCCCTTCAGCACCACCAGCGCCAGCGTGCGGCCCTCGGCCACCGGCAGCTCGGCGTGGTGGCCCTGCTGCAGGCGGATGTCCCAGACATCCATCGGCGTGTGCGTACGCGCCGGGCCGGCATGACCGTCGAAGCGGCCTGCGATGACCCGCACGCGGCCGGCGCCATCGGCCAGATCCACCGAGGGAATCTCTGCGTCGAGCAGGGTCTGGTAGCCCGGTGCGCCCATCTTGTCGCGCGCAGGCAGGTTCACCCACAGCTGGACCATGTCCAGCGTGCCGCCGCGCTTGCTGAATTCCGGCGTGTGGAATTCCTCGTGGAGGATGCCGGAGGCTGCGGTCATCCACTGCACGTCACCCGGGCCGATGGTGCCGCCGGCGCCGGTCGAATCGCGGTGGGCGACCTCACCTTCATAGACGATGGTGACGGTCTCGAATCCGCGGTGCGGATGCTGGCCGACGCCACGCGGGGTATCGCTGGGGGCGAAGGTGTAGGGGCCGGCGTAGTCCAGCAGCAGGAACGGGCTCAGGTGCTGGCCGTGGGTGTTGTAGGAAAACATCGAGCGGGCGGGGAATCCGTCGCCCACCCAGTGCGGGCGGGGGGCGCTGTAGGTACCGGTGACACGCTTCATGGCGATCTCCTGGCCGGGGCTGCCGGCCGCTGTTGTTCGTTGCGAAGACGATATCGGTGCAACAATGGGCCCGGTAGGCGTCAATAGTTGCCGACATAGTCCTATACGGTGAACAATGGCAGCAGGCCGTCCGCCGCAGGAGATCGCCTCGTGTTCATCGCAGATATCCGCCGTTGTGACCTCAACGACCTGTTCTACTTCGCCATGGTGGTCGAGCACGGCGGCTTCTCGCAGGCTGGCCGGGCGCTGGCCATGCCGAAGTCGAAACTGAGCCGGCGCATCGCGCTGCTGGAGGAACGGCTGGGCGTGCGCCTGATCCAGCGTTCGACCCGGCGTTTCTCGGTCACCGAGGTCGGCCAGGACTATTACCGCCACTGCAAGGCCATGCTGGTCGAGGCCGAAGCGGCTGAAGAGGCCATTGCGATGTCACGCGCCGAGCCGCGCGGCACGATCCGCCTGGCGTGCCCGATCGCGATCCTGCATGCGCGCATCGGCACGATGCTGGCCGATTTCCTCGCCCTGCACCCGCAGGTGACGGTGCAGCTGGACGCCACCAACCGGCGCGTGGACGTGGTGGGCGAGGGCGTGGACGTGGCGATCCGGGTGCGGCCGCCACCCTTGGAGGACAGTGACCTGGTGGTGCGCGTGCTGGCGCGCCGGGCCTGGTGCACCAGTGCCAGCCCGGCGCTGCTGCAGCGGCTGGGCACGCCGCAGGTGCCGGCCGACCTGGCGATGATGCCGACCGTCGATCTGGCATCGCCCAGCCAGCAGCATGCCTGGGAATACACCGGGCCGGGCGAGGTGCTGGCCAGCGTGCACCATCGCCCGCGGCTGGTCAGCGATGACATGATCGCGTTGCGCACCGCCGCGGTGGCCGGGGTGGGCGTGCTGATGCTGCCGCGGATGATGATCAGCGACGAGCTGGCCAGTGGCGCGCTGGTGCCGGTGCTGCCGGAATGGGTGCCCAGGCACGGCATCGTGCACGCGGTGTTCCCGTCGCGACGCGGTCTGTTGCCTGCGGTGCGTGCGCTGATCGATTACCTCGCCGAACGCTTCGAGGCGCTGGAGGAACCGTAGATCCTCTCCACGCCGTGCGTGGATGGTGCTTTCGTGGCGCGGCTTGCCGCCTGCGGCCGCACAGCCCACAATCCACGTCCGGACCGCCGCCATCACGCCCATCATTCCCCGGTCCGGCCTTGGCACCTATGTCTCCCAATGCCCTGGCGCTGGTCGAGCTGCTGATCCGCGAGCGCCGTGCGTTGTCCCGCTTCATCGCGCGCTACCTCGACCCGGCCAGCACCGAGGACACCCTGCAGAACCTGTACCTGAAGGCCAGCAGCGTGCCCGGCGATCCGCCCATCCTGGAGCCGCGCGGCTATCTGTACCGGATGGCCTACCACCACGCGCTCAACCGCAGCCAGGCCGACGCCCGCGAGCGCCGGGCCATGGCCGAGTACGCCGTCGACA
This sequence comes from Stenotrophomonas sp. YJH_SMC_10, assembly GCF_059371555.1. Classification (NCBI taxonomy): domain Bacteria; kingdom Pseudomonadati; phylum Pseudomonadota; class Gammaproteobacteria; order Lysobacterales; family Lysobacteraceae; genus Stenotrophomonas; species Stenotrophomonas sp. YJH_SMC_10. The sequence continues at coordinate 318,629 of NZ_JCAFUS010000003.1, read as the reverse complement.
TGGCCGAGGCCCGTGGTGATGGCGAGGCGCAGGCGCTGGACCAGGCCCAGCTGCGCGAGATCACCCAGACCATCCTGGCCCTGCCGGCACAGGTGCGCGAGTGCTTCGTGCTCAACCGCTACCTGGGCCTGAGCGAGCGCGAAATCGCGGCGCGCCTGGGAATCTCCAAGAGCCTGGTCGGCAAGCATGTGCTGCGCGCAGCGCTGCTGATCCAGCAACAGCAGCGGGGAATGGGCCGATGAGCGGCGATTGCCGTGGGCAGATCGTGCCCGCCGTTGTCACAACAGGAAAGCGCACCCGTTCGCGGTGCGGCAGGCCACAACCATGACCACGTCCGAACCCTCGCCGCGGCAGGCCAGGCAGGCGTTGCGCTGGGTGATACGGTGCAGTGCAGGTCCGCTGCCGGAACGCCAGCAACGAATCCTGCAGCGCTGGCTGCAGGCCGATCCCCGCCATGCGCTGGCGTGGCGCCAGCAGCAGGCCTTCTGGCTGCGGCTGGACGCTGCCGGGCCCGAAGTGCTGGCCGCGCTGCCCGAACTGACCACCGATCGGCAAGGGCTGCGTCCGATCGCACCGCGCCGCCGGCTGCCGTGGCGGCTGGCCAGCGCAGCGGTGGTGGTGCTGATGGTCGCGGCCGCGCCCCACGCATTGCTGCTTGCGCGCAGCGACCTGCGCAGCAGCACTGCGCCGCGCGTGGTGCAGCTGGACGACGGCAGCACGGCGGCACTCGATGCCGGCACCGCGCTGGCACTCGCGTTCGATGGCCAGCAGCGGCGCGTGCGCCTGCTGCGCGGGCAGGCCTGGTTCCAGGTGGCGCATGAGCAGCGGCCGTTCCAGGTCGAGGCTGGCGGTGGCCGGATCCGCGATATCGGTACGGCGTTCAGCGTGTCGATGCGGGACGCCACGATCACCACCGAAGTCAGCGAGGGCATGGTCGATGTGCGCCCGGGCGATGGCAGCGTGCAGCGCCTGCGCGCCGGGCAGGCACGGGCGTTCCGTGACGGGCGCTGGCTGCAGCCGCTGCAGCCAGCGCCGGAGGCGATGGCGCCGTGGCGTCGCGGTGAGGTGGTCATCGACGATCTGCCCGCTGCGCAGGCCATCACCGACCTCGGCCGCTACCGGCGTGCCCCGGTCTGGGTGCTGGGCGGCCAGAGCGCCCGCGTGCGGGTCAGTGGCCTGTTCCATCTGCAGCAGCCGGACACGGCCATCGACGCCGTGGCCGCGCAGGCGGGACTGCGCGTGCAGCGCTTGCCCGGCGGTGCGTTGCTGGTGTGGTGAAGCACTCGCGGAGCACGCATGAACCGGTCGCACGAAAAAAACATGAAAAAACCGTGGGCAGTCGCCGTACCCCGCTGTCTATAGAGGTATAGCCAGAGCGAAACAGCGTTTCTCCTCAAGCCAGACGCACCACCGGCACGGGACGTGCCCGTGGTCCCGCCCCGCTTGAGGAGTTCCTGTCCATGCCGTCCACGGCATCTGCCTGTCATCGCCGCGCCACTGTCTTGGCCTTGGCCATCTCCACCGCAGTGCTGCCGATGGCCTGGGTGCCGAGCGCGCAGGCGCAAGCGGCGGTGGCCGCACCGCTGCGCAGCTACGCCATCCCGGAACAACCGCTGGCCGATGCCGTGCGCAGCTTTGGCCGCCAGGCCGATGTGCAGGTGGTGTTCCGTAGTGACCTGGTGGAAGGGCGTCGTTCCAGCGCGGTGAACGGCGAGTACAGCCAGATGCAGGCCCTGCAACAGCTGCTGCGCGGCAGTGGCGTGCGCGCGCAGCGCGGCCTGGACGGTACCTGGAGCCTGCGCGCCGCAGCGGCGGCGGACGGGGATGGGGAAGGGGAAGGGGTGCGGGTGACCGAGACACTGGATGTGGCCGGTCGCCTGCAGTCGGACGGGGGTGAGGCCCGCGATCGGCGCGGCTACGACGATGTGTTCGCACTGGACATGACCACGGCGTATTCGGGGCGCGACCGGGTGGAGCGCTACCGCGGCGCCAATCCGGCCGACGTGGTCAAGGATCTGGTCGGTGTGTTCAGCGGCGATGCGCGCAACAGCGGCGCGCTGGACATCAACATCCGCGGCATCCAGGGGCCGGGGCGGGTGCCGGTCAGCATCGACGGTGGCGAGCAGGCGTTGACCGTGTGGCGCGGCTACAACGGCGTCAGCAACCGCAACTACATCGATCCCAACCTGATAGGTGGCATCCAGGTCATCAAGGGGCCAGGGCTGGTGCGCGATGTGCACAGCGGGATCGGTGGCGCGCTGGTGATCAAGACCATCGACGTCGATGACATCGTGGAAGCCGGTGAGCGCTTCGGCGGGGAGCTGAAGATCGAAGGCAGCAGCAATGCGGTGGCGCCACGCCTGCCGCGGCTGCATACCGGCGAGGACTACCGCACGGTGCCCGGGTTCCCGCAGGGCTCGCCCTCGGCGCCGTATGCCGACAGCACGCTGCTGGTGCCGGTGAAGTCGCGGGGTTCCGAAACCAATGTGTTCGCCGGGGAAGACCAGGCCTGGCGGCTGGCGCTGGGCCTGCGCGGCGAGCATGTGGACCTGATGGCGGCCTATGCCTGGCGCAAGCGCGGCAATTACTTCTCCGGCACCCGCGGCGCGGCCTACTACGACCAGGAGCCACGCGAGCAGTTCGAGTACAAGGGCCTGGACTACATCACCACGCTGGCGCGCTACTTCAAGCCCGGCGACGAGGTGCCCAACACCTCCAGCGAACAGGAATCGTGGCTGCTGAAGGCGACCTGGCAGATCAACGATGACCAGCAGCTGCGCGCGACCTGGCGGCGTACGCTCTCCCACTACGGCGAGATCATGCCCTCGCGCATCCTGTCTGCGCCCGACTACGGCCGCATCCAGTGGCCGCTGAGCCGCGTCGATGCCGATGCCTGGAACCTGGAATACCACTGGCAGCCCGCCGGCAGCCGCTGGCTGGACCTGCGTGCCAACCTGTGGCGCACCGAAACTACCAGCGATACCTACACCGCTGGCGGCTTCCCCAATTTTGCCAGCAACCCCGACTGGAACCCCGGCAGCAGCCCGATCCTGCGCAATACCGCGCTGGCCAATGCCCGCAACGACCGCACCGGCCTGACCCTGAGCAACCGCTTCGCGTTGCATTCCACCCTGGACCTGACCGTGGGCGGCAACTGGCAGTTCGAGAAACTGCGCTCGGCGGACCCGTACTTCGGGGTCAGCGATGGCTGGCGCATGTACCCGCGCGCCGGGCGCCGCCAGGAAGGCGAGGGCTATCTGGTGCTGGACTGGCGGCCGGTGGATTTCCTCTCCCTGAGCGCCGGCGTGCGCTACGCGCGCTATTGGGCCTTCGATGATTTCCTGCAGGAACACCCGGAGCTGATGACCACCTCGGTGTTCCCCAGGGAGGCCCGCTACCGGGTCAACGAACTGCCCGAACGCCCGGCCAGCCTGCAGGGCGAGATCGACGCCATCGAGTCGCAGCGCGAGTTCTGGGACAGCATCGGCATGGGCTTCATCGTCGATGATCTGCTCAAGGGCCTGCTGAGCAGGTACGAGACGCCGGTGGCGGTGGAGCACAGCATTCCCTGGCTGCCGGATGCAGACGGCAACTACCGCCGTGCCAGCAACCCCTGCCTGAATGGCGAGGTGGCGGCCATTCCCGGGCTGTTGCCGGTGCAGGGCGCGCAGATCCTGTGCAGCATCCAGAGCGGGCGGCCGCAGACGGTATCCGGGCGCAATGAGCGCAGGCGCGACCATGCCTGGTTGCCGACCTTCTCGGCCACCGCGCATTTCTCGCCCAATGCGCGGGCCTATGTGCGTTACAGCGAGGCGGTGCGTTTCCCCAGCATGTTCGAGAGCACCATCGCGTTCTCCAGCAGCCTGAACCCGCTGTACCCGCTCAAGCCCGAACACGCCTACAACTACGAAGTGGGCTACGTGCACAACCTGTCGGCGCTGTTCGGCAACACCGCCGATGCCGACGTGAAGCTGGCCTACTACGTGCACAAGACCCGCAACGTGATCGAGCGCGACGGCAATTTCCAGTTCGACAACCTGGACAAGCAGCGCATCCGCGGCGTGGAGCTGCAGGCGCGCTTCGACAACCGCCGCATCTTCATCGACCTGGGCATCAGCCGCACGCTGGAAAACAAGGTGTGCGACGAAAGCATGGCGGTGCAGCTCGATGCACTGGCCGGCAAGGTGCCCGACTGCGTGCAGGACGGCTTCGTCAGTGGCTACCTGCTGACCCAGGCCATTCCCCGGTTGTCGGTGAACGGGTCGCTGGGCACCCGGCTGTTCGATGAGCGCCTGGAACTGGGCAGCCGCATCGTGCATTACCAGCGCCACCAGAACCCGGACCTGCAGGCCTATCGCGACCGCCTGTATGGCGGCAGTGGTGGCCTGATCTGGCAGAACGTGCCGTTCACCTGGGGAAACATCACCACCGTCGACGCCTACGCGCGCTGGCGCATCAACGACCACGCCAGCGTCGAGCTGGTCGGGACCAATCTCGGCAACCGCTACTACGTCGACCCGGCCACGCGCTCCACGCTGCCGGCGCCAGGGCGCACGCTGAAGCTCGGTGTCACTGCGCGCTTCTGATCACCTGTTCTGTTGTTGTACCCGTTGTTCCCTCAACCCAAGGAGTAGTTCCATGAAGATGATCTCCCGTTCCGTACTGGCCATGGCCGCCACCTTCGCCCTGGCCGGTGCCGCCCAGGCGGCCGACATCGTCGGTGCGGCCAGCCCGGCCACCGATTCGCAGCTGTACGTCAAGGTCGGTGCCTCCGAAGTCAACGGCGGACCGCACAGCGCAGGCAAGGCCGGCATCGGCGTCGGCACCGTCTCCAACGCCAAGCCGGTCGATTTCCAGGGCCTGTCCGCGTACTCGGCCCCCAGCACCGTGGGCAACGTGACCGTGCGTACGCTGGCCATGCCGATCACCGGCACGCCGGGCAACCATGCCGGCATGGGCCACTTCAACTTCGTCAAGGTGGGCAGTGGCGATGTGTGGTTCGGTGAATGGTCCAAGGATGGCGCTGCGGGTGGCTTCAACAACCGCCAGGTGTACTTCGCCGGCGACCGCGCAGGCACCACGTTGCCCAGCGGCACCGCCACCTACGCGGTCGCCGGCCTGAACAAGTTCAACGGCAGCAACCTGCTCAGCGGCACCTTCGCGGCGGACTTCGGCACTGGCAAGCTGACCGGCGGCCTGGCCGGTGGTGGCCAGACCCTGGCGATCAGCGCCAACATCAACAGCGCCGATGCGTCCTTCGCCGGCACCGCCGTCGCCAACGGTTCGGTCACCGGCAACAGCCAGGGTCAGTTCTTCGGCGCCAACGCCGCCACCCTGGCCGGTATCGCCACGTTCGCCGGCAACAGCCAGTACGACACCGCCTTCGGCGGCAGCAAGAACTGATTGCCACGCCCCTGACGGGGCAGGGCAGGGACAAGCCGCGATCCGCCAGTCCCTGCTTCGGCCCGCTGCATGCACCACGGATCGACCATGCGCCACCCCCTGCTTCCCGTGTTCCTGCTGCTGGCTGCCGCCGACGTGCGCGCCCAGCAGGACGACCTCCGCCGCGTGCTCGAACAGGGCAGCGAACTGCGCCACCAGCAGCAGGACCAGCAGCGCCTGCAGCAGGCCGAATCGCAACGGCCGACGCTCACCCTCGATGGCCAGACCGTGCGGGAGGAGCGCACCGTCGATGATCTCGGGCAGGCGCTGTACCTGTCGCTGCAGCACCGGCAGTGGCAGGCCGCCGCGGCATTCCTGGCCGAGTACATCGAGCTTCCCGGGCACGATCCGCTGCTGCGCCGCTATGCGCAGGGTGCGTTGGCCCGCGTCGCCGGTGACCATTCGCGCGCCGCACAGGAGTACGAAGCACTGCTGGCCGCGCAGCCGGACTTCCTGCCCGCCCGCCTTGAACTGGCGCGTGTCTATGCCGAAGACCAGCGTGATCGCGATGCGGTGGCATTGTTCGGTGCAATCAAGGCCGGTATCGACAGCAACGATCCGGCCACCGCAGGTGTGCGCGCACGCGTGGACAGCTATCTGGACGCGTTGCAGGCACGCAGGCGCTGGAAGGGTTCGGTCGCCGCCGGGCCTGCATGGAGCGACAACATCAACCGCAGTTCGGCCAGCCGCACGTGCCTGTTCGGTGTCGGCGACACCTGCCTGATCGAACGCACGCTGCCCGAAGCGCAGCGCGCCACCGGCCTGGACTACGACGCCAACCTGGAACGGCGCTGGGCGCTGGCCGGCCATCATGGGCTGTACGTGCGCGGGCTGGCGTTCGGCCAGGCCTGGCGTGGCTACAGTGCATACAACGAGCTCAACGCCAGCGTGCAGGCCGGCTACAGCTGGCGCAGTGCACGGCACACCCTGCAGCTGGCGCCGAGCTATGACTACCAGGCGCTGGGCAACCATGCCCTGCAGGGCGGCAGTGGCGTGCACGGCGAATGGCAGTACGCGCTGGACGCGCGCAGCCTGCTCAAGCTGGAGGCCGACTGGAAACGCCAGCGCTACCGGCGGCCGGGCCTGGCCGACAACTACGATGGCGAACTGGCGGCGCTGTATGCCACCGGGTTCCGCGCGCTCAACCCGCGCTGGACCCTGTTCGCGGGCGTGGACCTGACCGACAGCAGCGCTGCCGACCCGGCCAACGGCTACCGCCAGCGCGGCGTGCGGATGGGCGCAGCCCGTCAGTGGCGGGGTACCACGGCCACGGTGTTCATCTCCCTGCGCCACCGCGATTACGCGGCCTGGAGCCCATTGCTGGAGGCGCGCCGGCAGGACGAAGAACAGACCCTGATCGCCATCGTGCGCAGCGAGCGGCTGGCGGTGGCCGGGCTGGTCCCCAGCCTCAGCCTGCGCTATGCCCGCATCGACAGCAACGTCGGCTGGCTGTACAGCCACGACCGCAGCCTGCTCAGCCTGAAATGGGAGCGCGCGTTCTGAAGACGCCGTCGCAAGGCCGGAGTGAACAGGTCGTGGCCGCGATCTTCATCGATCATCACGCGCCCTTGTAGCCCGATTCGCGCATCCTGCAGGCGTTGCGGCAGAGGTACGCCGCGTGTATCGAGGAGCGCGGGTCGTGCTGGAAGCGGGCAACAAGCCAGAGGGCCTGAAAGGGCTGCGAGTGCTGGTGGCGGAAGATGAATTCGCCATCGCGATGTTCCTGGTGGACTATCTGGAACTGAAAGGAGCGCAGGTGGTGGGACCGGCCGGTGACCTGCAGGCGCTGGGGCGTCTGGTCGATGAGCACCCCATCGATGTCGCCCTGCTGGACATCAACCTGGGGGGAGAACTGGTCTACCCCTTGGCCGATCGCCTGGCGGAAGCCGGCACGCCGTTCATGTTGACCTCCGGCTACGATGACAATCTGCCCAGCCGCTTCGCTGGCGCGCCCCGCTGTACCAAGCCCTATCACATCGAGGCGCTGGTGCAGCAGCTGGCACGGCTGGTGGCACGCCCGCAGGCGGCTGCGGGCATCGCCTGATTGCGCGGCATGTCACGCCGCATCGAGGGTCTCCAGGCCGTTGAGCGCCCGGCGGGCATGCCGCCGTCGCTGCAGGCGCATGCGCGCCATGACGGCATGGCCGCCCGAATTGCCCGCCACGACTGGTCAGGCACGCCGCTGGGGGCGATCGAGCAATGGCCGCCGCACCTGCGCGCCACCGTCGACCTGATGCTGGCCCACGGCTTCCCGATGATCGTGCTGTGGGGCGAGCAGCTGGTGCAGCTCTACAACGATGGCTATGCCGAGATCCTCGCCGACAAGCATCCGGGCGGGCTTGGCCAGCCCACGCGCGAGTGCTGGCCTGAGGTCTGGCACATCAACGGCCCGATCTACCAGCGGGTGTGGCAGGGCGAGACCATCACCTATGAGGACAAGCTCTATCCGCTGGCGCGGCGGGGACGGTTGGAGGATGTCTGGTTCACCATCACCTATAGCCCCATCCGCGGTGAGGAAGGGCGCATCAACGGCGTGCTGGTGACCATGTTCGAGACAACGGCGGCGCATGTCGCGCAGGCCGCCCGTGAACGCGAGGAGCAGAAGCGCCGGGAGAGCGACCGCCGCCTGGCGCTGGCGTTCAAGGTGCTGCCGGTAGGGGTCTGCATTGTCGACGCCGAAGGCCGCCTGCAACTGTCCAACGACCGCATGCGGACCTATCTGCCCACCGGCAAGGTGCCGTACACCGATCGCCCCAACCACTACCGCTGGCAGGGATGGCACCCCGACGGCTCGCCCATCGAACCCCATGATTTCGCCATCGCCCGCGCCCTGCGGGGGGAGACGGTGGTCCCTGGCCTGGAGTTCCAGTTCATCCATGACGACGGGCGCGCCCGCTGGACACGCGTCGCCGCTGCGCCGCTGCGCGATGCAGACGGCGAGGTGACCGGGGTGTTCGCCATTGCGGTGGATATCGACGACCTCAAGCGCGCCACCGAGCGCCAGGCGGTGCTGCTGGCGGAGCTGCAGCACCGGGTCCGCAACATCATGTCCACCATCCATGCCCTTGCCTGGCGGACGCGCAGCACCGTGGCCAGCGTGGACGAGTACGCCGAGCGGCTGTGCGGGCGGTTGATGTCGCTGGCGCGCACTCAGAGCCTGCTGACCCGCGGCGGCAATGCCGGGGTCTGCCTGCGCGGGATGATCGAAGAGGAAGTGTCGGCGCAGATGCCGGGCACGGGCCTGTGCGAGCTGCACGGTGAAGACGTGCTGCTGCCACCGAAAGCGGCCGAGGTGCTGTCGTTGGCCATCCATGAGCTGGCGAGCAACGCGCTGCGCTATGGCGCGGCCGCGCGCGAGGCGGGGCGGATCGAGGTGTCCTGGCATCTCCAGGTGCAGGACGCCGAACCGTGGCTGGGCCTGCACTGGTGCGAGCGCCATGCCGACGTGGAGGGCTGGGAAATGCCACGCCAGCGCGGCCTGGGCCGGGCGCTGATCGAGCAGCGCGTGCCGTACGAGCTGGCCGGTAGCGGCGAACTGCGCTTTGGCCCGCAGGGGCTCGATGCCTGGATCCGCTTCCCGCTGCGCGAGCGCGACAGCCTGCTGCAGACCGATGCCCCGGAAGCGGGATCATCGGGCTGAAAAGGGGATTTATCCCCAATTTGGCCAAATTGGGTATAGTGGGGTCGTCCACCCCGCCTGGAGCGATGCCATGACCCTGCCACTGGATCTACCTGGCCTTGAGAAGGCCCCGGCCTCGTCGGTGAAGACCCGGGGCTGGCCGAGCCTGATGCGCACCGTGCGCGAGAAGCAGGCGCTGGTCATCACCAACCACAATCACCCGGAAGCGGTGATCGTGGACATCCGCACCTACCAGGAGCTGCTGGCCAAGGCCGCTGGCGGTGATGCCGGCGAGCGCAACGAAGAACTGCAGCGCCTGCGCAGCGAGTTCGACCAGACCCTGGCCGGCCTGCAGCAGGGGGCGGGGCTGGCCAAGGTGCTGGGACAGCCGATCCGGCGCGGCGGCAAGGTCACCCTCGGCCGTCCGCTCTGATCGATGGGACGCATCCTGGCGCTGGCCGGCGTCAATGGCGCCGGCAAAAGTTCGTTGCTGGGTACCTGGCTGAACGCCGAAGGGCTGGGCTGGTTCAACCCGGATTCCTTCACCCGCCGCCTCGTCAATGCCGGCTGGCCGCTGCCGGAGGCGAACGCCGAGGCCTGGCAGGAAGGCGCCCGCCGCCTGCGCCAGGCCATGGCCGATGGCACCGACTTCGCCTTCGAGACCACGCTGGGGGGCAACACCATCCCGCGCCTGCTGCGCGAGGCGTGCGACCACCACCACGTGGCCATCTGGTTCTGTGGCCTGGCCAACGTCGAGCTGCATATCGCCCGCGTTGCCGCGCGGGTCGCCGCCGGTGGCCATGACATTCCAGTGGAGAAGATCCACGCGCGCTTCGATTCGGCGCGCGCGAACCTGCTGGAGCTGCTGCCGCACCTGGCCGAGCTGCATGTCTACGACAACAGCGCGCCGGCCGATGCCGACGGCTGCGTGGTGCCGCTGCCGGTACTGGCCATGGCCGCGGGCGAACTGCAGTACCCGATTGCGGTAGCCGACCTGCTGCACACGCCCGGCTGGGCCAAGCCCATCGTGATGCGCGCGATGGCGTTGAACACCCGGGGTGATTGATGTCGCACGGGGCGTCGCGCCGGGCCCTTGCCCGGCGGATCCCCGAAAGGCAGCCGGGCGCGGGCTCGGCTGTACAGCGCGGGTCCCGCCGAGCCTCAGGCCGGCTTCACCTGCTCGGCCTCTGAAGCCTCCGGCAGCGGCGGCAAGGTCGGGTCCACCGTCACCGGCACATCGCTCTTCAACAGCGCAGCCGCTTCCCGTTCACTGCCGACCGCCGGCGGTGAACCGCGCAGCGGCAGGCCGGCGGTCTCTTTCACGAACAGCATCGTCACCAGCCCGATCACCGCCGCGCCCATCAGGTAATAGGCCGGCACCAGCGGGTCGCCGGTGCGTTCCACCAGCCACGCGGTCACCAGCGGCGTGGTGCCACCGAACAGCGACACCGACACGTTGAAGGCGATCGACAGCGCGCTGTAGCGCACCGGGGTGTAGAACAGCGCCGGCAGCGTGGACGGCATCGAGCTGGTGAAGCACACCAGCGCCAGCCCCAGCAGCATCAGGCCGAGGAAGATCAGCCCGTCGCTGCCGCTGCCGACCAGCAGCAGGCACGGAATGGCCAGCACCAGCAGCGCGATGCACGCACCGATGATCATCGGGCGCCGGCCCAGCCGGTCACTGAACAGGCCGCCGACGATGTTCAGCGGCATCATCACCAGCATCACGATGATGATCAGCAGCAGGCCCTTGCTCTCGGCGTAGCCCATGGTGACGCTGAGGTAGCTGGGCATGTAGGTCAGCAGCATGTAGTCGGTGACGTTGAACACCAGCACCAGGCCCATGCACACCAGCAGCTGGCGGCCATGCACCTGGAACAGCGCGCCCAGCCCCGGCCGCTCGTGCTCACGCTTCTCGGCTTCCTCGGCGAAGGCGCGGAACGCCGGGGTTTCCTCGAGCTTCATGCGCATGTACAGGCCGAGCAGGCCCAGCGGGCCGGCCACCAGGAACGGAATGCGCCAGCCCCAGTCCAGCATCTGCCCGCTGCTCAGCAGCATGTGCAGCGCGGTGACGGTACCGGCGCCAGCGATGTAGCCGCCCAGCGTGCCGAACTCCAGCCAGCTGCCCATCAGGCCGCGGTTGCGGTCGGTGGAATACTCGGCGATGAAGGTGGCCGCGCCGCCGTACTCGCCGCCGGTGGAGAAGCCCTGCACCACGCGCGCCAGCAGCAACAGCACCGGCGCCCAGATGCCGATGCGCTCGTAGGCGGGAATCAGGCCGATCGAAAAGGTGCCCAGCGCCATCAGGATCATGGTGAAAGCCAGCACTTTCTGGCGGCCGTAACGATCACCCAGCGGGCCGAACACCAGGCCGCCCAGCGGCCGCACCAGGAACGCCACGGTGAAGGTGGCGAACGCGGCGATCACCTGCGCGGTGGGATTGCTGGACGGGAAGAACACCTGGCCGATGGTGACGGCCAGGTAGCCGTAGACACCGAAGTCGAACCACTCCATGGCATTGCCGAGTGCGGCCGCGCCGACGGCGCGCTTGAGCATGGGCTTGTCTACGACGGTGATCTCATCGACCTTCAGGTGGCGGCGGCGCTTGAACCAGCCGAAATGGGCATGTGCATCGGGGGTGTCCTGCATGGGGGCTCCCTTGTGGGCAGAAGAGGGGAAATGAGCGGTGAGGTAGGTCCCGGAAATCGGAAACGGCGATGCAGGCGCAGGTGGCGCAGGGGCATCGGTGAGTGGCGTGGGGGGCCGGGGAATGTGTGCAGGCACGACGCCACGCGCACGGCAACGCACCGCCGCAACGGCGGAAACGCAGCAACGGGATCACAGCGGTCGCGCAGTCAGCGGCCGGAGGTCACAGCAGCGTGGGGCGTGCAGGCCGAGGGCCTGCGGGCGTCATCCGCCAGGATCCAGCGCGAGGCGGTGGAACGGCAGGGCGGGAGCGATCGTGGCAAGCGAAGCGCCGGTCGGCAGTGCTTCCCACGTAACAGGTGCGCCCGTCACGTAGTGGGTCGTGTCGATCATCCGTTCATCATAACGGCATCGGCGTGAGCATGCAGCGAAGCGGACTGATCTGTACGCTGTGTTCCATGGCGCCTGTTCATCCGCGCAGCGTGCAATGACATGCGTTGAACGAACTCTGGCCGCAGCGCTCACGCCACGCTGTCTACGGTAGCGCCGAACGCAATCGAGAAGGAGCATCGCATGACCCGTCGCATTCCCGAAGGCACGCTGATCATCGTCGCCGATGGTGGTTCGGCCCGCGTGTTCACCAACGTCGGCAGCGAACATCAGCTGGCGTTGAAGCAGGAAGGTGAGCTGCGCCTGCAGGACATCAGCGAGCAGGGCGTCTCTGGTCAGGGCCCGGCCGGCGCGGTGCCGAAGGACATGTCCATTTCGCAGCTCAACGAGGCGACGTTCGCCAAGCAGGTGGCCGAGCAGTTGAACGAAGATGCGCTCAACAACCGCTATGCACACCTGGTGCTGGTGGCAGACCCGACCACGCTGGGCCGCATCCGCCCGCTGCTGCACAAGGAAGTCCAGGCGCGCCTGCTGGGCGATATTGCCAAGGACCTGACCAACGCCCCGCTGGCGGATATCCAGAAAGCGTTGGCGGCGTAACCGGCATGCCGTTCATGCGTGACTACCCGGCGGCCGAGCCCACTGGCGCGGACGTGGAAGCTCAGGCGGGCTGGCAGCTGCTGGAGTTTGGTGCACCCTGGTGTGGCCATTGCCAGGCCGCCCAGCCCGCACTCCAGGCATTCGTGGATGCCCACGATCTGGTGCATTGGAAGATCGAGGATGGCAAGGGAAAGCCGCTGGGGCGTGCGTTCAAGGTAAAACTGTGGCCCACCGTGGTGCTGCTGCATGACGGCCAGGAAGTGGCGCGCGTGGTGAGGCCGGTCGACAGCGCCGACCTCGCCACCTTGCAGGGCGCATTGCCCGATTGAAGGCAGCAATCGCTGCGTGCGGTGCGCACGGCGCCGAGCAGGCTCGGCTGCAGGGCAGCCTAGTGATAGGTCACCTTTTCCGCTTCCGCACGCAGCTTCTGCAGCAACGACCGGCCATGCTGGCTCAGCATGACCATCGCATTGGCGATCTGCCTGGCGTCGTAGCCCATCGGCGCGGGCGGCTTCGGCTCGGGGCCGTACTGTTCGCCGATGAGGATGGCCATGCCTTCGGCACTGTTGAGGGCGTGTTCGATGCGCTGGAACAGCGACTCCATGGCCGGGCTGAGCGGACGTTGGGTCATGCGGGAACTCCTTCGGAAGCGAGGGCCACCGCAAGGGTGGCGGGCGGTGCGAGGTTGGAACTTCGGCTGAGCTACGAGAAAAGCCGGAGGGCCATGCGGCCGCCGCACACCGCCCGCCGTAGTTACGGCAAGCAGATCTCGTAGCTCAAAACGGGGTTCCAATCCCGGCAGCGGTATGTACGCTGCGGCGCCATCCTGTACGCATCACGACGTGAAACGCTCATTGATGGTTTCTGCCAAACGGGCAGAATCGAAAGGTCATGCCACTCACCGCGATGGGTCCCGGTAAATAAGTGTCGGGCGCGACAATCCCTGTCGCGCCCTTCACGTCGCGGCCGCAGGCTCCAGCCCGACAGCCACACCTTCCGCCTTGATATCAACCCGCAATCGAAGCGACCACGGGCTGAAGGCGACCGATTACCAGCTGTAACTGACACCCAGCTGTGCGCTGGTCTGGTGATAGCCGCTGGCCTTCTGCAGCGACAGCCCGCCCCAGGCGCCGATGCCGTTGGCGAACTTCACCGACGCACCGCCGCTGAACTCGCCTCGGCTGCGAGGGATACGCGCATCGGCGATCTCGTCATCCATGCGGATCCACGATTCGGCGCGGGTATGCAGCCCGTTGGCGGCCAGGTACGGCCGCACCTCGGCGGTACCGTTTCCCCAGCGGGTCACGCCGGACAGGCGCAGGCCTGCACGGCCAAACATGCCATTGGCATTCTCGGTGCTCACCACCGTGCCGTTGGCCTCGGTGTGGCGGTTGCTGTCCCAGCGGCTGTAGCCCACCTGCAGCTGCGGCTCCAGATAGATGCCGCCGTTGCTGGCACCGCCCACACGGAACGCGTAGCCGGTTTCCACCGCACCCTGCCAGGCACGGCTGTCGTAGTGTTCCGTATCCAGGCCGATACCTTCCACGCGGTTGCGGAACTGCGCACGCTGCAACGAGCCGTCCACATAGAAGCCTGCATACGGGTCGGCACCGTTGCCGCCGCGCCAGGTGCCGTAGACGCCCAGCGCCTCGCCCTTCACCTTGCCGCGGGCGTAGTAGCCGGTCAGCGCGTTGGTGGAGGTGCTGCTGGCGTTGCCGCTGGACAGCATCACGCCCACGCTGCTGCCCGAATCGTGACGCCACAGATCGGCGCCGACGGTCAGTGCCTGGCTGTTGCCACGGATGTCGAGCTGGCGGCTGATGGCATCGAAGCCGTTACGCGAACCGTCCACGCGGGCCCAGGCGCGGCCGGAGTTCTGGCCGGCGTTGCGGTCGTGGTAGCCCAGGCGGAACATCGTCTGCGCGGCCTGCAGGTTGGCCAGGTAGGCACCGGGCTCGGGGCGCAGCACCGGGTCGGGGTGGACAGGAGCCAGTGGTTCAACCGGGCTGACCAGAGCAACGGGGTCGGGTGGATCCACCACGCTGCATTCGGGCAGGCTGGAATCGATTGCGCACGGCTCCGGCGTGGCTGGCAGCTGCGAGCGCAGGTACCAGTTGCCATCGGCGCCGGTGCCCTTGTGCAGGAAGTACTCGTACTGGCCGCCCACCGCGCGACCGGCCAGGTTGAACTGGCCATTGGACGCGCCGCCCACCTGGATCAGCTCGATGCCCTTGTCGGTCTGGGCACCGGCGCCGCCGACATTGTTGACGCGAACATTGGCACGGCCGCGGGTATCGCCGCCGATGATCAGCTTGTCGGTGGCCGCATCGTCGCCGGCCAGCACCGTGTTGAACACGATGGTGCCGTCGTTGCCGATGAAGTTGCCGGCCACGTTGAGGGTGTGGAAGGCGGAGCCGTCGCCGAGCGATACCGTGCCGCCATCACCCAGATTCAAGGTCGCCACATCGCTGCGCTTGCTGAGCCGCCAGCGGCCACCCCGGTTGAGCGTCACATCAAACGCGCCGGTTATGCCACCCACCAGTGCGGCATTGTCAATCAATGCAAGCGTGCCGGTGCCGCCTGCATGCGCGCGGATGTCACCGCGCAGTTGACTGTTGCTGACCTCCACATCGGCGTGAACCTTCAGTGTGCTGTCGTAGATGTTGGGCTGGAGGTCGATGAGTATCCCGTTGCCAGCGATCAGCTCGGCGCCATTGCGCAGCGTGATGCCCACCTCGGTGTCGGTCCCGGAAACGTGGCCGACGATGATCGCGCTGTCACGGGTTCCTTCCAGGCGCGAGCCATCCAGCAGCAGGGTGGAGCGGTGTGTACTGAAACCCTCGAATTTGGATGACCCGAGATAGCCCCCGTGGCGGTCACCGCGTACGTAGGATCCGTTCTGGATGATGGCCGCTCCCATCGTTATCCATAGGCCGACGCCTTCATGCGGACGGCTGCCTGCGTTCAGGCCAGCCCTGCCAGTCAGGCTGGAGCCGGAGAGGGTCAGCTGCCCATGGCCAGTGACCAACGCGGCAACACCCAATCCTTCGACCATCGTAGACTCCAGCGTCACCATCGAGGGAGGGGCCGCTGGGACGCGACGGGTAGTATCCAGGATGAGGCCGTACCCTGCGGTACTCCGGATGCTGCTTCGAAGAAAGCTGGCATTGGAATTGGTGATCCGGACCAACGATGCGCGTCGGCTGCCGGATAGTTGAGCACCGGTCGCGGTGAGCGTGCTTTGTCCGTCGAGTCGAACATGCCCGGCAGTTGCGCCAGGGGCCAGGTTCAAGGTGGAAGCGTCCTGGACAATCCAGTCTTCCTTGGCGTCACCTTCGATGACGGTGTGCGTGGCGCCACCTCCCAGGTTTCCGGCGCAGGCAGATGCTGCCATGCCGAGCGAAAGCGTGCTCGCCAGCAGCGCCGATACGGGCAGGGCGGCGGGGCGACTGACCGCATGCTTCATGCGCAACCTCCTGTGGGCCGGCATCCAGGCGCCCCCTCCAAGCGCGATACGTTGGCTGGGAGGATCGGACGCGATCCGGCGCCTTCCTGCATGGGTCGCCCGCTGCAACTGACGCTCAGCTCGGTGCTGGCCTGGGGCCAATCGCCGGCCGGCTGCAGCGCCAGATCGTGCCAGGTGGCACCGCGTCTGCCGACCACGGCTGTGGGCCGGCGCCGGAAGACATGCCAAGCGTCACGCCGATTCGGTGGGGAGCCCGTGCCACGCTGGACAAGCGCGTCGTTTATCAGGAAGAAACGTGGCAGTGCTGCCGCAATGGCAGTAAGGAGGCGACGACGTACCGCGACGTTCATGGCGAAACTCCTGTTGGGATGGATCTTCAGGAAGAGCGCTGCAGGAACGTCGATGGCGTGGATCAAGCGTGCACACAGATGGATGGCTGGAGCCCCTTCCGGCCCGGGCGTTGCAGCGCGTACGCATCGCATTGCGACCCGTCAGGTCGCCGGAGGTTCCGCTGCACCACAATGAGCATGGATACAGTCTGCTGAGCCTGGCCGTGCCGGCATATCCAATTTGTTGCAAAGGCTGTCGGCAGCAGAGCGCACCGCAGCGCCGTCATGCGCGCTGCGATGCCATGGGCAGGGTTCCTTGGCCTGCTGACAATCGCTTACCAGCTGTAACTGACACCCACCTGTGCACTGGCCTGGTGATAGCTACTGGCCTTCTGCAGCGACAGCCCGCTCCAGGCGCCGATGCCGTTGGCGAACTTCACCGACGCACCGCCGCTGAACTCGCCACGGCTGCGCGGGGTGCGCGCATCGGCGATCTCGTCATCCATGCGGATCTGCGATTCGGCGCGGGTATGCAGCCGCTTGGCGGCAAGGTATCGCCGCTTGAGCAGTTCAGCCGCAGCGCAACATGTCACCGGCGCGGGCCGGTGCTACTCTCTGACCACCATGTGAATCGATCCAAATGCCGATGCCCACGCTGGACCGTCGTCTCCTGATCGCTGTCGCCGCCACGGCGATGTTCGCTTCCGGCTTGGCCAGTGCGGCCCCAGCCAGAACCGTCGCCGACAAGGCATACGCCTCGGTCGACCCGTTCATCGGCACCGGCGGGGAAGGCCATACCTACCCGGGGGCGACGGTGCCGTTCGGCATGGTCCAGCTCAGCCCGGACACGCGCATCCAGCCGCGCGAAAAGGCCTATGGCTGGGCGGCCGGCTACCGTTACGACGACAGCAGCATCGTCGGTTTCTCGCACACGCATTTTTCCGGCACCGGTCATTCGGACCTGGGCGACATCCTGCTGATGCCGTTCACCGGCAACCCCGGGCTGGAGCGGGGTGATCCGGAGAAGCCGCGCAGCGGTTACGCCTCACGGTTCCGCCACGCTGACGAGAAGGCCGAGCCGGGCTACTACGCGGTCACCCTGGACGACTACAAGGTGCGCGCCGAGCTGACCACCAGTACCCGCGTGGGCGTGCATCGCTATGCCTTCCCCAAGGGCACCGACGCCAAGGTGCTGCTGGACATGCGTACCAGCATGTACGACTACCCGGGCAAGGTGCTGTGGTCGCGGGTGCGGGTGCGCGCCGATGGCACCGTGACCGGCTTCCGCGAAACCCGTGGCTGGGCACCGGGCCGCCAGCTGTATTTCGCGATGCGTTTCTCGCGGTCGCTGGCCGGGCATGAGCTGCACAACACCGAGCAGGACATCGTCTACAAGGGCTTCCCGCCGCCGGGCGAGAAGGACCCGGCCCAGCGCGCCCAGATCGAAGGCCGGCAGCTGGTCGGCACCTTCAACTTCGGCAAGCTGGACGCGCCGCTGGTGGTGAAGGTAGCCATCTCGCCGGTCAGTGAGGCCGGTGCCATCGCCAACCTCGACGCGGAAGTGGCCGACTTCGATTTCGACCGGGTGCGTGCGCAGGCGAAGCAGGACTGGACGCAGGCGCTGTCGGTACTCGATATCGATGCCCCCGAGCATGCGCGGCGCAGTGCCTATACCGCGCTGTACCACACGATGCTGGGGCCGACGCTGTTCATGGACGCCGATGGCCAGTACCGCGGTTCGGACAACGCGGTGCACAAGGCTGACGGCTTCACGCACTATTCGACGTTCTCGCTGTGGGACACCTACCGCGCGCTGCACCCGCTGCTGACGCTGGTGCAGCCGGAGAGGCGCAACAGCGACTTCGTCAATTCGATGCTGGCGCACCATGAGCACAGTCCCTACGGCATGCTCCCGGTGTGGTCGTTCCATGGCCTGGAAGACTGGTGCATGATCGGCTACCACGCCGTGCCGGTGATCGCCGATGCCTACGTGAAGGGCATTCGTGGTTTCGACGCCGACAAGGCGCTGAAGGCGATGGTCGAGACCGCCAATTACGGCCCGTACGATGGCATCGCGCAGTACCGTGAGCTGGGCTATGTGCCGATCGACGAGGAAGGCGAAGCGGCCAGCAAGACGCTGGAGTACGCCTTTGATGACTGGACCATCGCACGCATGGCGCAGGCGATGGGCAAGGCCGATATCGCGGCCACCTTCGACAAACGCGCGGGTAACTGGCGCAACGCGTTCGACAAGGACACCGGCTTCATGCGCGCGCGCAAGCGCGATGGCAGCTTCCGTACGCCGTTCGACCCCAGCGCCAGCGGCTACGGCACCGACTACACCGAGGGCAACGCCTGGCAGTACTCGTGGTACGTGCCGCAGGACGTCGCCGGCCTGGCGGCGGCGCACGGGGGCAGCGACAAACTGCTCGCGCGCCTGGACGAGGTGTTCAACGCCAAGGTGGATCCATCGATCTTCGAGCACATGGAAGACATCACCGGCCTGATCGGCTGGTATGCGCACGGCAACGAGCCGAGCCACCACGTGGCCTACCTGTATTCGTATGCGGGCCAACCGTGGCGCACCCAGGCGCGGTTGAAGCAGATCATGGACACCCAGTATGCCGACCGTCCCGATGGCCTGGCCGGCAACGATGACGTCGGCCAGATGTCGGCCTGGTACGTGTTCACCGCGCTGGGCTTCTACCCGGTGGCGCCGGGCTCGGGCGAGTACATCCTGGGCCGTCCGTTCCTGCCCAGGACCGCGATGCGTCTGCCGAACGGCAAGACGTTCACCATCGTGGCCGAGGGCCTGGATGACAAGCACACGTACGTTGGCAGCGTGAGCCTCAACGGCAAGCCGCTGCAGCGCACCTTCCTGCGTCATGATGAGATCCTCGCCGGTGGCGAGCTGCACTTCCGCATGCAGGCCGAGCCGAACAAGGACTGGCCGGGAGAGGGCGCGCAGGCGCCGTATTCCATGAGCCGATGACGCGGAGCGGCGCCGCATTGCCGCCGTCATTGCCCCGCACCTGGTAGGTGCCAACCTTGGTTGGCACGCAGGACGTCAACGCGAACGGAACCGCACCCCCACCCGCGCGCCACCGAGCGGCGCCGTTTCGATCTTCAACATCGCGCCATGCCGCTGCGCGATCTCGGCCACGATCGCCAGCCCCAGCCCACAGCCGTCGCCCTCGCTGCTGGCCCGGTAGAAGCGTTCCGTGACGCGCGCGCGCTCGTCTTCGGCGATACCGGCGCCGTCGTCGTCCACCCACACCTGCACGCCGTCGGTCTCCTGCCGAACGCCGAGGGTGATCACGCCGGGCGCCGCGCCGTAGCGCAGCGCGTTGTCCAGCAGGTTGCCCAGCGCCTCCCGCAGCAGCTGCGGATCACCTTGCACCTGCACACCGTCGTCGGGTCCGTCGTAACCCAGGTCCACGTCGGCCGCCAACGCACGGTCGGCGTAGCGCTCGACCACGCCCCGCGCCAGCGCGGCCAGGTCCAGCGGCTGCAGCGGCAGTACGCTGCCATGGGGATCCTCCGAACGGCTGAGCATCAGCAGTTGGTTGACCAGGTGCTGCAGCCGCGCCAGCCCGGCCAGCGTGCCGGATAGCGCCAGCTGCTGGGCCTGCGGATCCTGTTGCCGCAATGAACTCTCCAGCTCCACCTGCATCGCCGCCAGCGGCGTGCGCAGCTGGTGCGCGGCGTTGCTGACGAAGCGCCGTTGCGCGGCCTGCATGGCGTCCAGTCGCTGCAGCAGGGCGTTGTAGGCCTCCACCGCCGGCCACAGTTCGCGCGGCGCCTCCTGCGCCGGCTCCAGTGGCGCCAGCGGGTCGGGGCGTGGGCTGGCCAACCGCCGCGCCACCTGGTTGGCGTGGCGTGCAGCCGCGCCGGTACCGGACCAGGCCAGCCACGCAGCCAGCGCCAGGATCGCGGCCTGGAACGGAATGCTGGTCAGCAGCAGCTTGCGCTCCAGGCGATGGCGCTTGCGCAGCGTCTCGGCCACGCGCAGGCGGATATCGTGGCCCGGCCCGGCGCTGACCACGACTTCGACCATGCGCACCGGCTGCCCACGCAGGCGCGCGTCGTAGTAGACGGCATCGTCGCTGCCAGCAGCGATCGCGGGGCGGGGCAGCGCTTCGGGCAGGTCGCCATACAGGCGCCCGCCCGCGGCGTCGACCACTTCGCCATGCACTTCGTCAGCGGTATCCCAGGTGAACATGCGCGACACCGCAGGCGTGATCTCGATCGAGGCACGCCCATCCTGCACCTTCACCAGCTCGGACAACGACATCGCCGAGTCCAGCAGCCAGCGGTCATAGACCTGGCCGGCGTAGAAGCGGGCCAGCGCGAATGAACCGACCGCGCTGCACAGCAGCAGCACCAGCAAGGGCAGCCACAGGCGACGCAGCAGCAGGCCCCGCAGGCTGTGCACGCGCTCAGTCACCCCCGGCCTCCAGCCGATACCCCAGGCCACGCAACATGCGGATGCCGACGCCGGCGCGTGCCTGCTCCAGCTTGCGGCGCAGGCGGCTGACATGCACTTCGATCACCGACAGGTTGGCCTCGTGGTCCCAGCTGTACAGCGCGTCGAACAGGCGCTGCTTGGTGACGGTGCGGCCGGGATGCTGCATCAGTGCCTCGACCAGCGACAGCTCGCGCGCGGTCAGTTCGATGCGCTGGCCTTCCACCTGCACTTCATTGCGGATGCTGTCGAAGCACAACCGGCCCAGCCGCTTCTGTGCCGGTGCGTCGCTGCGGCGGCGTGACAGCGCACGCAGGCGCGCCTCCAGCTCACCGAGTGCAAATGGCTTGGCCAGGTAATCGTCGCCACCCCGGTCGAGGCCGAGGATGCGGTCCTCCACACCGTCGCGCGCGGTCAGGATCAGCACCGGCAGGGTGACGCCGTCGTTGCGCAGGCGCGAGAGCAGGTCGAGGCCGTCGACATCGGGCAATGAAAGGTCGAGCACCATCACGTCATACGGCGCGCTGGCCAGTGCAGCCGGCGCGTGCAGGCCGCGCGAAAGGTGGTCGCACAGATGGCCGGCGCCCTGCAGGGCGCGGATCAGTCCATCGGCCAGAGCGGCGTCGTCTTCGATCAGCAGGATTCGCATTGCAAGCTTCGTGCAAGGTTGGGGCAAGTTTGGCGCAAGTGCGTCACCTTACCGTGACGCGCATGAATTTCTCCCCTCGTCTTGCGGCCGCGCTGGCCGCTCTGCTGTGCGCACCCGTGGCTTCAGCGTTGTCGCTGGCGGAAGCGCAGCGCGCCATGGAGGCGTACAACCCGGACCTGCGCGCGATGGCATTGGAACTGCGCGGGGTGCAGGGCGATGCGCAGACCGCCGCGTTGCGGCCAGCGGCCGAGCTGTCGATCGGCAGCAGCAAGATCAGCCCGAAGCACGGCATCGGCCCGGGGCGCTGGCAGGACAAGCGGATGGACAGCACGCTGGGCCTGGGTTTCACCTGGGAACGCGGCGGCAAGCGTGCGCTGCGCATCCGCCAGGCTGACGCGTTGCTGCAGGTGGCCGGGCTGGAGATGCTCGACACGCGACGCCGCCAGCAGGTGGCGCTGCATGAAGCCTATTTCGGACTGAAGGGCGCACAGGAGCGGGTGCTGATCTCCGAGGCCAACCGGCAGAGCTCGACCGAGCAGCTGGCCGCCGCTGACAAGCAGGTCGCCACTGGGGCGATGGCACCGGTGGATCGTGCGCGACTGGCGGTGGACGACCTCGCCGTGGCCGATGCGGCGCGCGAGGCCGCGCTGGACCTGCGCGATGCGCGGCATGCATTGGCCCTGCTGCTTGGCCGTGACGACAGCCATGACCTCAGCGCCGATGATCCATGGCCAGATCCAGGCAACATCGCCGATACACGCGCGTTCGACCCGCAGCGGCGCGCCGACCTGCGCGCGGCGCGTTCACGCCTGGTCGCCGCCGACGCCGGTGTGGCCCTGGCGCGCAGCGAGCGCCACCGCGACATCCAGCTGGGAGTGGAGGCCGAGCGCGAGCCGACCGACATCAGCGGTGTCACCTGGGGCGTATCGCTGACGATTCCGCTCGGCGGCCCGTCACGTGCACGCGGCGCGATCCAGCGCGCCGAAGCCGAGCGTGACAGTGCGGCGCTGGAACTGCAGGTACTGCAGCGCGAGGCGCGCGCCGAACTAGACCAGCTGCAGGCCAGCGCGCGGTCGGCCGCGCAGCGTCGCAGCGACTACGAAGGGCTGCAGTCCGATGCCGCACGCAAGGCGGTGCAGGGCATCGAACTGGCTTACCGCCGCGGCGCCGCCAGCCTGACCGATCTGCTTGACGCGCGCCGCAGCTGGCGCGAGTTCGAAGCCGCGTTGATCGAGGCGCGTGCCGACCATGCCATTGCCCTGGCGCGCTGGGAAGCGGCCACATCCGTTGCAGAAGGAGAGTCTCGATGAAGTTCACCGTCGCTTGCCGCCCGCAGGCGCGACATGCCGTGCTGCCCGCCTTGCTGGCGCTGGCCCTGCTGGGCGGCTGCGGCCGCGAACCGGCGTCGTACACCGAGGACGCGCCACAGGTCAGCGCCGGCCAGATCCAGTTTCCCGCCAGCAGCCGCCAGCTGGATGTACTGCGCAGCGAGGCGGTGACCGCCGTCGCCAGCGCCAACCTGCAGCTGCCGGGCCGCGTGGTCTGGGACGAGACCCGCTCCAGTGCGCTGCGCACCCCACTGGCGGGGCAGGTGGCGCGCATCGAGGCGCAGCCGGGGCAGAAGGTGAAGGCGGGCCAGGTGATCGCCTGGATCACCTCGCCCGAATTCGGCCAGGCCCAGGCTGATGGTGTGCGTGGTCGCGCGCAGCTGCAGCAGGCCCGCAGGGAACTGGACCGCACCCGCGAGCTGCACGCAGCGGGTGTGGCGTCCGGCCGCGAACTGGACGAAGCCGAGGCCAACTTCGCCGCCAGCCAGGCTGATCACGCGCGCGCGACCGCCTTCGCCAAGGCGTATGGCAATGGCCAGCACGTGGACCAGCGCCTGCCGCTGCGCACGCCGATCGATGGCGTGCTGGTGGAGCGGCGGATGAGCCCGGGCATGGCGGTCAGCCCCGACAGCGAGCAGCCGCTGGCGGTGATCGGCGATCCGGACCGCCTGTGGCTGCTGCTGGATGTTCCCGAGCGCCTGGCCGGACGCTTGAAGGCGGGCATGCAGGTGAACGTGCCCGGCGCCGATGGCCAACCGTTGCAGGCGACCCTGCAGCACGTGGATGACTTCGTCGACAGCGAGCGCCGCGTGGTGCAGGCGCGCGCCGAGCTGGACAACCGTGCGAGCGGTTTCAAGGCGGGCCAGTACGTGCGTGCGCAGGTGGCAGTGCCGGCCGAGGGCGGTGTCTCGCTGCCCGATGCCGCAGTGCTGCTGATCGACGGCAAGCAGGTGGTGTTCGTGGAGGAGGCCAAGGGCCGCTTCGCGCGCCACGCCGTGCATGCCGAGGAACTGGGCGATGGCCGCCTGTGGGTGCGCGAGGGCCTGGCCCAGGGCGCCAGGGTGGTGGTTGAAGGCGGGCTGCTGCTGCAGCAGCTGGTGGACAGCGCGCCGGCCGCTGCCAGCACCGGCACGGGGCACGCTGCGCCATGATCGACCGCCTGATTGCATACTGCCTGCGCCAGCCATTGATGGTGATGCTGGCACTGCTGCTGTTCATCGGCGCGGGTATCGCCGCGTTCCGCGTGCTGCCGGTGGAAGCCTTTCCGGATGTGTCCGACACCCAGGTGACGGTGGTATCACTGCACCCGGGCCGTGCCGCCGAAGAGGTGGAGCGCGAGGTGACGATGCCGCTGGAAGTGGCGCTGTCCGGCATCCCGCATTCGGTGCGGGTGTTCTCGCATACGCAGTTCGGCCTGTCGATGATCATCCTGACCTTCGACGACAAGGCCGATGACTACTTCGCGCGCCAGCAGGTGCTGGAGCGCCTGCAGGGGGTGGAGCTGCCGGAAGGGGTGACGCCGGAACTGGAGGCGATGAGTTCGGCGGTGGGTGAGATCTACCGGTACGTGCTGAAAGGCCCGCACATGACGCCGACCCAGCTGCGCACCGTGCAGGAATGGACGATGGAGCGCAGCCTGCGCACCGTGCCGGGCGTGGCCGATGTGATCAGCTTCGGCGGTTTCGCGCGGGCCTTCCAGGTCAAGCCGGACCTGGACAAGCTGCGTGACCGCGGCATCAGCCTGGGTGAATTCGCCGAGGCGCTGGAGAAGGGCAGCGCGAACGCCGGCGGCGGCTACGTGGAACGCGGCCAGCAGCAGTTCCTGATCCGCGGCGTGGGCCTGATGCGTTCGCCGGCCGACATCGGCAACGTGGTGGTGGCGCAGCGCGGGGGCACGCCGATCCTGGTGCGCGACCTGGCCAGCGTCGCCGACACCGGCCTGCCCCGGCAGGGCCTGGTCGGCCAGGACGACAACGACGATGCGGTGTTCGGCATGGTGCTGATGCGCAAGGGCGAGAATCCCTCCGACGTGCTCGACGCCCTGCATGCGCGCATCGCCGAGATCGAGGCGAACCAGCTGCCGGCCGGGGTCAGCATCGAGCCGTTCTATGACCGCTCGTGGCTGGTCTCGACCACGCTGAAAACCGTCTTCAGCAACCTGCTGGAAGGCGCGGTGCTGGTGTTCCTGGTGCTGTGGCTGTTCCTGTACAACGCCCGTGCCGCGCTGATCGTGGCGGCGATGATGCCGCTGGCGCTGCTGTCGACCTTCCTCGGCCTGCATCTGTGGGGCGTGCCGGCCAACCTGCTGTCGTTGGGTGCGATGGACTTCGGCATCATCATCGACGGCGCGGTGATCGTGACCGAGCACATCGTTTCGCGATTGTCGAAGCTGCCACCCACGGCCGACCGGAAGACACGGCTCTCGACCATTCTTTCGGCTGCGTCGGAAGTGGGCCGGCCGACGTTCTTCTCGATGCTGATCATCATCGCCGCGCATATCCCGATCTTCACCCTGCAGCGCCAGGAAGGCCGCATGTTCGCGCCGATGGCGTACTCGGTGACCTCGGCATTGATCGGTGCGTTGATCCTGGCGCTGACCGTGGTGCCGCTGTTCTGCTACTGGTGGCTGCGGCGCGACCGCATGCGCGACGGCAATCCGCTGATGGACCGCCTGACCGGCTGGTACCGGCCGGTCCTGGAGCGCGCACTGGCCCGCCCGCGTGCAGTGGTCCTGACCGCGGTTGCGCTGCTGGTCGGCACGCTGGCACTGGGTACGCGGCTGGGTTCGGAGTTCCTGCCCGAGCTGGACGAAGGGTCGATCTGGCTGACCGCCACGCTCGACCCGAGCACCAGCCTGGCCGAGGCGCAGCAGCAGTCGCGGCGCATCCGTGAGCTGGTCGGGACCTTTCCTCAGGTATCGACGGTGGTGGCCAAGCTGGGGCGCCCGGAAGACGGTTCCGATGCCAAGGGCGCCAACCAGATCGAGGCGCTGGTAGCGTTGAAGCCGGAGAAGGAGTGGCCGAAGGGCGTGGACAAGCGGCAGTTGGTCAGTGATCTGCAGCATACGCTGGAGCAGCGCATTCCGGGCCCTGAGTTCTCGATCTCGCAGCCGGTGCGCGACAACATCCTGGAGAGCATCTCGCAGATCAAGGGCCAGGTGGTGATCAAGGTCAGCGGTTCCGACCTGGACGTGCTGAACCAGCAGGCGCAGGCGATCCTCGGCCAGGTGCGTAGCGTAGAGGGCGTGGAGAGCGCCTTCATCGACCGCGACGGCTCATTGCCGCAACTGCAGATCGAGATCGATCGCGACCGCGCCGCGCGCTACGGCCTGAACGTGCGCGACATCGACGAGGTGATCGAGACCGCACTGGGCGGGCGCCAGGTCGGCGAACTGTGGGAAGGTGACCGCAGGTTCCCGATCACGCTGCGCCTAGACGACGCCGACCGCGACCTGCAGCGGTTGCGCACGGTGCCGGTCGGCATCGGCGATGGCCACACGGTGACGCTGTCCGACGTGGCCGACTTCCGCATGGCCAGCGGCGCGATCAACATCTCGCGCGAGAACGCGCAGCGGGTGAAGGCGGTGAGCATCTTCATTGCCGGGCGTGACATGGGCAGCGTGGTGGCTGACATGCGCAAGCGCGTGGAGGCCAGCGTACAGTTGCCGGAGGGCTACCAGCTGGAGTGGTCCGGCGAGTTCGAGAACCAGCAGCGGGCGATGAAGCGGCTGGGCTGGGTGATTCCGCTGTCGGTGCTGATCATCTTCGTGCTGCTGTTCGATGCCTTCAAGGACATCAGTAGCGCCGCGCTGATCCTGGCCAACGTGCCACTGGCGATGATCGGCGGCATCCTGGCCCTGTGGCTGACCGGCATTCCGCTTTCAGTGTCGGCGGCGATCGGCTTCATTGCATTGTTCGGGCAAGCAGTGCTGAACGGCGTGGTGATGCTCAGTCGCTTCGCCCAGCTGCGCGAGCAGGGCATGGACCTGCTGCAGTCAGTGGTGCAGGGTTCGCTGCAGCGCCTGCGCACGGTGCTGATGACCGCGCTGCTGGCGATGTTCGGCCTGCTGCCGATGGCGACCTCGCACGCGATCGGTGCCGAAACCCAGAAGCCGCTGGCGGTGGTGGTGATCGGTGGCCTGCTGTCGGCGATGCTGCTGACCCTGCTGGTGCTGCCCACGTTGTACTACTGGGTGCATCGCCGCCGCGAGGCACGTATCGCCTGACCCTGCTGTAGAGCCGAGCCCACGCTCGGCTCTACAGGGGCTTCGCGTCCTGCGTGGATTCGATCAACCGCCACGGGTTCCCAGGTAGATCCACGCCAGGCGTGGATGCCGCTGGCGCGATCTACACCATCCCGCCGTTGGCCCGCAGCACCTGGCCGTTGATCCATCCGCCATCGGCACCCGCCAGGAACCCCACCGCGCCGGCGATGTCGTCCGGCGTACCCAGCCGCTCCAGGGGGTTCATCTTCGCCAGCCGCTCGATCAGCTCCGGCGACTTGCCGTCCAGGAACAGATCGGTGGCGGTCGGGCCCGGCGCCACTGCGTTCACGGTGATGTTGCGCCCGCGCAGCTCCTTGCTCAGGATCGCGCCCATCGTCTCCACCGCCGCCTTGCTGGCCGCATACACGCTGTAGTTCTCCAGCCTGATGCCAACCACGCTGGTGGACAGGGTGATCAGCCGGCCACCGTCGCGCACCCGTCGCGCGCTTTCGCGCAGCACGTTGAAGGCGCCCTTGAGGTTGATGCCGATCACCCGATCGAACAGGGCGTCGTCGCAATCGGCCAGTGGGGCCAGCTGCAGCACCCCCGCGCTGTTGACCACCACGTCGATGCCGCCGAAGCGGGCTTCGATGGCATCGAACAGCTGCCGCACCGCCTGCGGATCGGACACATCGGCCTGCAGCGCGATGGCCTGCGCGCCGGCGGCGTTCAGTTCGGCGGCCAAGGCTTCGGCGTCGTCGCGGCGACCCGCATAGTTGATCGCGACCGCGTGGCCATCGGCGGCCAGCCGACGCGAGATGGCGGCACCGATGCCACGCGATCCGCCGGTGACCAGGGCGACAGAGCGGGCGGGGGAGAGGGTCATGGTGGCTTCCACGGGGACGCGCCGGAGCGACGCAGGACCATCTTCGCGCCATCGCACGTTCGGATAATCCTGCATAATCCGCCAACATCATCCGGATAGCCGAACAATGGACCGCTTCACGGCCATGCGCGCCTTCGTCCGTATCGTCGAGCGCCGCAGCTTCACCCGCGCCTCCGAGGACCTCGGGCTGCCGCGCGCCACGGTGACCGACGCGATCAAGGCGCTGGAGCAGCGGCTGGGCGTGCGCCTGCTGCACCGGACCACGCGGCTGGTGGTGCCGACGCTGGAAGGTGAAGCCTTCTACGGGCGATGCCTGCGCCTTATCGCCGACATGGACGATGCCGAGGCCGCGTTCCGGGATGCGCCGCCACGCGGCCCGTTGCGTATCGAAGTGCATGGCACGCTGGGCCGGCACCTGCTGTTCCCGCACCTGCCGGAATTCCTGCAGCGCTACCCGGAGATCGAACTGGAGGTCAGCGAAGGCGACCGCTATGTCGACCTGCTGCGGGAAGGCGTGGATGCGGCGCTGCGGGTGGGGACGCTGGCCGACAGCGATCTGGCGGCGCGCCGGTTGACGATGCTGCGCGAGGTTACGGTGGCCGCGCCAGGTTACCTGCAGGACAAGGGTGTGCCCGGCAGCATCGCGTCCCTGCGGGAAGGGCATGAAATGGTCGGCTATCGCTCCAGCGCCACCGGCCAGCTGATTCCCCTGGAGTTCCAGCAGGCCGGGCAGGTGCACTACGTGCCGCTGCCTGCACGGGTGCGTGTCTCCGGTGCGGATGCGTTCCTCGGCGCCGCGCTGGCGGGCCTGGGCATCATCCAGGCGCCGCGCTACCGGATGGACCCGTACATCGCGCGCGGGCAGCTGGTCGAGCTGTTGCCGGAGGCGCCGCCGACGCCAAGCCCGTTGAGCCTGGTCTACCCGCGCAACCGCACGCCATCGCCACGCTTGCGGGTCTTCATCGACTGGGTGGCCGGGGTGTTCGAGCAGACCGGGGTTGCCGGCCAGCGGCCGGCACTACCGAAGCAGCACGCGAAGCCGTCCGACCGCACGCGGTAGTGCCGGCCGCTGGCCGGCATCACAGCGGGTGCAGCGGCCCTTGCATGCGATGGAAACTGCCATCGGTGGCGGTGAACCAGGCCAGCGAACGACCGCCGACGAAGTCATCGACATGCACGACCGTTGCGCCATCGGCTTCCTGCCACGAAATGGCATAGACCCCTTCGCTGATCTGTTGCCACTGGCAGGCGGCTTCGCCCTGCGCACCGGCATAGGCGCCGGAGACGATGGCGTACTGCACGTGGCGGCCATCGGCGCTGTAGACGTTGTCGGCGGCCAGGCCGTCATAGCGGACGCGGAAGCGACGGCCGGCGAACACGGGAAGGTCAGCCGCGGCGCTCATCGGATCGCCACCGGGTTGATGTTGACCTGGGTCGAGCCGACGTACAGCGGCTGGCCGAGCACGAACAGGAATTCCCAGGCCTTGTCTCGCACCAGCGCACGGCTGTCGATCAGCTCCAGGTTGTAGATGCCACGCTTGGCCAGCATGTACTGGTTGATCGGGAACTCCTCGGCACCGTGCGGGTTCGGGTAGACCTCCGAGGCCCAGGTGTCGCCACCGAAGGCGACGATGCCCTGGTCGGCCAGCCACTTCGCGGCCTCCATGCCGATACCCGGTTCCACTTCCAGGAACTGTTTGTCGTCCTTTCCGATCAGTTCCAGCCAGCCGGTGTTGAAGAGCACCACGTCGCCCTTGCGCAGGCTCAGTCCCTGCTTCTTCAGCACGGCCTGTATGTCGGCCACGGTGAACTCGGTGCCGCCGGGCACGATCGCCTTGCCGTAGTACGCGGTCATGTCCAGCACGACGCCGCGCGTGACCATCGGCGGCACCTTCTCGACGCCGAGCTTGCGCACGCCGTCGACGGTGACGAAGTCGGCGGCCTTGTTGCCGTTGTAGTAGACGTTGTCGATGCCGATATGGCCGATGCCGTTGAGCTGGGTGCCAACGCCGGTCCACGCGTTCACCAGTTCATCGTTGAAGGTGAACCTGTTGGGGCCCAGCGACCTGCCGGCCTGCTGGCCGACCTGCACGTTGTACAGGCGGAAGCTGCGGTGGCGGAACGCGGGCAGGTTCTTGTCCACCGGCACCGCCAGCGGATAGGTCTTGCCGGTCCTGACCAGCGAGACCGCGCGCTTGACCACGTCCGCGGTCAGCAGGTTGGCCGCGCCGATCTCGTCGTTGGCGCCGTAGGCAGAGGGATACCAGTCCTCGGCGGTGGCCTGGAAAGACAGCGGCAGGGTGGCCAGCGCAAGCGCGGCCAGGGTCTTCATCTTCATGGCAAAGCTCCGGTAACGGTCAGGCCGCCGCGGCGGCGCCGGCATGGGCCGGGAAGTGCGGCAGCACGTACTCGGCGATTTCGTGGAAGGTCTCGGCCAACGGCCGTTCGTTGCGGCGGAACTGCAGGCTGATGTGGTCAACGCCGGCGGCCTGCATGGCGTGCAGCTCGGCCAGCAGGGCGTTGCGGCCGCCGCGCAGCCCAAAGCGCCAGCGCTGCAGCGGGGCATCAGCATCGGCGAGCAGGTCCAGGTGGATGAAGCTGGCATAGGGCTTGTTGCCGGCCACGGCGCGCCAGGCCGCCACGCGTTGCGCATGGTCCTGCGGCGTGCCCGGGTAGGCCAGGCAACCGTCCATGTGCTGGCCGATCCACGCCGGTTGCTGCTGGGCCAGGCCGGCCACGAACAACGGCAGGGCCGGGCCATCCGCGGGCAACACATCCAGGCCCTGCGGCAGGTGCGCGGCGGCGCCTTCGCGCAGCAGTGCGATCTGCTCGCGGAAGCGGCTGCCGCGGCTGTCGAAGTCACGGCCGAACAGCGGGTACTCCACCGGGCGGTCGCCACTGGCCACGCCCAGCAGCAGGCGGTCACCACTCAGCCGCTGCACGCTGCGCGCCGACTTCAGGGTCAGCAACGGCTCCCGGATCGGCAGCACCACCGCACCGGTGCCCAGCAGGATGTCATTGGTGATGCCGGCCAGGTAGCCGAGGTAACTGAATACCTCGAACACCTGTGCCGCATCGCCGAAGGCCGGGTCGTACACCGGCACGTCGCGTACCCACAGCGCACGGAAGCCGAGGCGGTCGGCCAACCGTGCCAGTTCCGCATGGCGCTGCAGGTCCGGTTCGCCGGGCAGGCGTCGCGCGGCGCGTCGTGCCTGTTCGCCCAGTGGCGTCCAGTCATTGTCCAGCGGTGCTTCGATGCCGATGCTGAAACCACTGGCCTGCAGCCGCGCCAACGCACTGCCCATGGCGAGGCTCCTCAGTCCCAGGCCGGGGCCAGGCCCGGCGGATCGACTTCGCGGCCGTTGCGGTCAAGCGCGGCGATCGCGGCCATGTCGTCGGCATCCAGGCGCAGGTCCTGGGCGAGCAGGTTGCTGGCCAGGTTCTCGCGCTTGGTCGAGGACGGGATGACCGCATAGCCCAGGTGCAGCGCCCACGCCAGCGCGACCTGGGCCACGGTGGCCTGGTGCTTGTCGGCGATGCCGGCCAGCACCGGATCCTTCAGCACCTTGCCGTAGGCCAGGGTCATGTAGGAGGTCACGGTGATGCCCTGTTCCTTCAGGAAGGCGGTCAGAGCCGGGTTCTGCAGGTAGGGGCTCAGTTCGATCTGGTTGGTGGCGATCTCGCCGGCGCCGACCACCTCGATGGCCTGCCGGGTCAGCGCGATGTTGAAGTTGGACACACCGATCTGGCGGGTCAGGCCCAGGCGCTTGGCTTCGGCCAGCGCGGTCATGTACTCGCGCAGTTCAACGCCATTGCCCGGCGCCGGCCAGTGGATCAGCAGCAGGTCGACGTAGTCGGTGCGCAGCTTGGCCAGGCTGTCGCGCAGGCTCGGGATCAGCTTGTCGGCGGCGTAGTTGTCGACCCAGATCTTGGTGGTCAGGAACAGCGGGTCGCGCGGGACGCCGGATTCGGCGATGGCCTGGCCGACCTCGGCTTCGTTGCCGTAGATCTGCGCCGTGTCGATGGCCCGGTAGCCGACGTCGAGGGCGTTGCGCACCGAGTCGATGACGGTCTGGCCGGTCAGGCGGAAAGTGCCGACGCCAAAGGAAGGAACGCTCATGATGGACTCCAGGGACTTGGTTGAGAGCCGGCGGGCTCGTGACAGGGCGAAGTGTGGGCGCTTTACATTTGTTGATTAAGCCGTGTATACGGGAAATGCTTTTGCGGCGAGGTAAATAATGAAAACCACCCTGGATGAGCTGAAGGCCTTCGTGGCGGTGGTCGATGGCGGCTCGATCACGGCGGCGGCCGAGGCGCTGGAGCTGACCATCTCGGCCACCAGCCGCAACCTGGCGCGGCTGGAAGACAAGCTGCAGACCACCCTGCTGCGGCGGACCACGCGGCGGCTGGAACTGACCGAAGAGGGCGCGGCGTTCCTGGAGTACGCGCGCACGATCCTGGCCACGGTGGACGAGGCCGAGGAGCAGATGGCGGCGCGGCGGCTGCAGCCGGTCGGGCGCCTGCGCGTGGACGCGGCCACGCCGTTCATGCTGCACGTGATCGTGCCGCTGCTGGAGGGCTTCCGCGAGCGCTACCCGCAGGTGGAGCTGGAGCTGAACTCCAACGAGGGCATCACCGACCTGATCGAGAAGCGCACCGACGTGGCGTTCCGCATCGGCGTGCTGCGCGATTCCACCCTGCATGCGCGGCCGATCGGCCACAGCCGCATCCGCGTCGTCGCCAGTCCCGAGTACCTGCGCCGGCATGGCACGCCGACACGCGTGGAGCAGCTGCGCAAGCACGATCTGCTGGGTTTTACCCAGCCCAGTTCATTGAACGAGTGGCCGCTGCACGATGCCGATGGCGGGCCTTTCGTGATCGAGCCGGCGATCGCTTCATCCAGTGGCGAGACGCTGCGGCAGATGGCGGTGGCCGGGCTCGGCATTGCCTGCCTCTCGGACTTCCTGACCCGCCAGGACCGGCGCGAGGGCCGACTGGTGCAGCTGTTCGGCAAACAGACGCAGGACGTGCGGCAGCCGATCAATGCGGTGTACTACCGCAACACCGCGCTGGCCGCACGCATCACCTGTTTCGTGGACCACGTGACGCAGACGCTGGGGCAGCGCCCGTTCGACGAATAAGGAACGGTAGAGCCGGCCGCTGTGTAACACCTGTTGCGTGGCCAATGCATGGATGGGTAGAGCCGGCCGCTGGCCGGCTGGCGGGACCCCGGGGTTGCCGGCCAGCGGCCGGCACTACCCACGCGTATCAGCTGTTGCGTGGTCCATACACGGAGGGTAGAACCGGCCGCTGCGTATCACCTGTTGCGTGGCCCATGCACGGAGGGGTAGAGCCGGCCGCTGGCCGGCTGGCGGGACCCCGGGGTTGCCGGCCAGCGGCCGGCACTACCGACTGCGTATCAGCTGTTGGGTGCGGCCGCTGGCCGGCGTTATCGCTTGTGCAGCGTGCGCCGGTTCGCGATGTGCGCGCATGCCAGCAGCGCACCGCCCATGGCCGTCGCTACGCCGTGCCAGAGCAGCGATTCCTTCAGCGGCAGGGACAGCGAGGCTGACAGCAGCAGGACGGCGCCGATGCACGCCCACCACAGGGGCTGCCAGTGCCCATGCCGGTGCACCCCAGCGGTCGTACTGGCCAGGGCCAGCGACGAGGCCAGCAGCGCGAACAGCCATTCCCAGCGCGACATCACCAGCAGCAACGTCATCGCCCCGTGGCCGGGGTGCTGGAACGAGCGCAGCGCCATCATCGCGGCCGGCACGAAGGCCAGCAGCAGCGGCAGGGCGATGCAGTGGGCGGCGCAGGCCAGCGACAGCCAGGCGCCGGCAAGATCGAAGCGGGGGTGCCAGCGTGCCGAAGTTGGCGACTGGGCCAAGGCCCTTGCGGGCGTCGTGGGGATGTGGTCCATAATGTTACATAGTAACAATTGGAGCCTTCCCCATGAAGCGTCTTGCTGCTCTTTCCCTGCTGCTGGCCGCCAGTGCCGCGCAGGCCCATGACATCCGCCAGCACGCACCGCACGTGCACGGCCAGGCGACCGTGGACGTTGCACTGGACCAGCAAACGCTGGAATTCGCCCTTCAGGCCCCCGGCATCGGCATCCTCGATTTCGAGCGGCCGCCGGCCAATGCAGCCGAGCAGGCTGCGCTGGCGCGTGCGACTGGGCTGCTGCAGGGTGGCAGCTGGGTCACCTTGCCCACCGCCGCGGGCTGCCGCCTTTCAGGCAACGATGCCAGGGCCGAGGGCTTCGACGCGACCGCCGTCGCGCCGCCGCCAGGACAGCACCGGCACGCGGGGTTCAACGCAACGCTGCAGTACCACTGTGTAAAGCCCGCCGAGCTGCGCGCCATCGTGGTGCGCCTGCCGCTGCTGTTCCCGGGCCTGCATGAAGTGATCGTCAACAGCGCCACTGCCCACGGCCAGAGCCGCAGCGTGCTGACCCCGGACAACCTGCGCGTGGTGCTGGCACCGTGAGCATGCGACCGGTGATCGCGCTGGAGGGCGTGCAGTTCGGCTACGGCGCGCGGCGGGTGCTGGATGTACCGCGGCTGTGGATCGAGCAGGGCAGCAGCGTGTTGCTGCGGGGAATCAGCGGTGGCGGCAAAAGCACCCTGCTGGGCCTGCTGGCCGGTGTGCTGCTGCCTGGAGAGGGCCGTGTCGAGGTGGCAGGCCACGCACTGCAGGCCATGCGCGGCGCGGCGCGGGATCGATTCCGCGCTGACCACCTGGGCGTGATCTTCCAGCAGTTCAACCTGCTGCCGTTCCTCAGCGTGCGCGACAACATTGCGCTGGGCCTGCGTTTCTCCCGCCTGCGCAGCGCGCGCATCAGCGGGCCGTTGAATGCCGAGATCGCGCGACTGCTGCAGGCCCTGCAGCTGGACCCGGCGCTGATGCAGCGGCGCGCGGGTACGCTGAGTGTCGGCCAGCAGCAACGCGTGGCAGCGGCACGCGCGCTGATCGGTCGCCCGGCATTGCTGCTGGCCGATGAGCCGACCTCGGCGCTCGACCGCGAGGCGGCGACCGCCTTCCTGCAGCTGATGTCTGCGCAGTGCCAGGCGGCCGGCACCACGGTGCTGGTGGTCAGCCATGACGACAGCCTGCAGCCGTTGTTCGACCGCACGATTGCCTTGTCGGAGATCAACCAGGCAGGTGCCGGCCATGCTTGAGCTTGCCTGGGCCAGCCTGCGCAGCCGCGCGTTGAGCGTGGGCCTGACCGTGCTGGTCATCACCCTCAGCATGGTCCTGTTGCTGGGTGTCGAACGCGTACGCACGCAGGCGCACGAAGGTTTCGCCAGCACGGTGTCGGGCACCGACCTGATTGTCGGTGCGCGTTCGGGGCCGGTGAACCTGCTGCTGTACTCGGTGTTCCATATCGGCGACCCGACCAACAACGTGTCCTGGCAGTCCTACCAGGAGCTGTCCGCGCTGCCGCAGGTGAAGTGGTCAGTGCCGTTGTCGCTGGGCGATTCGTGGCGCGGCTACCGCGTGGTCGGTACCAGCGGTGGCTACTTCGAGCACTATCGCTACGGCGCCGGGCATGCGCTGGCGTTCGCGAACGGAAG
This sequence comes from Stenotrophomonas sp. YJH_SMC_10, assembly GCF_059371555.1. NCBI lineage: Bacteria > Pseudomonadati > Pseudomonadota > Gammaproteobacteria > Lysobacterales > Lysobacteraceae > Stenotrophomonas > Stenotrophomonas sp. YJH_SMC_10. The sequence goes on along the minus strand of NZ_JCAFUS010000003.1, from coordinate 283,028 downwards.
GCGGTTCGATGATCTGTATGACGTGGTGATCGGTGCCGAGGTGGCGCAGGCACAGAAGGTCGGCCTGGGCGATGCGATCGTGCTGGCGCACGGCACCGGTGCGGTCACCCTGGCCACGCATGCCGACAAGCCGTTCCGTGTTGCCGGCATCCTGCAGCGCACCGGCACGCCGGTCGATTCGTCGCTGCTGGTCTCGCTGGCGGCCATCGAGGCGATCCATGTCGACTGGCGCTCGGGCGTGCAGTTGCGCAGCCAGCGTGTCAGCGCCGAGCAGGCCCGCCATCTGGATCTGACCCCCAGCAGCATCACCGCTTTCATGCTGGGCCTGAACTCGCGCATCGCCACGTTTTCGGTGCAGCGAAGGATCAATGAGTACCCGGACGAGGCGATGCTGGCGATCCTGCCCGGCGTGACGCTGCAGCAGCTGTGGCAGTCGCTGGGCACCGCCGAGCGTGCGCTGCAGCTGATCAGCGCGATGGTGGTGCTGCTGGGCATGGTCTCGCTGGTGGCGCTGCTGGTTTCGACCCTGCAGGAGCGGCGGCGCGAGATGGCGATCCTGCGTGCCACCGGGGCACGGCCGGGCTACATCGCCGGCCTGCTGGTGGTGGAAGCGGTGGCGACCAGTGCGCTGGCCTGTGTGCTGGCCCTGTCACTGCTGGTGGTCGCCAGCCTTGCCGGGCGCGGCTGGGTGTTGGCCAACTTTGGCCTGTCGATCACCCATGTCTGGCCGGACGGTCGCGAGCTGGCCTGGGTGGCAGGCGTGCTGGCGATCAGTGCGGTCGCCGGGCTGGTGCCGGCATTGCTGGCCTACCGGCGCACGCTGGCCGATGGCCTGTCACCGGGAGGCTGAGCATGCGCTGGATGCGGCCATTGCCGATGGTGCTGGCGCTGGCCGCCTGCGAGCGGCCGGTGGATTCCGGTGTGCAGGCCTTGCCACCTTCGCCGGTTGTCGACCGCGCTGACGCTGCGGACGCGGCAGAGCAGGAGCTGGACTGGTTGCAGATGATGCCCAAGGACGAACTGGCCGCGCTGGAGCGGGGCGAGGGCCCGGAAGTCGAGCACAGCGGCAACCGGCGCATGCCGCAGTTCGGGACGTTCCGTACCGTGGCTGCTGTGCTGCAGCGACCGGTACGCCTGCCGGGCTACGTGGTACCGCTGGCCAACGCGCAGGACGGGCGGCTGACCGAATTCCTGTTCGTGCCGTACTACGGCGCCTGCATCCACGTGCCACCGCCGCCGCCGAACCAGATCGTGCACGTGGTGCTGCCGCAGCCGATCGAGATGCCGGACATGTACTCGCCATTCTTCCTGGCCGGCACCCTGCGTGCCGAACGGCTGGATGATGATCTGGCCGGTTCTGCTTACACCATGCGCGATGCCCAGCTGAGGCCCTATGAACCGTAGCGCTGTGTTGCTGCTTGGATGCGTCTGGTTGGCAGGCTGCACGTCACCGGGCGCCGATGCCGTGGCGGTCACGCCGCAGGACAAGCCGATGCCCTCCGCCACGGCCGAAACCCCCATCGACCGTTGGGATGCGTTGCGGCCCGACGAGGTCACCTATCAGCGCCCGCCGCCGCAGATCGGCCTGTCACGCGGTGGCATGGATGATGTGGGCGGGCTGATCGACGACACCGGCTCGGGCACGCCACCGGGGCAGGAGATCGACCATTCCAGCCCGGATCGCGCCAGGCAGTTCGGCTCTTCGCGCGTGGTCGATGCTGTCGATGGTCGCGCGGTGGATCTGGATGGCTACGTGGTACCGCTCGGCACCGACGATGCCGGCCTGGTCGATGAACTGCTGTTCGTGCCGTTCTATGGGGCCTGCATCCACGTGCCGCCACCGCCGCCGAACCAGATCATCCACGTGACCCTGGCCACGCCGATCGCGCTGGGTGATCTGTGGGATCCGTACCGGCTCGCCGGCCGCCTGCAGGTGAAGCGTTTCGACGCGGACATCGCCAGCGCGTCCTACGATGCTGCGGCGGCCACGCTGACGGCGATCCGCAACTGATGCGCCGGCGATGGCTCATGGCTGCCGGGGTGCTGCTGGTCGCGGTGGTGCTGCTGGTGCTTTGGCAGCGGCAGCGCGCACCCACCGCGCCGCCGGCGGTCGCGTTTCCGGCACCGGCCGCCGACGCCAGCCAGCGCATCGAACAGCGCCTGCGCGACGATCACGCGTTCCGCAACGACGTGCTGTTCCTGCTCGCTGCAACCGTGCGCGACCGCTGCCAGCCCGCGCAGGCGGGGCTGCTGGCGCGCATGGCCAATCGTGCATCGCTGCCGGTGCTGGCGTCGGTGAGTGCGGTGACCCAGCAGGAGCCATCGCTGGACCGGCCGATCTACCAGTACATCCAGCACCGCGCCGACGCCACCCAGTGCGGCCAGCCGCTGCAGATGCCGCTGGCCGGTGGGCGCAGCATGGCGGTGGACATCGAACAGTACGCGCGCACGTTCCCGGACAGCTACTTCGACCCGCAGCGCAGCAGCGAGCCGCGGGATTTCGGTGGACTGCCGTTGCAGCAGCGCGCCGGCAATGCCTGCAACAGCGTGGTGTATTCGGTGCTGCCGCTGGGGGGCACCGACTGGCGGTGCAGCAGCCTGCGCGCGAATGCCCGTGCGCGCGTGCGCGGCCTGTGCGAGGACGAGCTGCGGCGCCAGCATGGGGGCATCGGCGGCGAACTGGACGCCGCCGTGGGGCAGGGCATGCAGAGCGCGGTGGTGTCGGCGATTGCCGCGCTGCCGGAGGACTGCCGGTAAACGTTCATCAGTAGAGCCAGGCCATCCCTGGCCCGTTTCAGTAGAGCCAGGCCATGCCTGGCTGGCGGCGCAGTCGAGCAAGCCCGCCTCTACAAAAGCTGAATCGGTGGGCTTTGAAGATCATAACTGTACAGGATATCCGGTATAGTTTTGGCCGTACTCCACCCCCACCAGGTTCTCCCATGGCTTTGTCCCAGCCCTTGGCCGGCGCTCCGGCCCTGTCGCGTGCCCGCCGCTGGGCACTGCTGTTCACCGTCGCCGCCGGCCTGCTGCTGGTCACGCTCGACAACTCCGTGCTCTACACCGCACTGCCCACCCTGACCGAGGAACTCTCGGCCAGTGCCGGCCAGGCGCTGTGGATCATCAACGCCTATCCGCTGGTGATGGCCGGCCTGCTGCTGGGCGCGGGCACGCTGGGCGACCGCATCGGTCACCGCCGCATGTTCCTGATCGGCCTGGTGGTGTTCGGCGTCGCCTCGCTGGCAGCAGCGTTCGCCGACACCGCAGCGCAGCTGATTGCCGCACGCGCGTTGCTGGCGGTCGGCGCGGCCGCGATGATGCCGGCCACGTTGGCGCTGATCGGCCTGAGCTTCCACGAAGCGCGCGAACGCAACATCGCCATCGCCATCTGGGGTTCGGTGGCCATCGTCGGTGCGGCGCTCGGCCCGATCATTGGCGGCTGGCTGCTGCAGCACTTCTGGTGGGGCTCGGTGTTCCTGATCAACGTGCCGGTGGTGGTGATGGCGCTGGTGGCCACGCTGCTGCTGGCGCCGGAAGGACAGCGCGACAGCTCGCGGCCATGGGACCTGGTGTCCTCAGTTCTGGCATTGGCTGCGCTGTCCGGCCTGGTGCTGGCAATCAAGTCGCTGATCGCTACGCCGCCGTCGTATGCGCTGGGTGCAGGCGCGCTGCTGCTGGCCGTCATCACTGGTGCGGCGTTCGCGCGCCGCCAGCAGCAGCTGCGGTACCCGCTGCTGGACGTCGCGATCTTCCGCAATCCGGCGTTCCTGGCCGGCACGCTGTCGGCAGTGTTCACCCTGTTTGCGATGGCCGGCCTGCAGCTGGTCACCACCCAGCGCTTCCAGCTGGTGGCGGGCTTCACGCCGCTGCAGGCGGGCCTGCTGGTGTCGGTGGCAGCGCTGGGCAGCCTGCCCAGTGCGCTGCTGGGCGGCAGCATCCTGCATCGGGTCGGCCTGCGCCCATTGATCTGCGGCGGACTGGCTGCGGGCGCGCTGGGCGTCGGTGTGGTGGCGTTCGGCTTCCCGCACGGCCTCGGTTGGGTGATCGCCGGCATGGCGATCACCGGCTTCGGCATGGGCGCGGCCATCTCGGTGGCGTCCACGGCCATCCTCAACAATGTGCCGGCGCACCGGGCGGGCATGGCCTCGTCGGTGGAAGAAGTGTCCTACGAGTTCGGTGGCCTGCTGGCGGTGGCGATGCTGGGCAGCCTGAGCGCGGCGATGTACGGCGTGTTCCTGCCGGTCTCGGCTGACATGCCGGCGCTGGCGCGTGAAGGCTTCACCCAGGCGTTGCACGCGGCGCGCGAAGGCGGGCAGGGCGAGTGGTTCGCGCTGGCCACAGCCGCGTATGACCGTGGCTACCAGATCGTGCTGCTGGTGATCACTGCGGCGCTGGCGCTGGGTGCGACGATCATCGCGGGACTGCTGCGTGGCCGGGCCGGCAGCCGCGAGGGCGCCGCCGATCGCGTAAAATGACGCCATGAGAACCAGCAAGCGGGAGCGCATCCTCGACGCCGCCGTCAACGTGATCAATCGTGACGGCGTGCGAGCGGTGACCTTCGAGTCGGTGGCGACCGAGGCCAAATTGACCCGCGGCGGTCTGCTGTACCACTTTCCGTCGCGCGAGGCGCTGCTCCGCGGCATCGACGAACACCTGGTGCAGGCCTGGGAAGCATCGATGGAAGCGTTGCTGGGCAAGCGTGCAGATGAGGCAACGGCGCTGGAGCGCTACCAGACCTTCGTGCGCGTGTCGGCGCAGAGCGCCACCCGTGCCGAACTGATGTTCATGCTGGAATCGGGCGACCCCGATGCCGAGGAGCGCCCGTGGGGGCCGGTAGTGCGACGCTGGGCGCCGTCCGCACCCGAAGCCGGCAGCGACGACGCGACAGCGCTCGACAATTTCGTGGCGCGGCTGGCTGCCGATGGCCTGTGGATCTACGAGGCGATGTACGAGGGCCAGCTGGATGAAGGCGTACGCGCGCAAGTCGCCGAGCGCATCGCCGGGCTGCTGGCGAAGCCTGACGGAACACCCAGTTGAGCGGCCAGCCGGCGCGCAGACATCGCCCGTGGTAGAGCCGACCGCTGGTCGGCTGCCCTTCGGTCAGGCCAGGAAAATTCCGCGCGTCGCGCGATAGTCGACCAGCGGTCGACTCTACCCCTCATCCATTTACCCTGCCTGCGCGGCGCTCGCGGTCAACCACGCCCGCGGCGATGCCCCCAGCCGCTTGCGGAACGCCTTCGACAGCGACGCGGTATCGGCAAACCCCACGTCGATCGCCACCTGCTTGACCGCCACACCTGCGCGCAGCTGCGTACAGGCCAGGCTGAGCCGCCAGTCCAGCAGGTAGCTGGCCGGCGTCGCCTGCATCACCTCCTTGAATACCGCCGCGAACGCGCTGCGCGACAGGCCGGCGGTCGACGCCATGCGCGGTAGCGTCCACGCCTCCTGCGGCGCCTGGTGCATCGCCACCAGCGTGCGTGCCAGCCGTGCATCGGACAGCCCGCGCATCAGTCCGTGGCTGACGCCTGCCGCCTCCGGATGATCGACCACCCAGCGCAGGACCTGGATCAGCGCCACCTCGAACAGGCGGTTGGTCAGCAGCCGGGAGCCGCAGCGCCGGCGATCGGCCTCGGCGAACAGCAGGCGCAGGGTGTCGTCCAGTTCGCCGATCGCCGCCAGTGGCACCACCATCACCGGTGGCAGCGACTGGACGATCGGATTGCGCGCGCCGCCGTCGAAGTCCAGCGTGGCGCAGGTGAAATCCGGGCCATCCAGCGGTGCATTGAAGAACACATGATGCAGCGGCTGCGGATACAGCAGCAGGCTGGGCGCGTCGATCTTCAGCCGAGGCAGCGTCGTATCGCCCTCGCGATGGCAAACCTCCATTTCGCCCTGGCGCAGGATGTGCAGGAACGCACGACCGGGCTGCGGCTCGAACACATGGCGCCCGCACAGTGGGCCGCTGTGGAACAGCGCGGCCTGCACGCGGAAGCGTTCCAGCAGGGTGGAGAGGCGATCGGGCGTGGCGACGTCAGTGGGCGCAGTCATGGACGAATGGACAGCAGGTGTGGCGAATAGCGCAGGATGCGTCCAGCGAGTCTACCTAGGATGAGCGGGTCGTCCAATTCCGGGCGCGTTTCCAAGGAGATCCACCATGTCCCGTGTCCCTCTGATCGATGCCGCCAACACCACCGCCGACCGCCAGGCCCTGCTGGGCCAGGTCCACGCCGCCTTCGGTGCCACCCCGGCCATGTTCCGCGCCGTGGCCAACTCGCCGGCCGCCCTGCACAGCATGTGGGGTTCGTTCGGCGCGCTGGGCGGTGGCCGCCTGTCGCCGCTGCTGGGCGAGCAGATCGCCGTGGCCATCGCCAACCGCAATGCCTGCGCGTACTGCCTGGCCGCGCACACCGCACTGGGCCGCAAGGCCGGCGCCAGCAGTGAGCAGATGGCCGCCGCGCAGACCGGACAGTCCAGCGACCCGGCGACCGCCGCTGCACTGGGATTCGCGTTGAAGGTGGTCGAGCAGCGTGCGCAGATTGCCGACGGCGATGTTCAGGCGCTGCGGGTGGCCGGCTTCGACGATGAGCAGATCGTCGAGATCCTCGCGCATGTGGCGCTCAACCTGTTCACCAATTACGTCAATGTGGCGTTCGACGTGCCGGTGGACTTCCCGAAGGTGGCGCTGCGCTGAGCGGTATGCGGCCGGGCGGCATGCGCCCGGTCGCACTCAGGTGTCCCGGAGCCCGTCCGCCCGCAGCCGATCGGGATGGGTGTACACATTGAATCCGCTCTCCCGCGCGAACCCGACCAGGCACAGCCCGGCGCTGCGGGCCAGGTCGATCGCCAGCGCGGTGGGTGCCGATACCGCAGCCAGCACGCTGGCGCCGGCGCGCACCGCCTTGCTGACCATTTCGTAGCTGGCCCGGCTGGAGATCACCAGCAGGCCGCCGTCGATGGCGTGTTCGTTGTGGTGCAGGGCGCCGATCAGCTTGTCCAGTGCATTGTGGCGGCCGACGTCCTCGCGTACCCAGCCGATCCGCCCGCTGGCATCGGCCCAGGCCGCGGCGTGGATCGAACCGCTTGCCGCATTCATCGGCTGGTGCTGCGCCAGGGTGGCCAACGCCCGCTGCAGGGCGGCGGCGGCATAGCTGCGGCGCTCGCGGATCTGCGGCAGGGGGCGCAGCACCTCCTCCAGCTGGCGCGTGCCACACAGGCCACAGCCGCCTCGGCCGGGCAGCAGGCGCCCCTTGTCCGAGTCGAGGCTTGCGCCGGGTGCATCCTCGGCCACGGTCATCTGCAGCTCGATGCCTTCCAGCTGGGGACGGATATCGATCGACAGCAGCTGCGAGGGCGTATGGATCAGGCCTTCACTGAGCGAAAAACCGAGCGCAAAGTCCTCCAGGTCGCACGGTGTGGCCATCATCACGGCAAAGGCGGCATCGTTGTAGCGCAGCGCCACCGGCACTTCCTCGGCCACGACGTCGACCTGCTGCTGTTGCGTGCCGCCGCGCCAGCGCTGCAAGGGGCGTTGGGCAGTGCCGGCCGGCGGGATGTGCGGTGGGATCGAATCAGGCATGCAACGCGTCCGGACGAGGGAGAAACGCGAGGCGGGCCACCGCCTGCGGTTTCGAGGATAGCGCAGTGGCTGCGCGCAGACGCGGCTGTAACCGTTGCCATGCCAGGGTGTACCGAATCCGCCGGCACCCTCTGGCGAAGCGTGACCGGGCGTGCTTGACTGTGCAGCTGGTCGTGCCACTGGATGCACCGCCGGACCGCGTTGTGCCGTTCGTTGCTGCGTTCCTCCCGTCAGGTCCCCGATCATGTCCGAGCAGAAGCCGCCGCGTTACAAGCCCTACGACCAGCCGGCCGGAGGCTGGGGTGCCGCCGGTGCCACGGCCAAGGTGCTGCTGCAGCAGAGCGTGATCGGCAAGGGCTCGAAGGCGCTGCTGGCGATGAACCAGCCGGGCGGCTTCAAGTGCCCGAGCTGCGCGTTCCCCGATGCCGACGAGCGCAAGAAGCTGGAGTTCTGCGAGAACGGCGCCAAGGCGCTGGCCTGGGAAGCCACCCAGTTCCGCGCCGGCCGCGAACTGTTCGCCCGGTACACCGTCACCGAGCTGATGGCACAGACCGACTACTGGCTGGAGATGCAGGGCCGGCTGACCGAGCCGATGCGCTACGACGCAGCCACCGACCACTACGTGCCGTGCAGCTGGGACGATGCGTTCGCACTGATCGGCCGCCACCTGCAGGCGCTGGACAGCCCGCACCAGGCCGAGTTCTACACCTCCGGGCGCACGCCCAACGAAGCGGCGTTCCTGTATTCGATCTTCGTGCGCGAGTTCGGCACCAATAATTTCCCGGACTGCTCGAACATGTGCCACGAGCCGACCAGCCGTGGCCTACCGCCGGCCATCGGGGTGGGCAAGGGCACCATCGTGCTGCAGGACTTCGAGCACGCCGAGGCGATCTTCGTGATCGGCCAGAATACCGGCACCAATTCACCGCGGATGATGAGCAACCTGGTCGAAGCGCGCAAACGCGGCATCCCGATCGTAGCGGTCAACCCGATGCCCGAGCGTGCGCTGATCCGCTTCGCCGAACCGCAGGACGTGGTGCAGATGGCCACGTTCGGTTCGACCGCGATCACCAGCGAGTTCGTGCACATCCGCATCGGCGGCGACCTGGCCCTGATCAAGGGCATGATGAAGGTGATGTTCGAGCGCGAGGCGCAGGGCGAGCGCGTGCTCGACCACGCGTTCCTGGCCGAACACACGGTGGGCCTGGAGGCGCTGCGCGAAGACGTGCTGGCGCAGGACTGGGACCAGATCGTGCAGGTGTCCGGTATATCGCAGGCGCAGATCCACCGTTGCGCGGAGATCTACATCCGCTCCAACGCCACCGTGATCTGCTACGGCATGGGCCTGACCCAGCACCAGTACGGCTCGCGCCTGCTGCAGCAGGTGGCCAACCTGCTGATGCTGCGCGGCAACTTCGGCAAGCCCGGCGCCGGCATCGGGCCGATCCGTGGCCATTCCAATGTGCAGGGCGACCGCACCGTCGGCATCGACGAGAAGCCGAAGCCGGCCTATCTGGACCGCGTGCAGCAGGTGTTCGGCTTCGACCCGCCGCACGAGCATGGCCACCATGTGGTCGAATCGATCGAGGCGATGCTGGACGGCAGCGCCAAAGTGTTCATCGGCCTGGGAGGCAACTTCATTCATGCCGTGCCCGATACGCCGCGTGCGTATGAGGCGATGCGCGGCCTGGAGCTCACCGTGGGCATTGCCACCAAGCTCAACCGCGGGCACCTGGTCCATGGCCGCGACGCGCTGATCCTGCCGGTGGTGGCGCGTTCGGAGCGCATCGTTACGCCGGCCGGCGAGCAGTTCGTCACCATCGAAGACGCGATGTCGAATGTCACCGCGTCGCGCGGGGTACTGGAGCCGGTCAGTGCCGATGTCTTGCCCGAGGTCGAGATCGTCTGCCGCATGGCACTGGCCACGCTGCCCGACAGCAGGGTTGACTGGGCCGGCTGCATGCACGACTACGCGCCCATCCGCGAGCTGATTGCCGCGGTGTATCCGGAGATCTACACCGGCTTCAACGAGCGCATCCAGCAGCCGCAGGGCTTCCATCTGGACATCCCGCCGCGCCGCCGGGTGTGGCCCACGCCCAATGGCAAGGCCAACATCCTGGTGATGCCCGGGCTGGACGTGGACGATCCGGTGCACGACCCGGAGATGCTGCGGTTGGCCACGGTGCGCTCGCACGACCAGTACAACACCACCATCTACAGCTACAACGATCGCTATCGCGGTGTGTACAACGATCGCATGGTGTTGTTCATGAACATCGAGGACCGGCTGGCGCGCGGGCTGGAGAAGGAAGCGCGGGTCAGCCTGGAGACGATCAGCAGCGATGGCGTGCAGCGGCGCATCGAGGGCCTGACCGTGCTGGACTATCCGATGCCGCGCGGCGCGCTGGCCGGGTACTACCCCGAACTGAATCCATTGCTGCCGCTGGACTACTACGACCGGATCAGCGGCACGCCAGCGGCCAAGTCGATCCCGGTGCGGATGCGGCCGATGGCGGCGGCGATCGGCTGATGCGCGCATCGGCTATCATCGGCGGGTGAACCTGCCTGGCCTGCTGCTGCGATGGATGCTGCTTGTGGTCCTGGCGCTGAATGCGCCGGGGCTGACCCTCGCTGCGTCTTCGTCCAACGGTCCCGCCAACCAGGATCACTGCGCCGCACCGCACTCGGCCGCGATGGCAGCCGTCGGCTGCTGCGATGATGCGGCCCCGCTGGCCTGCCAGAGCGGCGAGTGCGAATGCCCGGCGGCGTGTTTAGGCATGCTGGCAGCGTTGAACGGAACGCCCGCCTCGCCCTGGCGCGAGGCGCCTGTTCCGGCCAATAGCCCGCAACGCGCGTCGCCATTGATGCCGGATCCGTTGCGTCCCCCCATCGCGTGAATTCCTGCAGGCCTCACGCGCCTGCCATGACTGTTCGACTTTTTCTCGACTCTGCCTGCGCCTTCGATGCGTGGGCGGCGGGCCGCGTTGCCCGCCTCTGCAAAGGAATCACTCAATGAACCGTACGCTCTCCCTCAGCCTGCTGCTGGGCACTGTGTTGGCCACGACCGCCTGCGCGCGTGCCGCCGAAGAATCCTCCGCGGCAGCGGTCGCCAGCGAGGCGCCGACTCCGAGTCCGGCCAGCCTGGCCAAGGTCGATCCGGCCTTGCCGCTGGCCATCGTGCACAAGACCGCCAGCTGCGGTTGCTGCGGCATCTGGGTCGACCACCTGAAGTCGGCCGGCTTCCAGGTGGATGTCCGAGACACCGACGACATGAACCCGATCAAGGTCCGCCTGGGCGTGCCGGTGGGCAAAGCCTCCTGTCATACCGCCGAGATCGGCGGCTACGTGGTGGAGGGCCACATTCCGGCCGAGGACATCAAGCGCCTGCTGGCCGAACGACCGGCGGCGCGCGGGCTGGTGCTGCCCGGCATGCCGGCCGGCTCGCCGGGTATGGAAATGCCCGATGGCTACGTCCAGCCGTACACGGTCGAACTGGTGCGCACCGATGGCACAACCGAGCCGTTTGCCCAGCACGGGCAGGGCGGCTGATGGACGGCGGGTGCCGGTCGTCCTGACCGGCACCTTTCGACGCGTCTGGTGTGGAGCCGAGCGTAGGCTCGGCTCTACGGGATCTGCAGCATCAGCGGGCCCCGGCCGCTTCCTTGGCCAACTGCGCGTCGAACGTCTTCTCGGCCGCATCCGCGTAGGCCTTGCAGGTCAGGACGTTGGCTCCGGCCACGGCACCGGCGGCATAGTTCCAGCGGCTGGCGCCCGGATGCGGGGTCAGCAGCAGGTCGCAGGGCAGGCCGCGCACCGTCGTGAAGCTGCGCCGGTAGTCCTCGACCAGGCGGGGATAGCGTGCGTTGTGCTGCAGCTGGTAGCCCGGTGCACTCAGGCTGTCGGCGTAGGCTATGCGCACGGGCTTGCCATCGCGGGTATCGGTCCAGGTCCAGGCGGTGCTGCCGGGGGTGTGCCCTGGCATGAAGTGCGCGGTGAATGCCATGCCGCCTACCGTCACCCTCTCACCATCCATGATGATGCGGTCGGCACTGGCCGGCGGGTAGGTGATGTCATCACCGAAGTGCAGGTCGTTGCTGCCGCCGCGCGCCAGCAGCACGGCCGTTTCGGCGTTCGCGACCACCTGGGCACCGGTGCGGCGCTTGAGTTCCGCCACCGGCCCGGCGTGGTCGGCATGCGCATGGCTGAGCAGGATCAGCCGTAGATCCTGTGGTGCCACCCCGCGTGCCTTCATGTTGTCCAGCAGGTGACCGGCCATCTGCGGCATGCCGCCATCCAATAGCACTGCGCCCTCGGTGGTCTGCACCAGCAGTGCCGTCAGGTCCTCGGTGCCGATCTGCCAGGTGTGGTCGGCAATCTGCAGCGGTGCCATCGGCTGCAGCCATGAAGCGTCGACAGTGTAGGCCCGTAGCTGCGGCAGCGGTGCGTCGGCGGCAGCGACATCAAAGACGAGCGTGGCAGCTAGGGCGAGGGGAGTCAGGCAGAGGCGCATGGCGGAAAAGTGTCTGGGGAGAGGCCGTTGAAGCTAGCATGCGCGTCGCGCCGGCCGTTTCGCGAATAATTCATGGCTGCGATAAGGTCCGCCGCGGCCTGCGCAGCATTGTTCGCCCGCCCTGGATTGTGAATCCATCTCCACGGGCTGGAGCGCAGAATCGGCCGCAGCTAGCCTGCCCACAGGTTCAAGGAGGTGGACCATGCATGTGCTTATGGTGATGCTGGGCGGCGTACTGTTGCTGGGCGTATTCGCGCTGTTTGGCCGGCTGTGGAGCGTCGGCACATCGCAGCTGCCGACCGCGCTGCTGGCGTTCATCGCCACGTGGCTGCTGGTCACGGTGGCCAACCTGTGGGTGGGCGTCAGCAAGGCAGGCTATGCCCTGCGAGAAGAGCTGCCGATCCTGTTGCTGGTCTTCACCGTGCCGGCATTGCTGGCTGCCCTCCTGTACTGGCGCCTGGCGCGCTGAAGGACCGCCATGAGTCCCCGACTGCGACTGCCTGCGCTGCGCCACCGCGACGGCCACCATGCCCGCGTTACCTATGAAGAACTGTTCTTCGATCTGGTCTACGTGTTCGCGGTCACCCAGCTCAGCCACCATCTGCTGCACCACCTGGACCTGGCCGGCGTGCTGCAGACCCTGGTGCTGTGGTTCGCGGTGTGGCTGGGGTGGCAGTATGCGTGCTGGGTCAGCAACTGGTTCGATCCGGAGGCGCCACGCATCCGTGGCCTGCTGTTTGCCACCATGCTGCTGGCGTTGCTGATGTCCTCCTCCATTCCCGAGGCGTTCGCCGATCGTGCCTGGGTGTTCGCCGGGGCATACGCCACGATGCAGGTGGGACGCACCAGCTTCGTACTGCTGGAGGTAGGCACCGGCCACCCATTGGCAGCCAACTTCCGTCGCATGCTGGCCTGGGTCAGCGTGTCGGCGTGTTTCTGGCTGGCTGGCGCGGCCGCCGAGGGCAACATCCGCCTGGCGCTGTGGGCGCTGGCGGTGGCCTGCGAGTACATCTCGCCGATGTTCGGCTTCGCGTTCCCTGGCCTGGGGCGATCGCACACCCGTGAATGGACCATCGAGGGCGGCCACCTGGCCGAACGCTGCCAGCTGTTCGTCATCGTCGCCCTGGGCGAGACGTTGCTGGCCACCGGCGGGGTGCTCAGCGAGGTCGAACACTGGAGTCTGGAGGTGGTGTCGGCGGTGCTGGCGACCTTCGCCGGAACACTGGCGATGTGGTGGCTGTACTTCGGCATCTCCAGTCGCGATGCCACCGCCGCGATCACCCGGTCCGACGACCCCGGCCGGATGGGGGCCAACTTCCACTACGTACACGCGCTGCTGATCGCCGGCATCATCGCCACTGCGGTGGGCAACGACCTGGTCATGGACCACCCGGGGGCAGGCACGACCTGGAAGTACGCCGCCATGATGGTGGCCGGTCCGCTGCTCTACCTGCTGGGCAGTGCCCTGTACAAGCGCGTGGTCTACGGCCGCGCGCCGCGCTCGCACCTGCTGGGCGCGCTGGTGCTGCTGGCGCTGGGACTGGCACTGCCCTGGACGCACCTGCTCGCCGCCGGCTGGCTGACCAGCCTGGTGCTGCTGGGCGTGGGCCTGCTGGACACGCGCCTGGCCGGGCGCACCCGGCAACGGCCGGGCTAGAAGCCGCCGCCGGTCCTGAAATCCCCGCCACCGCTGATGCCACCGCCACTGCTGAAGCCACCGCCACTGTCGGAACGGGCGCTGGAGCGGGAACTCGAACTGGAGCTGGAATCGAAACTGCTGGAGCTGCTCGATGCCCAGTTGAACAGGCCGCCCGAGGAAGCGCTGCTGCTGCTGCCGCTGCGGGTCGTACTGAAGAAGGACGCCGAAACTGCGGTAGCGGTGGCCCTGCGGTAGGTCGGGGCCTGGTAGGCCTGGCGTTCGGCGTCTGCTGCCGCCTGGTAGCTCCTGCGCGTCGCCTGCAGGTTGTCCAGGCGCTTCTTCAGTACGGCCATTTCGCGGGTGTGCTCTGCCACCAGGCCATCGATCTCGCCCAAGCGCTGGCGAGTGCCTTGGATGCGCTCAAGCACCGCGTCGTCTTCGCCGGACGCCGTGGCGGCGACGCGCCGGTACAGTTCGTTCATGCCGGTGGCCGACAGCGTGCGTGCCAGCGCGGTGAGCAGGGCACTGCCCTCCGCGTCGGTCCAGCTGCGGAAGCCATCGATCTGTGCCTGCTTGGCGTCCACGGCCTGCCGATGCAACTGCTCGTTCAGCAGTGCCTGTGCAACGGCGCCCTGTGCGGTCTGCAGCTGCTGCCTCAGCGGCTCGCCCCCGGCCTGGGCAAGCGCGGCGTCACGGGCCTGCTGCACTGGCTGGCGGGCAGTTTCGCTCGCGTCGCGGGCCTGTCCGGCATGCGCCTGCAGGTACGGCGGGAGTTCGACCAGCGTGGCGTACTCGCGGCGGGCGCGCTCGAAGCCGCACAGCTCGGCCAGCCAGCCATCGACTGTGCGCACCAGTGGCCAGCTGCGGTAGGCCGTGCTGTCGAAGCCGCGCTGGTGCAGGTACATGAAGACCGGGTCGGCCTGATAGGCGCCGGCCTTGGCATCATGCTCCGCCTGTGCAGAGGCGGCCATGCGCTCGACGGTCTCGGCCCGCGCCTGTGCCAGCTGCAGTTCGTCCTGCAGGGCCTGGTAGGCGGGGTCCGCTTCCAGCGCAGCATCCACCTGGTCCTGCAGTGCCTGCAACTGCCCGCCGGCGGCGTCGCGTGCGGCCACGGCCGCCTGCGAGCGCTGCTGCAACGACTGTTCGATGTCCAGCAGCGCCTGTAGTTCGTCGGCCAGCACCGCTGCTTTGCGGTCACGGCGCTGCAGGTCGGCGCTGGACTGCTGCAGCAGGTCTCTGGCCATCGCCGGCGGCGAATCAATGGCCGCCTGGGCGTGCAGCCGGGCCAGGGCATTGAAGTCCTCGCGGACCTGGCCGTGCAGCGCCTCCTGTTCCTTGATCAGTTCCCGGCACGCATCGCCACGCTCGGCCAGCGATGCCTGGACCTGGCGGATATCGGCCGCGACTTCGGCGATCGCGTCGTTCAAATCTCTCATGTCGGTTCCTTGTCCATCACCATTCGGTGATGTAGCCGCCGGTCGTGGGCATGCGGAAACGCGGCGACAGGCTGCCACGCGGCTTGCTGCCGATCAGGTCGTCCTCGATGATGCCGTTGTCCTGCTTGTCGGCGGCGACCCGGTTATAGGTAGCCTGCGGAACGCGCACGGCGAACACCGAGACCCGTTCCTCCTTGCCGGTTTCCTCGTTGCGGATCGGCAGTTCGGCAACGTTGCCGGCTTCGTCCAGCGCTTCGGCCACCAGATAGTAGTTGCGGCCACCGTTGGCCTTTTCGTTGTAGCGCCAGACACCGGTACGTTCATCGTCACGGTTGACGATGCGGTAGACCAGGGTCTGTGACAGCAGCCCCACCAGCTGGCTGACCTCGTCCAGGGCCGGACCGGCCTCGGCCAGCGTCTCGACCCGGATCAGGCGCGCGGCCTGGTCCAGCGCTCGCTCGAAGCGCTTGCGGTCTTCGCCGGCGACGCCGGTGGCCAGGCCGTCGGCCTTGAGCCGGGCCAGCCGATCGTTGAGCGCGGCCAGCGTGTCGGCGCTGCTGATGAGGTCCTTCAGGGTCGACACCGCCTGGCCGGCCGCGGCCATGTCGCCTGCGCGCAGCGCGACATCACCGCCGGTGTAGGCGCGTGCGCGCACCTGCTCTGCATCCGGCGTGAGGCGTGCTGCCTTTGCGGCGGTGTTGGTGGTGTCCAGCAGCTCGCTGGCCTCCACGGCCTGGACGAGGATGTTCACGCGCTCAGTCAGCGCGGGCAGGGTGTCCCGGGCGTTGGCGAGCCGTTGCGCCGCAGCCAGCCGCTGCTGCTCCACCTGCGCGGCCGCGCGCTCGCCGGTGGCGCTGCCACCGCTGCTGAGCCGGGTGAGCTTGTCCTTGCGCACAAGGGTCGGCAGCGCTGCCATCGTGGCCGGGAGTTCGGCGAAGTGGCGCTGTGCTTCGGCCAGCGCGGCCTGCGCACTTTCGGTCAGCGGCTGCAGGCGGTCGCCGCTGGCGCTGGCACGTGGCAGCAGGCCCTGCAGGGCCTGTTCCTGCGCGGCCAGCAGGGCGCGCGCTGCAACAGCCTCCTGTCGCTGTGCGGCGACCTTGTCGTTCAGCGCCTGCACGTTGTTCTGCACGTTGATGTCGTGCACAAACGCGCCGAAGCTGCGTGCCATCACCAGCAGCGCCACCAGCACCAGCAGCGCCAGGACCACGGCCAGTGCCCACTTCAGCAGGCGCGCGCGGTCGATCCAGCGCCGCGCCAGCCACGCCTTCCAGCCACGCGGCGCAGTGTAGAGATAGCGCTGCTCACGCTGGGCCTGGATGCCGGCCTCGAGGATCTCGTCGGAGACCTCGATTCCCTGCGAGCGGTACAACTCAAGCAGGCGCCGCTTCAAGGCCGCCTTGTCATGGCCGCTGTCGGCCAGCGCCTTCATTTCGGCATTGCGGTAACGCAGCTGGTCGACCACATCCATGGTCAGCAGTGCATCCTGCAGCTCCGCAGGGGCCATCGTCGCACTCACTTCAGCGCGGCTCCGGGCTTGGCGGCGCCTGCAGCAGGGCAGCGAAACGCTGCTTGCCCTGCTCGACATACTCGGCGATCTCGGCCGAATCGCGGGTGGCCTGGTTGCGCAGCTGCTCGATCTCCTGCAGCGAGGTTTCCTGGAAGCGCACCACTGCATCGACCAGCTTGCGCACCGAATCGACGCCGATGGTGGCGCCATAGCCGGCCTTCAGGCCCTCGTGCAGGACGTCGTCGCCGATGTTGGCCACCGCTTCCAGGCCCTTGGAGGTGCCCTCGGTCATCGCGTTCAGCGCCTGGGTGGACTCGTGCAGGCCCATCTGCGTAGTGAAGGCGAGGTTCAAGGCGGTGAAGCTGGTTTCATTGGTGGAGAAGAACGCCACCGAGCGCTCGTTGACGCGGCGCTTGACCTCGTGCGACTGGTGCACGCGCAGCATGATCGCCTCGGACGTGGCGTAGTTCACCTGCAGGTTCTCGGCCAGGTCCTTGGCCAGCTGGTAGCGCGACTCTTCGGCCTGCTGGGTGCGCAGGGCCTCATCGCGGGCCATGACCAGGCGGCCAGTGTCGGCAGCATCGGCGCCCGGGTCGGCCGACTCCACGCGCTGCTGCGCCTGCTTCAACGCTTCGCGCGCATCGGCCAGCGCCTGCTCCTGCAGCTTCAACAGTTCATGCGCCTGGATTTCCGCATCCTTGATCGACAGGCGGAAGTCGCCGTACATCTCCAGCACGCGCGATTCGCGCTGCAGCTGTTCGGCCGAATCGCGGCTGACCTCCAGGAAGGTGCGGCGGATCTTCTCGAACCGGCTCGGGATGTCGCCGCGGGTCACCTTCATCCACAGGTTCTGCAGGCGCTCGCCCATGTCGATCCTGCCGTCGCGCACCTGTTCGACCATGGCGCTGGCATCATCGCGGATGCTGTCGAAGGCGCGGATGATCTCGGTGTAGCGGTCCGACACCTTGGCCGAGCTGATTTCGTCACGCATCACGGCGTTGAAATGACCGGACTGCTGCAGCACGCGGGCAATGGCCACCACCCGGCCCTGGTCGAGGGTCGACAACTGCGAGACCAGCGCGATGGCCGGTGCGTTGTTGTCCTGCGGAGCGGCCAGGCCCAGGCTCCGCAGCGTGGCCATGGCGCGGTCGAGATACTTGATCGGTGCCGAAGCAGCCGGCGTGGCAAGGAGAGTGTTCTCGGGCATTTCGGCGGCTCCGGTCAGGGCAAACGATGGGAAAACTGCCGCGCGGAACGGGCAGGGTGCTGCGAATCGAAGGGGAAGTTGAGCGCAAGCCGCGCGCTGCACGGCCGGCCGGCCCGCTCGCGGGCAGCGGGCCCGCTCTGGGCGAGGAGGGTGTCCTGTTCAAGCACGGTGCAATCCCTGCAGATCGCCCCATGGCGATTCCTGGCCCATTGTAGCGGCGGTGATGGGCAGGTGAAGCCCCACCGATGGCAGGGTGGAGTAGCGTTGGCACACCCGCCGAGCAGGCAAGCGAGGGCTTCGTGCAGAACCTACCGCAATGGTTGCTCTGGGCTGGACTGTCCGCCATGTTCGCAGCGCTGACCGCGCTGTTTGCCAAGGTTGGCGTCAAGGGCGTCGACTCGGACCTGGCGATGGCCATCCGCACCCTGGTGGTGGCGGCGGTGATCCTGCCGCTGGTGGTGCTCACCGGCAAATGGTCCAACCCGCTGCTGCTGCCCGGGCGCACCCAGCTGTTCCTGGTGCTGTCGGCGCTGGCCACCGGCGCCTCGTGGCTGTTCTACTTCCGCGCGCTGCAGAGCGGCGAGCTGGCCAAGGTAGCGGTGGTGGACAAGTTCAGCGTGGTGCTGGTGATCGTGCTGGCCTACCTGTTGCTGGGCGAGCGGCCCAGCCTGCGGGAGTGGAGCGGCATCGGGCTGGTGGTGGCCGGGGTGATCGTGCTGGCGACGAAGAAGTAGCGGAATCCGACTGATCAGACAGGAGCGCGGGATGCAGGGTGAAGCACACGGTACGTTTGAAGTGGATCTGCGACCGGTCGGTGGCAACGACGGCCCGATCGGGGTGATGTCGATCGACAAGACCTTCACCGGCGACCTGCAGGGCAGCAGCGTCGGCCAGATGCTGGCCTTCCGCACGCCGGTGCAGGGCTCGGCCGGCTATGTGGCAATGGAACGGGTGACGGCCACGCTGGCCGGGCGCCAGGGCGGCTTCACCCTGCAGCACACCGGGCTGATGACCCGCGGCACGCCGGAGCTGAGGGTGGTGGTCGTGCCCGATTCCGGCAGTGATGGCCTGCTGGGCCTGGCCGGCACGCTGGAGATCACCGTCAGCGAGGGCCGCCACGCGTACCGGCTGCTGTATTCGCTGCCCGATCCGCCGTAGGTGGGGCGGCGCTCAGCCGGAACCGGCCTGCAGGCGGTCGTACATGCGCACCAGGTCGACCAGGGTGCTTGCGCCCATCTTGCGCATCACCTGCGCGCGGCGGACCTTCACCGTGATCTCGCTGACCCCGAGGTCACCGGCGATCTGCTTGTTGAGGCGACCGCGTACCACGCCATCGACCACCTCGCGCTCGCCAGCATTCAGTGAATCCCAGCGCTGCTGCAGCGCGCCCAGAACGTCGCCTTCGCGGCGGCGCTGGCGGTCGATCTCGATGCCCTTGTGGATGGCATCGAGCAGTTCCTGGTCACGGAAGGGCTTGGTCAGGAACTCGATGGCGCCGTCCTTGATCGCGTTGACACCCATCGCGATGTCGCCGTGGCCGGTGATGAACACCACGGGCAACTGCAGGCCATGGCTGCCCATCGTGCGATGGAATTCGAGGCCGCTCTGCCCGGGCATCCGCACATCCAGCACCAGGCACGCCGGCGCGTCTTCCAGGTCGTGTTCGAGGAAGGCCTGGGTGGACGCGAACGTCCGCACCTGCAGGCCCATCGAGGCCAGCAGGTCTTCCAGCGCCGCGCGTACAGAGGGATCGTCGTCGACCACATAGACGATGGGTGCTGGATCGATGGCCGCGGCCGTGGGCTTACGCATGGTGGACATCCGTGGCGACCGGCAGGTCGAAGACGAAGCAGGCACCGCCGCCTGCCGGGCGTTCGGCACGGATCTGGCCGTCGTTGGCCTCGATCATCGAACGGCTCAGGCTGAGGCCCAGCCCCAACCCGTGTGACTTGGTGGTCCAGAACGCGTCGAACACGCGCTCGGGATGCTCGGCGGGCAGGCCGACGCCACGATCGCGCACGCTGAGGCTGACCCGTTGGCCATCACGCCGGGTCAGCAGGGACAGGCGGCGATCAGCGGCAGGCACCGCTTCCATCGCGTCCACCGCATTGAGGATGAGGTTGCCGACCACCTGCTGCACCTGCACGCGGTCGGCATGCACCGGTGGCAGGTCGGGGTCCAGCAGCAGGGCTACGGCCACGCCATGCCGGTCCAGTTCGCTGCGCGACAGCGCCAGCATTTCCTCCACGGCCTGGTTCAGGTCGAAGGCGCGTCGTTCCGGTGCCGCGCCCTGGGTCAGGCCGCGGATGCGGGCGATCACGTCACCGGCGCGATGCGCGTCGGCGAGGATGCGGGCCACGGTCTGCCGCGCCTTGTCCACGTTCGGTGGGTCCTGCGCGAGCCAGCGCTGGCAGGCCTCTGCGCTGCTGGCGATGGCCGCCAGCGGCTGGTTCACTTCATGCGCGATGGAGGTGGTCAGTTCGCCCACGGTGGACGCGCGCGCCACCCGCAACAGGCGGCCCTGCGCCTCCTGCACGGCGGCCTTGGCCGCTTCCATGTTCAGCGCGAGGTAGGTGGTGATGCCGATCACCAGCATGCCGATCACCGAGTTGACCAGGCCGATGCGGTAGATGCCGAAGCGGGTCAGGAAGAAGCTCAGCCCGGTCAGCGCGATGCAGGCGATGGCCAGCGTGATCAGGCCGCGGGCGGCCAGCACGCGCGACGCCGCGAGAATGACCGCGGCGTAGAAGCAGGCGGCGGCAACCGCGTAATCGGTGACGGTGTCGATCAGGAAGATCGCGGCCATCACGACGATCAGGGCCAGCAGCACCAGCGGGCGGCGGGGCGACAGCGATGGCATCGGGACGGCTCCCTGGCGTGGAGTGAAAGGATAGCAAAGCCGCCCTCGGTAGATGCCGACCGGTAGTGCCGGCCGCTGGCCGGCAACTGCACGGTGTTGCCGGAGCTCATGAGGTTGCCGGCCAGCGGCCGGCACTACCGCAGCGGTGGGCGCGCCGAGGCGATGCATGGTGCGTCCGGGATCATGAGGTTGCCGGCCAGCGGCCGGCACTACCGCAGCGGTGGGCGGGCCGAGGCGATGCACGGTGCGTCCGGGATCATGGGGTTGCCGGCCAGCGGCCGGCACTACCGCAGCGGTGGGCGCGCCGAGGCGATGCATGGTGCGTCCGGGATCGTGAGGTTGCCGGCCAGCGGCCGGCACTACCGCAGCGGTGGGCGTGCCGAGGCGATGCACGGTGCGTCCGGGATCATGAGGTTGCCGGCCAGCGGCCGGCACTACCGCAGCGGTGGGCGTGCCGAGGCGATGCATGGTGCGTCCGGGATCATGAGGTTGCCGGCCAGCGGCCGGCACTACTCTTCCAGGCTGGCGTTCCAGAACCCCTGCAGCACGCCGGGCGTGGTTGCCAGCGTGGCAAGAACCGCATCCAGCTCTCCGGCATCGACCGCGGTCGCGTACAACACGGCTTCGATTTCCACGTCACGTTCGCCGAATGGGCGCTGGTCCACCGCGCGCACCGGGTACTGCGCCTGCTCCAGCAGCAGCAACAGCCGGTCCAGCACCTCGGCCTGCTGCTCGCGCTGGCAGACCACGTTGATCGCATACGTGGCCTCGCTGAACGCTTCCGGTAGCGGCTGCCGCTGGATGCGGTTCACCACCGGCCGCAGCAGGGTGTTGGCAGCCAGTACGAACACAGCGGCCAGCACCGCTTCGGGCAGCAGCTTGATGCCGGCACACGCGCCCACTGCCGCCGATCCCCACAGCGTGGCCGCGGTGTTCAGGCCGGACACCTGCGCGCCCTCCTTCATGATTGCGCCGGCACCTAGGAAACCGACGCCGGAGATCACATAGGCGACCACATGCAGTGGCGACGGCGGGCCGCCATACAGGTCATGGAAGCGCACCGCCAGGTCGACGAACACCGCTGCACCCACTGCCACCAGTGTATTGGTACGCAGGCCGGCGGTGCGCTGGCGCAGCTGCCGCTCCAGGCCGATGACCGTGCCCAGCACGAACGCCACCGACAGGCTGATCAGCGAGCTGAGGGTTGCGCCGGCGTTGAACGCCGGCAGGTTCGGATTGATGTCGAGCATCCATTTCTCCCTGGACGAGGCCGGCGGGCGCCTACTGCCAGCCGTAACGACGGATGTAGAACTTCTTCAGCGCAGTGGTCAGCACTGCATAGCCGACCAGGATCGCGACCAGGAACGGCCAATAGCCGGCGGGCAGCGCCTGCAGCTTGAAGTAGCCGGCCAGCGGGCTCATCGGCAGGAACACGCCGATGGCCATGATCAGGCCGGTCATCAGCAGCAGGGGCGGCGCGGCGATGCTCTGCAGGAACGGCACCTTGGGCGTGCGGATCATGTGCACGATCAGGGTCTGGGTCAGCAGGCCGACCACGAACCAGCCGGACTGGAACAGGCCCTGGTCGGCCGGCGTGCGCGCGTCGAACACGTACCACATCAGTGCGAAGCAGGTCAGGTCGAAGAGCGAGCTGATCGGCCCGAAGAACACCATGAAGCGGCCGATGTCCGCCGGGTTCCACTTCAGCGGCCTGCGCACCAGTTCCTCGTCAACGTTGTCGAACGGGATGGCGATCTGCGAGATGTCGTACAGCAGGTTCTGCACCAGCAGCTGCAGCGGCAGCATGGGCAGGAACGGCAGGAAGGCCGAGGCCACCAGCACCGAGAACACGTTGCCGAAGTTGGAGCTGGCGGTCATGCGGATGTACTTCAGCATGTTGTTGAACGTGCGCCGGCCCTGGATGACGCCTTCCTCCAGCACCATCAGGTTCTTCTCCAGCAGGATGATGTCGGCCGCCTCCTTGGCGATGTCCACCGCGCTGTCCACGCTGATACCGATATCGGCTGCGCGCAGCGCCGGCGCATCGTTGATGCCGTCGCCGAGGAAGCCGACCACCTTGCCCTGCGCGCGCAGCTCGCGCACCAGCCGCTCCTTGTGCAGCGGCGTCAGCCGGGCAAACACGCGATGGTGGTGCAGCGCCCGCGACAGCGCGCCGTCGTCCATGCGCTCGATCTGCGGGCCGGTCAGGATGGTGTCCGCGTCCAGTCCCACCTGAGCGCAGACACGGGCGGTCACCAGCTCGTTGTCGCCGGTGAGTACCTTCACTTCCACGCCATGCGCGGCCAGCGCCTGCAGCGCCTGTGCGGCCGATTCCTTCGGCGGGTCCAGGAACGCCACGTAGCCGACCAGGGTCAATCCGCACTCGTCAGCCTGCGCGTACACCGTCTGGTGGGCTGCGGTCTCCTTCATCGCCACCGCCACCACGCGCAGGCCCTGTTCGTTCAGCTCCTCGGTGGTCTGCCGCACCCGCGCCAGGCGACGCTCGTCCAGCGGCATGTCCTGGCCGTTCTCGCGCACGGTGCTGCATACCGCCAGCATCTCTTCCACCGCGCCCTTGCAGATCAGCTCATGGTGGTCCTCGCGTTCGGACACCACCACCGACATGCGGCGGCGCTCGAAGTCGAACGGGATCTCGTCCACCTTGTGGTAGTCCTGCGACAGCCGCAGCGAGCTCTGCAGCTCCACGTGCTCCAGCACCGCGCGGTCCAGCAGGTTGATCAGGCCGGTCTGGAAGTGGCTGTTGAGATAGGCGAACTTCAGCACGTCTTCCGAATCGTGGCCGAACACATCGGTGTGGCGCTCCAGCGCGATCCTGTCCTGGGTCAGGGTGCCGGTCTTGTCGGTGCACAGCACTTCCATCGCGCCGAAGTTCTGGATCGCATCCAGGCGCTTGACGATCACCTTGCGCCGCGACAGCAGCACCGCACCCTTGGCGAGGGTGGAGGTGACGATCATCGGCAGCATCTCCGGCGTCAGGCCCACCGCCACTGACAGCGCGAACAGGAACGCCTCGGTCCAGTCGCCCTTGGTCCAGCCGTTGATCAGCAGCACGAACGGCACCATCACCAGCGCGAAGCGGATCAGCAGCCAGCTGACACTGTTGACGCCGGCCTGGAACGCGGTCGGCGCACGGTCGGTGGCGGTGCTGCGCTGGGCCAGCGTGCCGAAGTAGGTGCGGTTGCCGGTGGCCAGCACCACGGCGGTGGCGGTGCCTGACACCACGTTGGTGCCCATGAACAGCAGGTTGTGCTGTTCCAGCAGGCCAGCCAGGCCGTCGCCGGGGTGCGCGAACTTTTCCACCGGCAGCGATTCGCCGGTCATCGCGGCCTGCGCGACGAACAGGTCCTTGGCGGTCAGCACGCGGCAATCGGCCGGAATCATGTCGCCGGCCGACAGCACGATGTGGTCGCCGGGCACCAGCTCGCGGATCGGCAGGTCCAGCAGGCGTGCCGGGCGACGGCTGTGCAGGTGCGCGCCGAAATACTGGTCGGCCACATCCGCAGCCTCGGTGCCGGGATTGCGGCGCAGCACGCGTGCGGTGTTGCCGACCAGGGCCTTCAGCCGCTCGGCGGCACGGTTCGAACGACCCTCCTGGACGAAGCGGATCAGCGTGGACAGCAGCACCATCGCGCCGATCACCACGGTGGCCTTGATGTCCTCGGTCAGCCAGGACACCGCCGCCAGCACGGTCAGCAGCAGGTTGAACGGATTGCGGTAGCACTGCCACAGGTGGCGCCACCACGGCAGCGGCTTTTCGTGATCCACCTCGTTGGGGCCGAGCGTGGCCAGCCGCTCCTCGGCTTCATGCGGGCTGAGGCCATCGGCATGCGAGCCCAGCGTGGCCAGCAGTTCGGCTTCCTCCTGCTGGGCAAGGGTGACCAGGCCCGTGGTGAGCGCGAACGGCGCCGCCTCGGCGCTGCCCGGGCCGAATCCGGCCTCGGGCATCGCGCGGCGGCGGAACAGGTTGCCTGCGCGGCGGCTGCGCAGGAAGGCGTTGAACCAGGCATTGAGCAGGCTCATGGGACGCTCCTTGAATGTCAGAGCCGGCCGCAGCCGGAACACGAACGGAATGGGTGAGGCAGATCAGGCGTGGCGCATCGCCAGCACCGCCGGCGACCACGGCTGCATGTGCAGGCGCTGGCTGCCGCCGATGCATAGCGGTTTCATTGCATCGCGCAGGGGATAGGGCAGGTGGCGCAGCACATTGATGCGCTCGCTGATCGGCAGCAACGACAGCGCGTCGGCTACCACGCGGGGTGAACCCAGCGACAGCGACCGGGCGAACATGACCGGGCCGTGCTGCAGCAGTTGGCTGCGCAGGCCGGCGACATCGCGCTCACCGATCAGGCGGCGCAGGGTGATGTAGAGGATCTTGTAGGACATGGGGGCGATCTCCAGGCAGGCGGCGCCTGGCGGTCCCCCGTCACTCAGGCAGGCAGGGACCGGCGGGCAGGCGCCAGGAACAGGCAACAAGCGGTCATCCGGGGCGCGGTGCGCCCGGCAGGGTCGGGGTCCATCTGCGTCTCCATGAGGGGAGGGTGCCAGCCAGGGTTGCCCTGGCCAGTGGCGCTATTGTCCGCCCCTGAATGGGGCAGGCCTAGAGGCCCGTGGGTTAGCCCGGCTATACCTTGGTATAGCCGGGCATGCGCAGCGCCAATCGAGGTTCAGTGGTGGATCAATGCGAAGCGCTGGTCTGCTTGCATACGTCGTACTCGCCACGGGTCAACGTCTTGTCACGGTCGGTATCGCAGGCATGCAAGCGTTCGGCCCAGTCCGGAGCCACTGCATCGACTTCCGCCAGGGTGACAATGCCGTCCTTGTCCTTGTCCAGCGACTCATACGGCGGTATCAGCTTCACTTCGGTGACGTCCTCGGCGGCGGTGGCCTTGCTCGCCTCCTGGGTCCTGGAACAGGCACCCAGCAGCAGGCCGATGGTAATGACGAGGACAGCAGGAACGTAGCGAATACCGGTCATGACAGGCTCCAGAAGTGGGGACGCGGGCCACGGGTGTGGATGGCCACGGCCGGATATTCGGCCCGGATCTGTAAGCGAGCTGCGAAGAACCGAGCGGGTCGCCAGATGGCGGTGGGCCACCGTTCACCCGCCTGCCCCACGCGTGTACCGGCCGCACCTGACGAAATTGTCAGGCAGGCGACAGCAAGGCGCCGGAGGCCAGCCGGGAGGATGGCATCAGGCCCGCGCAGCCCCCGCGCCGGCACCGGTATGGATCCCTGTCATGCGAATTCCCTTCCTGTCCGCACGAATGCGTCGCCGCCACCTTGTCCTGGGCGTGTTGCTGCTGGTGGTGTCGTCGCTGGTGATGCTGTTCCAGGGTGTGCCGCGCAGCGACGCGCAACCGGCCAATGCGCCGCCGCCGGTACCGGTGGTGACCGGCCGTGTCGAGCAGCGCGACGTGGCGCATTGGCGCAGCGGCGTAGGCACGGTGCAGTCGTTGCAGAGCGCCGTGCTGCGGCCGCAGGTCGATGGGGTTCTGACCGAGGTGCTGTTCGAGGAGGGCCAGAAGGTGCGCAAGGGCCAGTTGCTGGCCCGTATCGATGATCGTGCGATCCGTGCCGACCTGGGAGGCGCACAGGCTGCGGTGGTTCGCGACCGTGCCACGCTGGATGCCGCGCGCTCGGACCTGGCGCGGCTGCAGCACCTGTCTACCGACCAGCTGGTTTCGCGGCAGATGCTGGAGCAGCAGGCGGCCACGGTACAGCAGCTGCAGGCCACCGGGCGTGGCAATCAGTCGGCGGTGGATGCCGCACAGGTGCAGCTGTCGTACACCCGTATCCTGGCGCCGATGGATGGCCGCATCGGCCTGCGCCAGGTGGACCCCGGCAACCTGGTGCGTGCCACCGATACGCAGGGACTGGTGACGGTGCAGCAGACAGATCCGATCTCGGTGGTGTTCGCGCTGCCGCAGGACGCGTTGCCGCAGCTGCGGCAGGCACTGGCTGCCGGCGACGTGGCGGTGCAGGCGCTGGACCGCGATGGTGGCCAGCGCCTCGCCGAAGGCACGCTGCAGGTGATCGACAATCAGATCGACGAGACCTCCGGCACAGTGCGGTTGCGTGCCCGCTTCGCCAATGCCGACGACCGGCTGTGGCCCGGGCAGCTGGTCAGCGTGCGGGTACGCATCGGCCAGACCACGGACGCACTGGTAGTGGACGCTGCGGCAATCCAGCGCGGTGTCGAGGGCAGCTTCGTCTACCGCGTAGTGGGGGATGGGAGCGTCGAGGTGCTACCGGTCACCGTCGGTGAAGCCGAGAACGGGCAGGTGGCCATACAGGGCGAGCTGCGGGTGGGTGATGTGATCGTGCGCGATGGCCAGTCGCGCCTGCGCCCGGGTGTGGTCGTCACTGAAGCCGGCGCACCGGTTGCCAGGGCCGGGGCCGCACCATGAGCACCCGCGTTTCGCTGTCCAGCTGGTTCGTCCGGCATCCGGTGGCCACCACGCTGCTGACGCTGGCGGTGATACTGCTCGGCGTGGCCGCGTTGCCACGGCTGCCGGTGGCACCTCTGCCTGAAGCGGAATTCCCGACCATCCGCGTCAATGCCAGCCTGCCTGGCGCCAGCGCCGAGACCATGGCGTCGGCGGTGGCTACGCCACTGGAAACGCAGCTGACCGGCGTGCCCGGCATCATCGAGATGACCTCCACCAGCGCGCTCGGCAGCACCTCGATCACGCTGCAGTTCGATCTGGAAAAGAACATCGATACCGCCGCACAGGAAGTACAGGCGGCAATCAATGCGGCGGCCGGGCGCCTGCCCAGCGACCTGCCGAACCTGCCGACCTGGCGCAAGGTCAACCCGGCCGACAGCCCGATCCTGGTGCTCAGCGTGGTCTCGGCACAGATGTCGATGACCGAGCTGAGCGACCTGGCCGAGAGCCGCTTGGCGCGTTCGATCAGCCAGATCAGTGGCGTGTCCGAGGTCAATATCGTCGGCCAGCAGCGCCCGGCCATCCGCATCCAGGCCCAGCCGGAGCGGCTGGCAGCGATGGGCATGACCCTGTCCGACCTGCGCGGCGTGGCCCAGAACGCCAGCCTCAACCAGGCCAAGGGCGCGCTGATGGGCGAACAGCGCACGTCCACCTTCGAGGCCAACGACCAGCTGTTCGATGCCCAGGACTACCGCCAGCTGGTGGTCGCCTACCGGCAGGGTTCGCCGGTCACGCTGGGCGATGTCGCGCAAGTGGTCGACGGTGCCGAGAACGCCTACGTGCAGGCGTGGCCGAACGGGCAGCCGGGCGTGGGCCTGATCATCAGCCGGCAGCCGGGCGCGAACATCGTTCGCACCACCGATGCGGTGCTGGCCGCCTTGCCGGAGCTGCGCGCCAACCTGCCGGCCAGCGTCGATGTGGAGGTGCTCAACGACCGCACGCGCACCATCCGCGCGTCGCTGCACGAGGTGGAGGTCACCCTGGTGCTGACCATCGTCCTGGTGGTGCTGGTGATGGGGCTGTTCCTGCGCCAGCTCTCGGCCACGCTCATCGTCGGTGCGGTGCTGGTCGTAGCGCTGGTCGCCACGTTCGCCGCAATGTATGTGGCCGGCTTCAGCCTCAACAACCTCACCCTGGTCGCACTGGTGGTAGCGGTCGGCTTCGTGGTGGACGACGCCATCGTGGTGGTGGAGAACATCCATCGCCATCGCGAGGCCGGTTTGGGACCCGTGGAAGCGGCACTGAAGGGTGCCGAGGAAATCGGCTTCACCGTGGTGTCGATCAGCCTGTCGCTGATCGCGGCGTTCATCCCGCTGCTGTTCATGGGCGGCGTGGTCGGGCGCCTGTTCGCGGAGTTCGCGATGACCATCACGGTCGCGATCCTGATCTCCATCGTGGCCTCGCTGACGCTGGCGCCGATGATGGCTGCGCACCTGATGAAGCGCATGCCGGCCCATCGCGACGGCCAGGACACGCTGGCCGGGCGCCTGTTGGCCGGCTACGACCGCAGCCTGCAGTGGGCGTTGGGCCACCAGCGGCTTGTCCTGCTCGGCTTCGGCGCGACGGTGGTGGTAGCGGTGGCCTCGTACGTGGTGATCCCGAAGGGCTTCTTCCCGCTGCAGGACACCGCCTTCGTGTTCGCCACCACCGAAGCGGCACAGGACATCGGCTTCGAGGAGATGGCGGCCAAGCACCAGCAGCTGGTGAAGATCGCCGCCGAGGATCCTGCGTTGCAGGCCTACAACCATGCGGTGGGCGCCACCGGTGGCAGCCAGACCCTGTCCAATGGCCGCTTCTGGTTCATCCTGAAGGACCGCGGCGACCGCGACGTGGACGTACATGGCTTCATCGACCGGCTGCGCGCGGAGATGGCCAGCGTGCCGGGCATTACCGTGTACATGCGGGCGGCGCAGGACATCAACCTGGGCGCGGGGCCGGCGCGTACGCAGTACCAGTACGCACTGCGCGGCCAGGACAGCCGCGAGCTGTCACGCTGGGCCGAGCAGCTGACCGAACACCTGCGCGGGCTGCCGCAGCTGCGTGACGTGTCCAACGATCAGCAGGTCGGCGCCAGCGTTACCCGGCTGCAGATCGATCGCACCGCTGCGGCGCGCTTCGGCTTGACCGCCAACGATATCGACCAGGTGCTCTACGATGCGTTCGGCCAGCGCCAGATCAACGAGTTCCAGACCGAGACCAACCAGTACCGGGTGATTCTGGAGATCGCGCCCGGCCTGCTTGGCCAGGTCGATGCGCTGTCCTACTTCCACCTGCGTTCGCCGCTGACCGGGCAGATGGTGCCGCTGTCGGCGGTGGCCCAGGTGCAGCCGCCGGGCAACGGGCCGCTGTCGATCAGCCACAACGGCATGCTGCCGGCGGTGAACCTGTCGTTCAACCTGGCGCCGGGCGTCTCGCTGGGTGAGGCGGTTACCCTGGTCGAGCAGGCACAGGCGCAGATCGGCATGCCCGACAGCATCAACGGGCGCTTCCAGGGCACCGCACAGGCGTTCCAGGAATCGCTGGCCAGCCAGCCGTTGCTCATTCTGGCGGCGCTGCTGGCGGTCTACATCATCCTCGGCGTGCTGTACGAGAGCTTCGTGCACCCGCTCACCATCCTGTCCACGCTGCCGTCGGCCGGTATCGGTGCCGTGCTGATGCTGTGGCTGTGGGGGCTGGATTTCTCGATCATGGCGCTGATCGGCATCGTGCTGCTGATCGGCATCGTCAAGAAGAACGGCATCCTGATGGTCGACTTCGCGCTGGATGCCCAGCGCAACCGCGGGTTGACCCCGCTGCAGGCCATCCACGAGGCCTGCCTGACCCGCTTCCGCCCGATCATGATGACGACGTTGGCGGCGCTGCTGGGTGCCATTCCGCTGATGATCGGCTTCGGCACCGGCTCGGAGCTGCGCCAGCCGCTGGGTGTGGCGGTGGTCGGTGGCCTGCTGATCAGCCAGTTGCTGACCCTGTACAGTACCCCGGTGATCTACCTGGCCCTGGACCGGCTGTTCCTGCAGCGCCGACGCGAACGCAGGGCGGCCGCCGGTGCCGCGCTGACGGAGCCCGGATGAAACTGCTGATCGTCGAGGATGAGAGCAAGACCGCCCACTACCTGCGCACCGGCCTGGGCGAGCAGGGCTGGGCGGTCGACCTGGCCGCCGACGGCGTGACCGGCCTGCACCTTGCCCGCGAGTTCGACTACGACGTGATCGTGCTGGACGTGATGCTGCCCGGCATGGACGGCTTCAACGTGCTGCGCGAACTGCGCCGCAGCAAGCAGACCCCGGTGATCATGCTGACCGCGCGCGACCGCGTGGATGACCGCGTGCACGGGCTGGGGCAGGGTGCCGACGACTACCTGGTCAAGCCGTTCTCGTTCATCGAACTGCTGGCGCGCCTGCAGGCGCTGGTCCGGCGCGGCCGCCAGCAGGAGCCGACCGAACTTCAGGTGGGCGACCTGCAGGTCAACCTGCTGGCGCGCCGCGCCTATCGTGACGGTGCGCGACTGGACCTGACCGGCAAGGAATTCGCGCTGCTGGCCCTGCTTGCGCAGCGGCGCGGGCAGATCCTGTCCAAGACCGTGATCGCCGCGCAGGTCTGGGACATCAATTTCGACAGCAACACCAACGTGGTGGAAGTGGCGATCAAGCGCCTGCGCAGCAAGCTTGACGGCCCGTACCCCAGCAAGCTGCTGCATACGGTGCGCGGCATGGGCTACGTGCTGGAAGTGCGCGATGACGAGGGTGATGGTCGATGAGGTGGTCGATCGCCCAGCGCCTGTCGGCGATGTTCGCGCTGGCCGCGCTGCTGGTATTCGCCCTGCTGGGCATCGGCGTGTATGGCGTGCTGGAACGGCAGGTGGTGCGTTACCAGCACGCCGAGCTGCAGACCAAGCTGCACGCGGTCAGTGGCAGTGTGGCGATGTGCGATACCCGCGAACGCTGGAGCAAGGTGCGCGACAAGGTCGGGAACCTGATTTCCGGCGACCGCGACACGCTGGTCTGGGCCTGGAGTGACGACCCCACCTTCCGCATTGGTGGTGAGCGCCCAAAGGTGCAGCCACCCAATGGCCACGACAGCGGCATGGGCACGTTGCAGCGCGAGGGCCAGCATCCGCTGCGTACGCTGTATGAGCGCGTGCCCGGCAAGGGCGTGCGGCCGGCGGTGGACCTGTGGATCGGTATCGACTCCGAACCGTACACGCATGCCTTGCAGCGCTTCGCCGTGGCGCTGTGGGTTGCCGGCGGGCTGGGCGTGCTGCTGGTGGCCGGCCTCGGCTACTGGATCGCGCGCCTGGGACTGGCCCCATTGCGCGCGCTTTCGGACGAGGCGCGCTCGCTCAGCCCGCAGCGGTTGTCACAGCGGCTCGGCACACAGGCGCTGCCGGCAGAGCTGGGGCACCTGACGCATGCCTTCAACGGTGCACTGGATCGCCTCGAGGCCGCCTACACGCGGCTGGATGCGTTCAACGCAGACGTGGCGCATGAGCTGCGCACGCCGCTGGCCAACCTGATGGGGCAGACCCAGGTGGCCCTGTCACGGCCGCGCGACAACGCGCAGCTGCAGGACGTGATGCAGTCCAACCTGGAAGAGCTGGAGCGGCTGCGCGCCATCGTCAACGACATGCTGTTCCTGTCGCGGGCCGGGCAGGGCGACATCGCGATGGAGACCCGGCCGGTGGCGCTGGCCGACGAAGTGGCCGCCGCCGGGGACTTCCTTGAATTCCTGTTCGAGGAAGCCGGGCTGACCCTCCGCATCGAAGGTGATGCGACCGCCAGCATCGATCCATCGCTGTTCCGGCGTGCCCTGACCAACCTGCTGCACAACGCCGTGCAGCATGCGCGGCCCGGTACCGAGGTGCGGGTACAGCTGCAGGCCGAAGGCAAGGGCGCGCGCATTGCGGTGTTGAACGAAGGCGATGGCATCGCCGCCGAGCACCTGCCGCTGTTGTTCGAGCGTTTCTACCGGGTTGACCAGGCCCGCGAGTACCGGGGCGAACGCCACCACGGCCTGGGCCTGTCGATCGTCAAGGCCATCGCCGTGCTGCATGGTGGCGATGTGTTCGTGGCCAGCCGCAACGGGCTGACCACGGTGGGGTTCACGGTGGCGTGTTGACGCTGCGGGTCAGGTGCCGTTGCCGAACCGGTCGGCAAACGCATCCGTGGCCCGCACCAGCGCATCGACCGTGGCCGGCTCGTTGGCGCTGTGGCCGGAGGTCACCATCTCCAGGCGCGCTTCCGGCCAGGCCTTGGCCAGGTCCCACGCGCTGCGCGGCGGGCAGATGATGTCGTAGCGCCCCTGCACGATCACGCCGGGCAGGTGGCGGATGCGATCGATATCGCGCAGCAGCTGGTCGGGTTGCAGGAAGATGCCGTTGCGGAAGTAGTGCGCTTCAATACGGGCCTTGGCCAGCGTATCCAGCGGATCATCGGTGGATTGCGCATCCACGTCGTGCTGCAGGGTGGCGGCGTTGTCTTCCCAGCCCAGCCAGGCCTGCGCGGCTTCGATGCGGGTTGCTTGATCCGGGCCATCCATGCGCGCCCAGTAGGCGGCGATCATGTCGCCACGCTCGGCGTGCGGAATGTAGGCCTCGTAGCGGTCCCAGCGCTCCGGGAAGATCCAGCGCGCACCCCCATCGGCCTCGGCGAACCAGCGGTTCTCCATTTCGCGGCCGAGGAACACGCCACGCACGATCAAGCCGGTGGCGCGCCCGGGATGTGCCTGCGCATAGGCCAGCGACAGCGTCGAACCCCAGGAGCCGCCGTAGACCAGCCAGCGCTCGATGCCCAGGTGCTCACGCACCTTCTCGATGTCACCGACCAGGTCCTGCGTGGTGTTGTAGCGCAGCTCGCCGAACGGCGTGGAACGGCCGCTGCCGCGCTGGTCGATCAACACGATGCGGTAGCGCGCCGGGTCGAAGAAGCGGCGATGGGTCGGCGAGATGCCAGCACCCGGCCCGCCGTGCAGGTACACCACCGGAACACCGTCTGGCGTGCCGCACTCCTCGATATGCAGGGTGTGCAGATCGCTCACCTTCAGGGTGAACGCGCGGTAGGGTTCGATGGCGGGGTACAGGGTGCGCATGGCGGGTGTCTCACAAGCAGGGGCGGCCAGCATAGCGCCGCCACCTGCTGGCTGCAGCGACGGACTCCTGCGCGCCGCTGGAAATGGGCTGGCCGATGCGCATAAGCTTCCGCGATGCAAGCGACCACGACCGGGACGACCACGTTCAACCTCACCCTCGGCAGTGGCGCACGCGAGCTGCTGAAGTGGATCGCGCTGCTGACCATGACCGGCGACCACGTGGCCAAGGTGGTCTTCGGCGGCTACGTGCCGGTGGTCAGCGAACTGGGGCGTATCGCGTTTCCGCTGTTCGCGCTGGTGATGGCCTGCAACCTGGCCCAGCCCGGGGCCGATCTGCGCAAATCGATACGCCGGCTCGCGCTATGGGGGCTGATCGCGCAGCCATTGCACGCACTCGCGTTCGGTTCCTGGCTGCCGCTCAACATCCTGCTGACCTTTGCCCTGGCTGCGGTGGCCGTGCACGCGCTGGCGAGTCATCGGCCGGTGCAGCTGCTGCTGGCTGCCGGTGTGCTGCCGATGTTCGTGGACTACCAGTGGGCCGGCGTGGGCGCCGTGCTGTTGGCCTGGATCGCGTTCCGGCATCGGGCGTGGTGGCTGCTGCTGGTTGGGCTTGCGGCGGTGTGCTGGGCCAACCACAACGGCTGGGCGGTGCTGGCCGTTCCGGTGGTGCTGCTGGCCGCGCGGGTGCCGTGGCAACTGCCGCGCTGGCGCTGGGTGTTCTACGGGTACTACGTGGGACATCTGGCGGTGCTGGCGTTGATTGCCCATCTGCTTGCGTAATGTCGGAACTGGCATGTCGCCAGCCTCGAAAGCCGGATGCGGTCAAGGAATGCGCGTCGCAGGTATGGGTGAAGCATGCCGCCATCGGCATGGCGCAAGTTGTTGAATTTTCGGCTCGATTGTCGATATGCGACAATGCCGTCACTGCGTGAATGTCGCTGTCTCAGCACGTGGGTTGTTGGCGCCTGCCACCCCGTTGTGCACATGATGAGGTGCCACCGAAAACGGGTGGCCGGGGCCTGGAAACCTCGTTGAGTAAGTGCTGTTTACGCTTGCCAGCCGGCGTCGCCTTGTGCGGCGTCGGCTGGCATTCCGTTCGCGTTCCATGGCGGGCGGTGCGTGGAGGTGGGCGCAAGCCCACCGCCCGGGTATAGCACTGACTCACGGGATTTCCAGCCACGTACCGTCCGCCGCCTTGATTGTTAAGGGCGGTGGTCCCGCATGCCTTGCACGGAGACCTGCCATGAACGCATCGGAGTTTCCCCATCAGCGCGCCCCGGCCAATGCCGACGAGGGGCACGACAACGCGTCTGATCCCAACAGCCTGATGGCCCTGCTGCATCGCATCGGGTTGGGCGCGGCCGCCGACGGACAGCCCTGGCCCGAGCGCCATCAGCTGCCAGGCCGCTGCCTGGCCTTGGCCGATGCCGACGGCGCACTGGCTGGGCTGCGTATCGTGCAGGAAATCCTGCTGGCGGCCGAACGCGCCCGTCAGAACGGTGGCCCGGAACAGTACGTCGGCGATCGCGTGATGGAAGGTCTGAAGCTGGCCGCGCTGGCGTTGACCAGCCACGCCATCTGCCGCCTGCATCCGGAATGAAACGTTGAACTACGCCGTGCGCGGATGGCGTCGGCGGACCCTCCAGGCACCCGCCAGGCATGGCCTGGCGCTACTGGACGGATCCCGCATGGCCGAGAATACAATGCGGCCATGCCTGCCACGCCCACTCTCGATGATCTGCGCCGCTACGCGGTGGCGCGCACGCTGTTCAAGCCGACCACGCTGCTGACCGCGATCCGGCGGCTGGGCTTCGTGCAGGCCGACCCGATCCGCGCACCCGCACGCGCGCAGGACCTGACCCTGCGCCACCGGGTGAAGGACTACCGCGCGGGCGATCTTGAGCGGCGCTACACGCGTCTGCCGGTGGAAGAGGATTGCCTGGTGAACTATGGCTTCCTGCCGCGCGAGCACCTGGGCTTGATGCATCCGCGCGTGGCCAAGCGGGTATGGGACGCCGACACCGAACGTCGCGCAGCAGATGTACTGGCCTTCGTGCGCGAGCGCGGCAGCGTGCATCCGCGCGAGGTCGACCAGGCGTTCGCGCATGGGCGGGTGACCAACTATTGGGGTGGCACCAGCAACGCCAGCACGCACCTGCTGGAGGGCATGCACTACCGCGGCCTGTTGCGGGTGCAGCGGCGCGACAGTGGGACGCGCATTTATGCGGTGGCCGAACACCCGCAGGCCGACGCCAGCGAACAGGCGCAGATCGAACGTGCTGCCGCCCTGATCGATCTGGTGGTGCGCAAGTACGCGCCGCTGCCGTCGGCCAGCCTGACCTATCTGGTGCGCCTGCTGGGCTATGGCGCTCCGCACCTGGCCGAGCAGACCCGCAAGGCACTGGCACTGGCCAAACAGCAGTTGGCCAGCTGCACGGTGGAGGGCACCACCTGGTACTGGCCGGCGGACGAAAATCCGCGCTCGCGCCGCCACGCGCCGGACGAACAGGTGCGCCTGCTGGCGCCGTTCGACCCGGTGGTGTGGGACCGCCGCCGTTTCGAGCTGCTGTGGGATTGGGTCTACAAGTTCGAGGCGTACACGCCTGCGCCGAAACGCCAGTACGGCTACTACGCACTGCCGGTGTTGTGGCACGACCAGGTGGTGGGCTGGGCCAACCTGAGCATGCGCGAAGGCGAGCTGGTGTCGAGGGTGGGCTATGCCGGCAAGTCGCTGGCCCGCGACAAGGTATTTCGTGGCGCGCTGGACGACGAGCTGCAGCGCATGGCGGAGTTCCTGTAGCACCCAGCGATGGCCCTCAACGACGCACGTGCACCGGCCAGCGGATCTCGAACGCGCTGCCACCACGTTCGGTGGCCCGGCATCGTGCCGTACCGTGATGGGCCACGGCAATCGCGCGCACCACCGCCAGGCCCAGCCCGGAGCCACCGCTCTGCCGCGAACGGGACACATCGGTGCGCTGGAAGGCTTCGAAGATGCTGTCGCGAAGATCGTCCGGCACACCGGGGCCACCATCCTCAACCGTCACGGTGCAATGGCCCTCCGCCAGTGACACGCGGACCTGTAAGGGACAGGGAATGGCGTGGCGCCGCGCATTCTCCAGCAGCGCCAGCACCGCCTGGCGGATGCGCGCCGGATCGCAGTCGGCCAGTGAGGGTCGTGCGTCCAATGTCACCGAGAAACCACTTTCGGTCAGCGCCTCGGACATCGCGTCCACCACTGCCGCCACCTGCACGCGGACATCGCTGCGCTGCAGGCGCAGATCCAGATGACCGCTCTCGGCCAGGCTGACCACGCGCAGGTCCTCGATGATGCGGGTCAGGCCTTCCAGCTGGGTGAGCATGCTGTTGAACTGCTCGGGCCCCGGCTCGAACACGCCTTCGGCGATGCCCTGCAGGCGGCCACGCAGGATGGTCATCGGCGTGCGCAGTTCGTGTGCGATCGCCGCGTTCCAGAACACGCGGTTCTCGGACATCCGGCTGAGCCGCTCGGCCATGGAGTTGAAGTCGTTGACCAGCGTGGCGGCCTCGGCCATCGAGGTGTCGCCACCGCGTGCGCGCGCCTCCAGGTCACCGCTGGCCACGCGACGCAGGCTTGCGGCCACCGAATTCAACGGGGTGATGATGCGCCGGGTCAGGCGCGAGGCGATCAGCGTGGCCAGCGCGACCACCACGGTGGCGGTCAGGCCGATCCACAGCCACTCCAGGCCGGAAGGCATGAGCGTCTTCGGTTCGTCGTACCAGCGCGGATAGAACACATCCAGCAGGTAGTAGAACAGGTAGAAGCCGCTGATCGACAGTATGGTCGAACACAGCGAGGCCACGGTGATCGACAGGCTGATCTGGCGACCGATGCTCTTGCCTTTCGCACTCATCATTCAGTCCAGGAAGCGGTAGCCGACGCCACGGATGGTGGCGGGAACGCCGATCACGCCGACATCCTCCAGCTTGCGCCGCAGCTTGCTGACATGGCTGTCGACGGTGCGCTCCTGTGCATCACCCTCGGGCAGGCAGCTGTGCAGCAGATCCACGCGCGTGTGCACCTGGCGCGGCGCACGCGCCAGGTGCGCGAGCAGGCGGAACTCGGTGAGGGTGAAATTCAACACGTGGACCTGCTCGCCGGCGCACACCGTCACCTCGTGGCTGCGCAGGTCGATCTCGAACGGCCCCTGCCGGATCAGCCCATCGGCCGCGTGCTCGGTGCGCTGCGCACTGCGGCGCAGCACGGCGTGGATGCGCGCCACGATTTCGGCCGGGTTGAATGGCTTGGCCACATAGTCGTCGGCGCCGACGCGCAGGCCGGTCAGCTTGTCCACGTCCTGGTCGAGCGCGGTGAGCATGATCACCGGCGTATTGCCGCGCCGGCGCAGCTCGCTCAGCACCTGCCAGCCGTCCATCCTGGGCATCTGCACGTCCAGCAGCACCAGGTCCGGACGCAGCTGGCGATGGCTGGCCAGGGCCGCTTCGCCGTCAGCGGCGCGGGCACTGCGCAGCCCGGAGCGTGCCAGGTAGGCGCCGAGGATGTCGGCGATTTCACCCTCGTCTTCGGCAATCAGGACCAGGGGCGCCGGTCGGCTGCGGAGTTCATGTTTCATCGGCGGGTACGCGTCTACGGTCGGTGCGGGGACATGCGGCATCAACGGCAGCGTCATCGTCGGCGCTCCATGGCCTGCGCTTCCGCGTCGGCTGCCCAGGCCAGCGTGGCTAGCACCAGCGTGCGATGCAGGGACGGCTCCACCGGACCCGCGCCGCGCAGCTGCTGCACCACCAGCGTGGAGAGCGCAGCCGGCAGGTGGGTCCAGCGGCAGTCCATCGGGGTGGCATCCACCCGTGCCTGCAGGCGTGCCGCCATGGCGGTGATGGCGCGCAGCCGCAGGGCCAGCAGGGCCAACAGCAGTAGCGCCGTGGCCGCCAGCAGCAGGTACAGCGCGGCGTGGGCGCCGAAGGCCGTGGCCGACGTCATCGCCAACCCGATCAGCAGCAGCGAGACGGCTGTCCCCGCGCGGGTGGCGTGGCCGGGGCCGTCGCTGCGGAACCACGCCAGTGCGGCGGCGCCGAAGCCGGCCAGCAGCGGCGGCATCGGGTCCTGGCTGGCCAGCAGCCACGCCATGGTTGATGCCATCACCAGCGCCAGCGACCAGGGCGAGGGCGCACACCAGGCCAGGTAAGCGCGGCGCACATCCAACGGGGGCAGCTCGGGATAGGGACGGGTCACGGCGGGCAGGCAGTCGGCGAGGCCGCCGAGGCTAGCGCCCGTAGATGGAGACTTGGTCGAGATTGTGTCGAGATTGCGTGGAGCCGCGCCGCGGATTCAGCCGCCGACGTGGTGCATGAACGGTTGCCGCGTCTCCATCCAATCTCCACGGTGGCTCCAAGAAACATCCACCTGGGGCTCCCAGACTGCGGACCTGGCAGCCGCACCCGGCGGCTGCACGCACCCCGGATGTTTCCATGAACAACCGCAGAACCTGGATCATTGCCGCAACGCTGGCCGTTCTTGCCGGCGCGGGCAGCTGGTGGGCGTTTGCCGATGGCGATGATGCCGCCTTGATCACCGCACCGGCCACGGTTGCCGATCTGGAGCGGACCGTGCAGGCGGTCGGCCGGGTCAATCCAAAGGAGCTGGTGGCCGTGGGCGCGCAGGTCTCGGGGCAGGTCAAGCGCCTGCACGTGGTGCTGGGCCAGCACGTACAGGCCGGCGACCTGATTGCCGAGGTGGATTCACAACCGCAGAGGATTGCCCTGCGCAGCGCCGAGGCGGCCGCCAATGCGCTGCGTGCGCAGCACGCGGCCAGCCAGGCGCGCTACACCCAGGCGCTTCGCACGTATGATCGGCAGTCACAGCTGGTGGCATCGCGCCTGGTCTCGCAGGAGAGCTTTGAAGCGGCGCGCGTGGCGCGCGACGCGGCACGTTCGGATGTCGCTGCATTGCAGGCGCAGATCGACCAGGCGGTGACCCAGGTCGAAACCGCCCGCATCAACCTGGGCTACACCCGTATCGTCTCGCCGTCCGCGGGCTACATCGTGGCCATCGTCACCAAGGCGGGGCAGACGCTGAACTCGATGCAGACCACGCCGACCCTCGTGATGCTGGCACAGATGGACATCGTGACCGTACGCGCCGAGATCGCCGAGGCCGACGTGGAGCTGATCGCACCCGGCCAGCGGCTGTGGTTCTCGACGCTGGGTCCGAGCGGGCGCCGCTACGAATCCCATCTGCAACAGCTTGAGCCTGCGCCTTCGTCGATCGCCGACGCAGCCAGCGGCAACAGCGGCGGATCGGCGCAGACGCCCAAAGCGGTGTACTACGCGGGACTGTTCGACGTGGCCAATCCGGGCCTGATGCTGAAGCCCTCGATGACGGTGAAGGTGACGATCCAGCTGGCACGCGTGGCCAACGCGCTGCAGGTGCCGCTGAGCGCATTGACCGAGGCCGGTGACGGGGCCGGTACCCGCACGACCGTGCGGGTGGTCGATGCGAAGGGCCGTGCCCGCGAGCGCGCAGTGACCACCGGCCTGCGCACCGCCACCGCCGTGCAGATCCTGTCCGGCCTGGAAGCCGGCGAGAACGTGGTGGTTGGCCAGGCATCCAGCGGCGGCGACGCCGAACCCACCAGCCTGCTGGGGATGTGAGCATGGCCGACGCACTGCTGGAACTACAGGGCGTATCGCGCGCCTATCGCTCGGCCGCCGGTGAAGTGGTGGTGCTGAAGGAGGTCTCGCTGCGCATCGACGCCGGTGAGTTCATCGCCATCATCGGCCCCTCGGGCTCGGGCAAGTCCACCCTGATGAACATCCTGGGCTGCCTGGACCGGCCGACTGAAGGCAGCTACCGCGTGGATGGGGCAGCGACCGAGCAGATGTCGCCCGACCAGCTGGCACGCCTGCGCCGCGAGCACTTCGGCTTCATCTTCCAGCGCTACAACCTGATGGAGAACCTCAGTGCCATCGAGAACGTAGCGTTGCCCGCCGTCTATGCCGGCGTGGCCGCCGACGCGCGCACCACGCGGGCTCGCCTGCT
This sequence comes from Stenotrophomonas sp. YJH_SMC_10, assembly GCF_059371555.1. Taxonomy (NCBI): domain Bacteria; kingdom Pseudomonadati; phylum Pseudomonadota; class Gammaproteobacteria; order Lysobacterales; family Lysobacteraceae; genus Stenotrophomonas; species Stenotrophomonas sp. YJH_SMC_10. Next base: position 242,706 of record NZ_JCAFUS010000003.1, on the reverse strand, counting down.
GCTGGAAACACTCGGCCTGGGCGAGCGGACCACGAACCGGCCCAGCCAATTGTCCGGTGGCCAGCAGCAGCGCGTTTCCATCGCACGCTCGCTGATGAACGGCGGCGCGATCGTGCTGGCTGACGAACCCACCGGCGCGTTGGACCATGCCAGCGGCCAGCAGGTGATGGCTGAACTGAAGCGCCTGCACGGCCAGGGCCATACCGTGATCCTGGTGACGCATGACGCGGCGATTGCCGCCCATGCGTCGCGTGTGATCGAGATCGCCGATGGACGCGTGGTGGCAGATCGACAGGCGCGAGGCCAGCCGGTGCGACCGCATGCAGACGCATCGGAGCGCGCGCCCGCCGTGGCCGCCGAACGGCGCGCCCGCGTTGATGCCATGCGGGAGGCGACGCGCATGGCAGTACGTTCGATGTTGGCCCACCGGCTGCGTACCTTGTTGACCATGCTGGGCATCATCATCGGCGTGGCTGCCGTGGTGACGGTGGTGGCACTGGGCAAAGGCGCGCAGGCACAGGTCGAGTCACAGATCAACGAGCTGGGCGCCAGCACGCTGGAGATCTTCCCGGGCACTGATTTTGGCGACCCGCGATCGGCGGAGATTGAAACACTGGTGGTGGCCGACGCCGATCACCTGGCCGCATTGGGCTACGTAGACAGCGTAAGCCCCAACCTGAGCGGTTCGGTGGCCGCGTTGCAGGGCAGCCGGCGTGCCAACACGCAGGTGCTTGGCGTGGGCGCTGACCTACCGCGCGTGCGCGGGCTGCGGCTGAAGGCCGGCCGGTTCTTCACGGATGACGAGGTCCACGCGCATCGTGCTGTCGGCGTGCTCGACCAGAAGGCGGCCAAGGCGTTGTCCAGTGGCAGCCCGGTGGGCAGCACGGTGCTGCTGGGCGGGATGCCGGTGGAAGTGATCGGCGTGGTGGGGACCAGCGCGTTCGCCGGTGGCGCAACGCCGACGGTCTACGTGCCGTACACCTCGGCGGCTTCGCGGCTGCTGGGCAGCCCGCGCCTGGAGAGCATCACCGTGCGGGTGCGCGATGACGTGCCAACCCGAGCAGCGGAGGCATCGTTGGGTGCCGAACTGCAGCGGCTGCACGGGCGTCGTGATTTCTTCATCTACAACGCGGACCAGATCCGCAAGGCGGTGATGAAGTCGAGCCAGACCCTGGCCGCGTTGGTCTCGGCCATCGCGGCGGTGGCGCTGGTGGTCGGCGGGGTGGGCGTGATGAACATCATGCTGGTGTCGGTGAAGGAGCGCGTGCGCGAGATTGGCGTGCGGCTGGCGGTAGGGGCGCGGCAGGGCGACATCCTGCGCCAGTTCCTGATCGAAGCGGTGTTGATCTGCCTGTTCGGCGGGGCGCTGGGCGTGCTGTTGGCCTTTGGCGTCAGCGCATTGTCGAGCCTGCTGGCGCTGGGCGTGCCGTTCCTGTTCACGCCAGGGCCGGTGCTGGCCGCGTTGGTGTGTTCGTCTGCGATCGGGTTGGGCTTCGGCTACTTCCCGGCACGCAGTGCGGCACAGCTGGAACCTATCCAGGCATTGGCGGCGGAGTAGGGTCGCTGTAGAGCCGGGCCTGCGCTCGGCTGCGCTCCGTTCGGCCGCGATGCACCCTGCGCTGCGCGCAGCAAGCCGGGCATGAGCGCGGCCCTGCCGCTGCTCAGCGCACCTTGCCCTTTATCGGCAGGCTGCCCGGCAGCTGCGAATAGCCGCTGTCACCCCAGTGGCGGGTAATGCGCTGGAAGAACAACGAGTTCGGCACGCGCAGCAGGCAACCGCGCGCGCCGTCGCCACGATCACTCAGCGTGGTGTAGATCAGGTTGATGTCCACCACCTGGCCACACAGGCCCGGCTTGTCCACGCTCTCCAGTACCTCGATGGTGTCGTTGATGCGGAACGGGCGCGTGGCGACGATCAGGAACGAACAGAACAGGTTGGACAGCACGCTCCATGCGGCGAAGAATGCCACCGCACCGACTGCCATGAAGCCGGTCAGCGCGGTCCACAGCACCGAGCGCGACACGCCCAGGCGCTCCAGTATCAGCAGCGTGGCCGCCAGGTACAGCAGTAGCGCACCGCCGCGGCGCAGGCCTACGTGCAGCTCAGGCGCCAGCCGGCCGCGCTGCCGGGCCTGCACGAGCAACCATGCCAGGGCACGCGCCATCAGCCAGGCCACCCCGAGAATGACCAGCACCTCGGCCACCGGCACCACCACCAGCAGCCAATCCGCGATCCAGGCAGGCAGTCCGGCCATGAGTGGTCACAGCGTTGCCGCGCCGCCGGAGATGGTCAGCAATGCACCGGAGGTGTAACTGGCGCTGTCGGAAGCCAGCATCACGTAGGCCGAGGCCAGTTCGGCGGGTTGCCCGGGGCGGCCGAACGGCGTCTGCGAGCCGAACTGCTCGACCTCTTCGGCGGCCATGCCTGCCGGAATGAACGGCGTCCAGATCGGGCCGGGCAGCACGGCATTGACGCGGATCTGATGCTCGGCCAGCAGGCCCGCCAGCCCCAGCGTCAGGTTGGCGACGGCGCCCTTGGTCGCAGAGTACGGAAGGATGTTCGGGGTCGGTCGCTTGGAATTGACCGATGCGGTGTTGATGATCGCGCCGCCACCGCGCAGGTGCGGCACGCACAACCGCGTCAGATTGAACACGGCGTGGACATTGGTATCGAACGTCCGCTTCCAGTCATCCAGGGTGATGTCGTCGAAATGCTCGTAGTAGCGCTGGTAGGCCGCGTTGTTGACGAGGATGTCGAGACCGTCCAGCTCGCTGGCCACACGATCCACCAGCGAGCGCGCCTGCGCCGGGTCGCTGATGTCACAGGGCACGAGCACGGCCTTGCGCCCGGCCTGTTCGATCTGCTGCTGTACATGGCGGGCGTCGTCCTGCTCGCCATCGAGGAACGCGATGGCGACATCGGCGCCCTCGCGCGCGAAAGCAATGGCCACCGCTGCGCCGATGCCGCTGTCACCGCCGGTGATCAGTGCCTTCTTGCCCTGCAGCTGGCCATGGCCGCGATAGCTGTCCTCGCCGTGATCCGGCCGCGGCTGCATCTGCGCGGTCTTGCCGGGGAAGGCTTGCTGCTGGGCGGGGAAGGGCGGGCGTGGGTAGTCGGGCAGGGCCATCGTCACTCTCCGATCGTTGATTGACCGCAGTGTCGCGCCGAACGGGTAAACGACCGGAGGGTACAGTGTCGTGACCGTGTGGACGCGCTCGCGTGCGGCTTCACAACGGATGGGCGATCGTGGTCATGATGCTGTTGGCCGGCTGCCGCGAATCCAGCCGCGTGTGCTGCACGATGATCGGCTGGTCGGATTCGACGAGGGTGGCGAAGCCCATGCCGCGCGGCACCGGCGCCGGGTCCTCCAGGTCATTGAAGCGCAGATGGCAGGTGCGTCGCGCGGGTACGGTGATCCGGTAGGGGCCGACAGGATCGCGGTCCTCGAAGTAGAGGGTCAGCGTGACATGCGCGTCCTCGTTGCCGGCATTGAGTACGCAGCAGGTTTCGCGGCTCTGCATCTCCGGTGACGGGCCGTTGCTCCAGGCGGGAATGTAGCCCTCGGCGATAGCCCAGCGTCGATGCCCGATGCAGGAAGCGTTCGTTTCCATGACGCCGTTTTAGCTGGGAACGTGTTGCCATCGTGTCCAGTGCCCGCAGGGAACCCGTGATGACCATCGGCTACCACGCATCGCATGAGCAGTTCCCGCCCGCCACGCTGTTGGGCCTGGCGCTGCGCGCCGAACAGGCGGGATTCGAGGCCCTGATGTGCTCGGACCACTTCCACCCCTGGACGGCCGCGCAAGGGCAGTCCGGCCATAGCTGGGTATGGGCGGGCGCACTGGCAGTGCAGAGCGCGTTGACCCTGGGCATGGTGACGTGCCCGATGCTGCGCCAGCACCCGGCATTGGTGGCGCAGGCCGCGGCCACCCTGGAGCAGCTGGCGCCGGGACGGATCTGGCTGGCACTCGGCACCGGCGAGGCGCTGAACGAACGCATCACCGGACAGGCGTGGCCAGCCAAGCGGGAGCGGCAGAAGGCACTGCGCGATGCGGCCGAGGTGATGCGGCGGTTGTGGGGCGGCGAGCAGGTCGACCACACGGGGGGCTTCCAGGTCCGAAAGGCGCGGCTGTACAGCCGGCCAGCACTGCCGCTGCCGCTGCTGGGGGCGGCCGTCACCGAGGAAACCGCACGCTGGATGGGCGGCTGGGCCGATGGCCTGATCACCATCAGCCAGCCACTGGCGCAGTTGAGGCGTGTCGTGGCGGCGTTCGAGGACGGCGGTGGCAGGGGCAAGCCGATGTACCTGCAGGCCAAGCTCTCCTACGCCCGCGCCGAACAAGCGGCGCTGGACGGCGCGATGGAGCAGTGGAGCGCCAACGTGCTCCCACCGGAACTGGCCGAAGGGCTGGACCAGCCCGAACAGTTCGAAGCACACGCCCGATCGATCAGCGCCGAGGAGCTACGCGGGCGCGTGCATGTATCGGCAGACCTGGCCCGGCACAAGGCCTGGCTGCAGGAACTGCAGTCATTGGGGTTCGATCGCATCTACCTGCACAACGTGAACCGTGAGCAGGAACGCTTCATCGATGACTTCGCCGAACACGTGCTGCCCGCGCTGCGCACTCAGGCCCCGTCTGCGGCCAGCCAGGTGTAGCCGTGCCCCTGCAGGATGCAGCGATGATCGCGCAGCCTGGCGCCATGGGCCACCAGCGTGCGCAGCGGGCCGCGCAGGGGCAGATCCACCTCCACCGGTTCGTCGCCGAAGTTGATCAGTGCCAACGCCTGCCGGGGCGCGTCGCCGTAGCAGAGCATCAGCAACGCAGGTGACGGTGGGTCGAGCGCATGTGGCCCCTGCTGCAGCACGGGATGGGCATTGCGCTGCAGCAGCAGCTCGCGCACGCGCAGCAGCAGCGAGCCGGGCGTTCTACGTTGCACCTCGACATTCACCGTCCGGTAGCCGTAGGGGCCGTCTGCCGGTGGCGCGCGCCACGCATGCCGCGGTCGATCGGTGAACCCCGCCCCTGGGCGGCCATGCCAGTGCATGGGCATGCGCACGGCATTGCGTTCGGGCAGCTCCAGGCAGTCACCCAGGCCGATCTCCTCGCCATAGCGGATCACCGGCACCTGGCCCAGCGACAGCAGCGCCGCCCAGGCCATGGCCTGCCATGCGACATCGCCCTCCAGCATCGGTGCAAGCCGGCGGCGGATGCCGCGGCCATAGATGCGCATGCCAGGTTCGGGCGCGAAGCGCTGCATCACCGCTTCGCGTTCGTCCGGCTCCAGCTGCTCCAGGTCCAGCTCATCATTGTTGCGCAGCCAGGCGATGCGGGTGTCCGGCGGCGCCTGTGGGCCGTATTCGGCCATGACCCGCGCCACTTCGCTCGCGTCACCGCGCGCCAGTGCCAGGAAGAAGTGATTGTTGAGGTGGAAGTCGAGCAGGTGCGAGAGGCGCCGCCCCTCGCACAGGAAGTTACCGTAGTGGGATGCGCTGACGTCCGCTTCGCCGATCAGCGGCAGGCCCGGCTGCTGCGCGTCTGCCGTGGCACGCATCGCCTCCAGCAGCCACAGTCCGTCGTCGTGCGGGTCCGCGTGGCGGGCGCGCTCGACCATATACGGGACGGCGTCCACGCGAAAGCCGGCTACGCCGCGCTGCAGCCAGAATTCCATCACCCGCAGCAGTTCGTCGCGAACCGGTGCGTGGGCCAGCTCCAGGTCGGGCTCGTGCCGGTAGAACATGTGCCGGTTGAACGCGCCGGCCTCGGCATCCCACGTCCAGGCCGAGGCCTCGATGGGCGGGAACATCGGCTGCAGGCCGTCGTCCGGTACGTGGTCGCTCCAGAGATACCAGGCGCGCCAGGCCGGGTCGCCCTGCTGCGCGGCGACGAACCAGGGGTGGGCGCTGGCAGTGTGCTGCATCACCAGTTCCACGATGATGCCGATGCCACGTGCATCGGCGGCATCGACCAGGCGCTGGAACGCGGACTCATCGCCGAGGCGTGGATCGATGCGATAGTGGTCGGTGACATCGTAGCCACCGTCACGGCCGGCGTTGCAGTAGAACGGCAGCAGCCACACATGGCTGATGCCGAGCCATTGCAGATGGTCCAGCTTTTCGGTGATGCCATCCAGCGTGCCCCAGCCGCAGCCATCACTGTCGCGGAACAGGTAGGGGTCGATCTGGTAGATGGCGCGCAGCGGACGCACCGCCATGAGGCTTCTCCAGCACCGTTCACGGGCGAACAGCCTGCTGCCGGGCGTGGCAGCGGCTCGTGAAACGAACGGAACCCTGCCGTGACGCGGCATCCACGGACCGTGCATGCGCCGGCGCGCACAGTGAAGGCTCATCCGCAGCGCAGAGAGGCCTCGTGCATGGCCCGCCGCAAGACGCTCCGCATTGCCACGTTCAACGTCAACGGGATCGGCACGCGCCTGCCGCAGTTGCTGGATTGGTTGCACAGGGAATCGCCGGACGTGGTTGCCCTGCAGGAACTGAAGGCGACCGACGCCGCGTTTCCCGCTGCAGCATTGGAAGAGGCCGGCTACGGTGCGCTGTGGCAGGGCGAGGCGCGCTGGAACGGCGTGGCGCTGCTGGCACGGGGGACCACCCCGGTTGAGAGCCGCCGGCGCTTGCCGGGCGAACCCAGGGATACGCAGAGCCGCTACCTGGAAGCGGCCGTGCACGGCGTCATCGTGGGCGCCCTCTACCTGCCCAACGGCAACCCGCAGCCCGGGCCGAAGTTCGACTACAAGCTGCGCTGGATGGAGCGCCTCCTCCGGCATGCGCGCAGCCTGGTCGATCTGCCGCACCCGGCACTGCTGCTGGGTGACTTCAATGTGATTCCCACCGATGCCGACGTCTACGACCCCAAGGCCTGGCGCCGCGATGCCCTGTTCCAGCCCGAGGTTCGCGAGGCCTTCGAGCGGCTGCTCGCGCAGGGCTGGACCGATGCGCTGAGGCAGGTGCACGGCGACGCCACGATCTACACATTCTGGGACTACTTCCGCCAGCATGCCGAGCGCGACCGTGGGCTGCGCATCGATCATCTGCTGTTGAATCCCGTGCTGACGGAGCGACTGAAGGATGCCGGCGTCGACCGCTGGGTACGCCTGCAGGAAAAGGCCAGCGATCATGCGCCGGCCTGGGTGACGGTGCGCGCCTGATCAGCGCGCGGCGGGGTCCTCGCGCCGCTCGCGGCGCACCCGCTCGCGGGTACGGTACAGGCGGCTGTCGGCCTTCTGGATGGTGTCGGCCACTGGCTCGCCGGGCGTATTGATCGCCGCGCCCATCGAGAACGCGGTGGGTGACAGCGCTGCATGGTCCCGGTACCAGTGTTCAAGCTCGCTCAGACGGCCGTGCGCGGGTGCGACCAGCACCACCATGAACTCGTCGCCGCCCAGCCGCACCACGGTTTCATCCTTGCCGAGGGCGGAGCGCAGGAAGGCCGCGAACTCGACCAGCACGGCATCGCCGCGGCGATGGCCCTGGGTGTCGTTGATGCGCTTGAAATGGTCCAGATCGAACATCACGCAGGCCCAGCGCTCGTCGACCAGTTCATCCAGGCGGTGCAGGAAGCGGCGGTTGTAGCATTGGGTGAGTGGATCCTTGAAGGACATCTCGCGCAGCTGTTGTTCCTGCATCCGCAGGGCGGTGACGTCCTGCGCGTGTCCAAGCACATAGGGCGGATCGGCCTCGGTATCGAGCACGTTGTGGTACGCCCAGTAATGGCGGGTTCCATCGGCGGCGATCAGTTCGATCACGCCGGCGTCGGTGTGGTTGGCCTGTATCCGCTTGAGGTAGGCCTTGAAGCCCTCGCGCTTTTCCGGCGGCATCAGGTCACACAGGCTGCGCCCGATCATCTGGCTCTCTTCGAACCCCAGCGACTGCACGGCGGCCGGATTGACCGAGGTCAGCACGCCTTCCAGCGTGTGGGTGCAGATCAGGCCCAGGCTGTAGTGGAACAGCCGGCGGTAGCGTGTCTCGCTGGCCTCCAGCGCGTCCAGTGCGGCGCGCTCTTCGGTGATGTCCTGGATGGCCCCGACCAGCCGCGGGCGTCCATCGACCTGCTGACGTCCCCCGACCACCCGGGTCCAGATCGCGCGCCCGTCGGCAGTGGTCATCGGCAGCTGCACTTCCCAGGAGGTCCCTTCATCGATGCAGCGCTGCACCGCAGTGCGGATGATGGCGCGGCTGTCTTCGCGATAGAACGACAGGGCGGTATCAAGCGTGGGCTGGTAGTTGGCCCGCACGCCGTGGATCTGCTTGGTCTCGCGGGTCCAGCGCACCTCGTTGCTGACCAGGTCCATTTCCCAGCCGCCCACCCGCGCGGCGCGGTTGGTGCGCTCCAGGAAATCCTCGCTGCGCTTGAGCTCGCGATGCAGCGCCTTGGCCTGGCCGACCTGGGCCATCAGCGTGCTGCGCTGCTCGAGCACCTGCGTGGTGACCCGCGCCAGGTGCACCATCAGCTCGCGCTGCGACGGCGACAGCACGCCGGGCATGGCATCGAGCAGGCACAGCGTGCCGATGCGCGCGCCCTGCGCCGAGCCCAGCGGGATACCGGCGTAGTGGCGGATGCGAGGGCCGCCAGTCACCAGTGGATTGGTGGAGAAGCGGGGGTCCTGGCGCGCGTCGGGAATCTCGAACAGCCCGTCCTGGCGGATCGCATGGGTGCAGAACGAGATCTCCCGGGCCGTCTCGCTGACGCCTTCCAACCCGATGTTGGCCTTGAACCATTGTCGGTCTTCGGCCACGACCGTGATCAGGCCCATGGTCATGCCGGTGGCGGCGCGCGCGGCGGCGACAATGGCATCGAACACCGGTTCCGGCGGCGTGTCGAGCAGGCGGAGGCGGTCGATTTCGAGCAGTCGTTCGGCTTCGTCCATGGCGCTTTTCAGGGCTGGGTGGCGAGGGCGGTTGCGGCGGCTGTCTGGGGCTACGCTAGTGCGCACGGCGTTATGTATCGCCATGGCTGGGTGATGCCGATGTGAGGCGGCAGCGCCGGCTCAGCGCTCGCTGAGCGAGGCCTGCAGTGCCGTGGCCAGCGCGGCGTCTCCGGACACCAGGTCCTGCCAGCGCAATGCGATGCCTTTGCGCCGGCCTTTTTCAACGAGCTTCAGTCCTTCCGGATCCACAGTGAGCGTGTAGGGCTGGCCGTCGATCTGCAGTTCGCGCCGCAATGGTTTGTCGAGAGGGGTCATCGGCGTCTCTTCACAGACGATGCAGGGGAGCGCGGTCGAATCGATACGTGACGGTGATCACGGATGTGCCAGCGCCAAGGGAAATCGACTGCGCGTGTGATGCCGATGCGAGGCCCCACCACCGGATCCGCCGGAGGCGGCACGCCATCGCTGGCAATGACAATGCCGTGGCTGCCGGTCACCAGGTCGGCGCCGTCGAAACCGCGGTCCAGCCCGAAGGCCTGCGACAGCTTGCCCGGCCCGCTGGCCAGATCGTGGTCCCGGCGCGCGGCGGGGCGCAGCTCGTGCATGCGCTCAAGGCCCGCCAGCGGCTCGACGGCCCGCAGCAGCACCGCCACGCCTTCACCGACCTCTCCACAGACCACGTTGCTGCCCCAATGCATGCCGTAAGTGAAATACACATAGAGGTGGCCGGCCTCGCCGAACATGCTGGCCGTGCGCGGCGTCTGTCCGCGATAGGAGTGCGCCGCCGGATCATCACGGCCGGCGTCGGCTTCCACCTCGACGATGCGGCCGGTGCGACCGTCGTCGCGGACCAGCAGCTTGTTGAGCAGCTCAGGGGCGACCTCGGTCGGCGGGCGCTGGTAGAAGCTGCGCGGAAGGATCTGCAGGGAGGCGGGCAACCAGTCCGGCACGGCAGCGGCAGGTTCAGGTGAAGGACCGTGCCACTGTGGCACCGCGCAGGTGAAACGCGCGCAGACAGCGTGTCATCGTGGTGCGGAAGCGGGCGCCAGGGCGGCGCGCCGGGCGGCATAGACCTCGGGCGTCTGCGGCTTGATGAACAGTGCCACCAGTTCCGGATACTCGCGCTTCACCGCCGTTTCGATCCGGGTGATGCAGGCTTCGATCTGTGGGGTCTGCCGGTCATCCTCGAACTCGGCGCTGAGCATGGCCACCACCTGTTCCGGGCCCATCTGCATGGTGGTCACGCCATTGGCGCGACGCAGGTCCGGATCGGTTTCGGCCACGGCCATGATCCGCTCGGCCACCGCCGGATGGGCGGGCTCTCCCACCAGCAGGCCCTTGGTCTCGCGGGCGAGAAGGAAGGCAGTCGCAGCCAGCACGCCGGCGATGCACAACGAGGCAACACCATCGAGCACCGGCATTTCGAGCAGCTGGGCGGCCAGCAGCCCGGCCAGCGCAAAGCCGAGGCCGAGCAGGGCGGCGCTGTCTTCCAGCAACACGGTGAAGGTGGAGGGATCCTTGCTGCGGCGGAACGCTTCGAAATAGCCGAGTTTGCCCTTGGTCCGGCGGAACTCGCGCAGCGCCACCCACCAGGACGCACCCTCGAACAGGATGGAAATGCCCAGCACGCTGTAGCTCAGGGCATGGTTGCGTGCCGGCTCGGGATGGCGGATGTGCTGGATGCCTTCGTAGGCCGAGACGCCTGCGCCGGCCGCGAACACCAGCAGGGCAACGATGAAGCTCCAGAAGTAAAGCTCGCGGCCGTAGCCGAATGGGTGCACCGGGTCCGGCGCCTTGCCGGCGCGGCGCAGGCCGTACAGCAGCAGAAGTTCATTCAGGGTGTCGACCAGCGAATGCACGCCCTCGCTGAGCATGGCCGAGCTGCCGGAGATGCCGGCGGCGATGAACTTGGCGATCGCAATGGCGAGGTTGCCCGCGAGCGCGGCGTAGATGACAAGGCGGGAACCAGTGGGAGCGGACATTTCGGCGAGCGGGCGGGGCGGACGCCTGATCTTCGCGGTCGGCGCGTGCCCGCTGCGTGCACGCTACGCTCAGCGCCCCTTGGGGTTGAGATACAACCGCGCACCGTCGGATTCACGGAACCCCGACCAGCGCCCGCCGCCCGACACGCGGAAGCGCCCGAATACCGTGTTGCTGGTATCGGTGAGCAGCAGCTGGTTGCCTGACAGCACCCAGCGGTTGGCCGAGAAGAAGCCGTCCGGGCAGCCGGCGGGTACGTAGGCGCTGTAGCCACCGAACCACTCGATGCTCTTCAGTTCGATGGTGCACGTGCTGCCGTTCTCCTGGCCCAGCGTCCAGCTGCCGAACAGATCGCCTTCGCGCACGCCGCGGCCGCCGCGCTGGCGGTCGTGGTCCCAGTCATCGTTGTTGTCGTGGAAGCCGAAGTCCACGTCCAGCCCCTTGCTTTCACTGCGCGACTCGGACTGCGAGCTGCCGCTGGTGGTGGTCTGCGTGGTCATCGCGCCACTGCTCTGGGTCTGGGTACTGCTGGATTGCGTGGTCTGCTCGGTACGGGAGGTCTGTTCACCGAAGCCGAACGACGCGTCCTGCGCAAGGGCGGGCAGGGCCAGGAAGCACAGGACGGACAGGCAGGCACGGGCAGGAACGGCGGCCATCGCAGGATCCTCGGCAGGGTGGATCGCGCGAGTATCGAACCGGTGGGGTGGGAGACGGCGTGAGGACGCGCCCAAGGTGCTGTCTGCTGAAGGGTAGTGCCGGCCGCTGGCCGGCTCCCCTTTGACGCCCAGAAACCGAAGGAATGCCGGCCAGCGGCCGGCACGCCCCGCAGCCAGGCTTGGCCTGGCTCTATCCTTCGGGTTTCACCCGAGCGACCCGTTTCCGGTACTCGTACACATTGTCGCCGCGGATGCGCTTCTCCTCGGTGCCGGTGACCCGGCCCACCTGCTGGTCCGAGCCGGTGACCGGCTTGGCCTCGATGGCGGTCTCGTGCTCGAAGGAATGCGATTTATCGGTGTTGCGGTAATAGCGGTACAGCGCCCAGTACAGCGCGGTTGCGCTGGCCGGACCTGCCGCCAACAGCCAGAGGCCACTGTCGTCGCTCATGTGGTTGCCACCAGGAAGGCAATTGCGAGGGCTTCAATGATGGTGCCGGTGGCCAGTGCCGCCAGCAGCATCTTCCATTGCTGCACGGGCACGCTGCCCATGGTTTCGCCGGTACGGCCGTTCACCGCGATGTAGTGCAGCATGCCGCCGTTCTTTCCAGGCTGGTGGTAGGAGTACAGCCACACCGGCAGGTACATCGAGACCCAGCGGGTGCCGTGCACGTCCAGCTGTTCCTGTTCCCAGCGCACGCCACGGTTGTAGCGCCTCACCGACCCTTCCACCTGCGCACGGGCGATCGACAGCAGCTGGTCTTCCAGCCGCGGCCGCAGCTTTTCCACATCCAGGTTGCGTTTTTCAGAGGTGAAGCCGGCCAGGTACGAGGCGTTCCACTTCACCGCGTTCTTGGTGTCGAACGGCAGGATGGTGTTGATGATGTTGTTGGTGTTGGCGCGGGTATCAAGATTCCCGCGCTCGGCCGAGGATTCCAGCGGCAGGTCATCGACGGTGAAATCCACCTGGCGCTCGACCTGGTAGACATCGGCATCGTACAGGGTGCGCTTGTTCTTCTCGCTGCCCACCGTGTACTCGCGCGTCTTGATCTCGCCCTTGCCGGCCACGGCCGCGCTGGCATTGCTGTCGACGATCATGTAGGGCAGGAACACGCCCACCACGTTTTCCGGGGTGAACTGGTCCTTGAACGCCTTCAGCGCGAACATGCGGCGCTTGTCGACGAACTGGCGGATGCGCGCGACCGCATCGTCCTTCCTGATATGGAACGGCAGCACCGCATCGGGCACCGCGCCATTGCTGATCTGTTCGTTGACGCCGAACACATGGCGGCACCAGTGGCAACGCGCCGTCATCGTGCTCTCGGTATTGACCGTGACCTCGGCGCCGCAGCCGGTGCATTTGAACGTCATCAGTGCCGAGGTGTCGGCATCGATGTCACGCGCACCGGAGGCGATGACCGTGCCGCGCAGCTGGTCGATGGCCTCGCCCAGGCCGAATTCTTCCTCGACCCGCGCGCCATGCCATTGGTGACGGCAGTACAGGCAGACGAGGATGTCAGTGCCGGGCTTGGGACGGATGTCGCTGGCGCCGCACTTCGGGCAGCGGTTGAGGCCGTCCTTCAGTTCGCTGGCCGAGGTGTCGATGGCCACCGGGTCAGGCGCTTCCACTTCATCGCGGATGGCCTGCGGCAGTTTCGAGGTGTCCAGCGGGAAGCTGCCGGGCAGGGGAGGAACGTCCTGCGGCGAACCGGGCCCATCCAACGACGCCGCCGGCAGGGGCGGCGGCGTCGCGGGCGCGGATCCGGGCAGCGGCGGTGGGCCGTTTCGGGGATCGGACATGTGGGTCGTGCGTCCTGCCGTTACAGGCCCAGTGCCTTGGCTTTCAGGGCGTCATAGTCGCCCTGGGTGATCAGCCCCAGGTCCAGCATTTCCTTGGCCATCTTCAGCTTGGCCACCGGGTCGTCCGCGGCCGGGGCGACCGGCTGCTGCATGCCGCCGACACCGAACATCCCCGAGGCCATGCCGACGCCGACCAGGCCTGCGGCACCGCCGTTCTCGCCGGCCGACTGGATGCCCTGGGCGACGCTGGCCTGCAGGTTGGAATTGCCGCGCGAACCGGACAGGGCATCGGCACGCTGCACGGTCTTCAGCAGTTCGCGGGTGTTGGCGTCGTACTCGATCGAAACGATGGCGGTCTTGACGATGGCCAGGCCACGATCGCTCTGCCACTGGTAGGCCTGCTCGACGGCAGCCGACAGGCTCTGCGCGAAGCCGATCGAATCCTGCTGCAACCGGGTGATGCGGTTGCCCTTGCCCGGATCGTTGGTATACAGGCTGAAGGCCGGGGCCAGCGAACCGACCACTTCATTGAACAGCTGGCTGGCGGCGGCGTTGTCCAGATCGGTGAAGTCGAACACCTGGCCGGGCTGCAGGTAGCTGGCCGGCACGAAGTTCTTCACGAACAGGATCGGGTCGACGATCTTCAGCGTGTACGAGCCGCGCGTGACCGCGCCGACCTGCGTGTTGAGGAAGCCGTCGTCCCAGTAGATTTCCGACTGGGTACCGAAGCGGTTGTCCGGCAGCTCCTTCAGCGAAACGAAATAGGCAGCCTGCTGCGAGCCCGGCTGGCCGCCGAACTTGAAGCGTTCCCAGCTCTGCTTGATGAAGGTACTGACCAGGCCGTCGCCGGCGAAGATCGACTGCGAGTTGAGGTCGTCCGAACGCCACTCGTAGCCACCCGGTTCGGCGACGAACGCGGTGATGGCGCCGTCCTGGAACAGCAGCAGGCCGTAGCCCTCTGGCACGATGATCTTCGAGCCGTTGCTGATGATGTTGGACGAGCCGCTGGTGTTGGAGCCGCGGCCGGCGTTGGTGCCGCGCGGCACCGCCGCGAACAGGGCCGCCGTGGACGGCAGGCCCGTCGGCACGGTGTAGAAGTCCTTCCATTGGTCGGCCAGCACGCCGCCGACCGCACCCTTCACCGCCTGTACCAGACCCATGTCCAACTCCCTGTGATTCAAGGGCAGGCACCATGCCTGCCGAACTGGACTGAATATAGCAGCGGCCAGCGACCGCTGTGGTGCCGGAAGATGAATCCGGATCAGGCGCCGCCGGTGGCCGGCGGGGTGCCCCGGATCGCCTGCAGTACCGCCGCCATGTCCTGGCCTCCCAGGCCCATCTGCTGTGCCCGGGCGAACAGCGCATCGCTGGCGTCGATCAGGGGGGCCTGCATGCCTGCCTCGCGCGCTGCCGCAGCCACCAGCCCGCTGTTCTTCAGCACGTCGGTGATCGAGGCCTGCACGGCGAAGTCTTCCCTGATCATCTTGTCCAGCTTGATCCGCGATACGTCGCTGGCCATCGGCCCGGCGTTGAGCACTTCGGCAAAGCGCTCCAGGGCAATGCCGTGGACCTCGGCAAAGCGCACGGCCTCGCCCAGTGCGGTGACCAGCGTGATCAGATACAGGTTCACCGCCAGTTTCATGCGCAACGCCGCGGGTACCTGGCCGCACGCCACGCACTGCCGGCCCAGCGGCGCAAGCAGCTGCGATGCTTCTGCAACGTCAGCCGCATCGCCGGCCAGCATGATGACCAGCTGCGCGGACTCGGCCTGAAGCCGTGAACCGGAGACCGGCGCCTCCACGTAGCGCCCGCCGGCCGCGCGGATCTGTTCGCCCAGTGCCTGGGAATACTCCGCCGAGCTGGTGCCCATGTTGATCACCAGGCGGCCTTCGACGCGGGCAGTGAACGCAGGGCCGTTTCGTGACAGGACCGCGTCGATGGCCGGGTCGTTGGCAAGCATCAGGACGATCGTTGCGCATGCATCGAACACGTCCCCGGCGGCCGCTGAGACGCGGATGCCGGCGGCGCGGGCGGTGGCATGGTTGCGGTCGGAGCGGGACCAGCCCCAGAGCATGTGGCCGGCGCGCGCCAGGTGCGCGGCCATGGGCATGCCCATGACGCCAAGGCCGATGAATCCGATGGGCATGATGGACGTCCACTGGCGGCAGGGACGCCATCATGCCACGGCGCCTCGCCGCTACAGCATGTACGGAATCTTGAACGCCAAGGTAAAGTCGGGGGCATCCGGGGTCAGCCCGATGCCCAGCAGCGTGACCAGCGTGGTGTGCGCGTTGAGCGCATAGGTCACGCCCAGGTTCAGTGACGCCGCATTGGCGTCGCTGCCGATCACCTTCATCCACTTTCCACCCTGGAAGCGGGTGGAGGCACGGGCGCTGATGCGGTCACTGAAGGACAGGCTGAGGCTGGTGCGCTCGTTGAATGCAAAGGCGACGCCCGCACCGAAGTAGACCGAGCCGCCCAGTTTCACGTCACCCGGGTTGACCGTATCGGGATTGCTGTCGATGTCACTGAAGCCACGCGGGAACGAATGCACATAGCCGAGGTTGGCGAACAGGATGGCCGGATCGGCGGTCTTGACCATCGACAGGCCCACATTGGCCTGCCACACGCCATTGCCGGTGGGCTGTTCCTTGGGCACGGCGAAGCGGATGTAGTCATCGTCGTCGCGCTCGATCACCTTCCAGTCCAGGCCGTAGGGTGCGCGCCCGGTGGGCGCGGTCACTCCGGCGGTGAGCACGGTCTCCGGGCGCCAGCCGCGTTCGCCGAACAGGCGGTAGTTCGCGCTCAGGCCGATGTCGCCGAGGCCGTTGCCGTTGGTCTGCTCCTGCGCGATGGCGGCTGCCGCCCCCCCGGCGCCACCCTTCTGGTAGACCGTGCGCCGCGCCAGGTACGGCACATCCAGGTTGAGCGTCAGGTTCGGGCTGACGCCCCAGCGGGCGGCCAGGTTGTAGGTGAGCGAATCGGATTCAACGTTTTCGATGGCGATGTTGCCGAGGAAGATCGCGTCCAGCGCCAGGAAGCCATTGAGGGTGAGCTGCTTGCGGTCGTAGCGGGCGTAGGTGAGGCTGTTCTCGACGGTGAAGCGGCGCGAGAACAGCGCCGACTGCTGTTGCTTCACATCATCCACGCTGCGCCGCGATTCCTGCCTTGCCTGCTGTGCCTCGGCGGCGCTGCTGGCATAGCCCTCGGTGCCCGGCGAAGCCTGCGCGGTCGGGCCTTGCTCGCCGGCCGCAGGCGGGGCCATCGGTCCGACCTTCCCGCTCAATCGCGCCTGCATGGCCTGCACCTGCATGTCCAGTTCGCGCAGCCGCCGCACTTCCTGTGCGTAGCTGGATTTCAGCTGCTCCAGCTGGTTGGCCAGGGCCTGCACGTCGGCGCCATCATCCGCCGGTGGTGTGGCGAGGGCGGTGCCCGCCAGCGCCGCCAGCGCCAACGGGGTGATCCTCATCAAGGTGTGCATGTTCGTGTCCTGCGTTGTGGAACGCTCCCCCAACGCCGTGCCGCTGTTACCGGCCCGGCCCCATGCCGCGGTTCAGCGCGATTGCCTGGGCCACGTTCTGGCTCAACGGCAGGTTGCCGCCCACGGTGTCCCGTACCAGCTCCAGCCGCAGCTGGTTGCTGGCGATCTGGCCGTCTGCGGCCAGGGCGATGCCCTGGCCGACGCTGCCATTGCGTATCCATTGCTGGACCAGGCCTTGGCCATCCACCTGCAGCTGCAGGCGAGCCTGGTTGCCGTCCAGCACCGCGGCGGCCGACATGCCGGCAGCCTGCGCACTGATCGAATGCGGGCCGTCACCCGGCGGGGCCGGCACCGCGCCATTGCGTACCACCAGCGTGGTCGCATTGCGGGCGACGTTGCCATCCCCGGCCACCTGCACGCTCTGCACCAGGCCGCTGGCATTGGCCAGGCCGCTGCTGTCGATGTGGCGACCCTGCGTTTCCGGCAGTGGCGCGTCCGCAGCCGTCACGTGCACGCTGGGCTGGAAGCTCAGCGTCGGGCTGCCGCCGCCGCGGAAGTCCATGCCCAGGGTCAACGCACCCTGCAGCATGCTTCCGTTGCCGGCCTGCCACTGCGAGACCATCGTCACCCCGAACCACGCCACGGTATTGCCGCCCACGGTGTAGCGGCCACGCATCAGGCTCAGTTCGGGATCCGGAATCTCCTTCAGGCCGTGCCCGGGCGCAGCCTCTGCCGGCTGCAGATGCAGGGCGGGGCATGCCAGCAGCAGGACCATCAACAGGCGGTGGCGGAACATGGCGAAGCCTCCTTCAGAACAGGTCGGCGTGGCTGAAGCCGAAGTCGACCAGTTCGGCATCGGTGATGGGCCCCTGTCGCGCATAGAGCGCGCGGGCACTGGGCCGTTCGCTGGGTTGCAGCAGGACCGTGTTGCGATCGAAGTCACTGCCGATCACCACGAAAACCGCACGTGATGGCCAGGCGGCCAGGAATTCGGGCAACGCCAGGCTGCGGTTGCCCAGGATCGGATCGGCCACTTCGACCACGCCCTCGCGCACCTGCTTGAGCACCACGAAGTGGCGGAAGCCGCGCACGTCCATCAGCACAAGGCCGGGAACGCGAAGTGTGCGCAGGCGCGCTTCATCGATGCGGTAGCCACGCCCACGCATGCCCAGCGATTCCACATAGCGCTTGATGTCGAGCAGGGAAAAGCCGCGCTCGGCCACCAGCGCCGGATCGGACACCCCCATCATTCCCTCGATCACCGTCGCTTCGTCGGTCTGCAGGTGGTAGGCATGGCGCAGGATCGTCGCCAGTGCAGCGGCCCCGCAGCTGTAATCGGTATGCTGCCGCACCACGTTGCGGTAGCGCCGTTCCTGCATGCTTTCGACCTTCTGCTGCAGCAGCGCGCCGTTGGGCAGCACGCCAGCGAAGCCGACGTCGCCCGCCCGTGCAGGCGCACCGCCCAGCAACAGCGCGCAGGCCAGCAGGCACAGCGAGAGACGGTGGCCGATCATCGCGTTCTCCGGCAGCAGGGGGGAGCCCCTGTCCCAAGGGGGAGGAGGAACAGGGGCTCCCGGGGACCCGGTCGTTGGCGGACGGCCGGGGTGGTGCGCTTACTCGCCGCTGCCGCCACCGCCGCCGGTGCCGGGCTGGGCGACTGCCAGGGCCAGGCTGTTGGCCTGCAGATTGCCGGTGCCCGCCGCCACGTTCACGCCGATGTTGCCGGAGGCACCCGAGAAGGCGCTGCCGGACAAGGCCGACGTGTTGGTGGCATCCACGTTCACCCAGCGCGTGGTGCTGACCGTGCCGCTCAGGCTGGCGTACAGATCGGCCACGCCCAGTTCGACGAACTGGCTGGTGCCGCTTTCACGCGTATCGAAGCCCAGGCCGCCCACCCCCGGCCGGTTGGGGTTCATCGTGGCGTTCTGGATCTCGTTGTCCAGGTCGATGTGGCCGGTACTGTTGCCACCGGGATGCGGCAGGGCGCCGTTCCATGTATCCAGGTAGTAGTTGGCCATCTGGTAGGCGTTGCCGGTGCCGCGATAGGTGCCTGCGCCATAGCCCCAGGTCAGGCCGCTGACGCCGCCATGCAGGCCGACCTGCACGGTATCGGTATAGGACTGCACGAAGCCGGCGTTGCTGACCGTGTTGCCGGTGGACACCTGGTTGGAACTGATGCTCGACTGCGCCATTGCCGTGGTCGCGACCGAGGCCGCGAGCGCGTTCTTCTGCTCGTTGTTGTTGCCCGAAGCGATGTTGACGCCGATGTTGCCGGACGCGCCGCCGAAGGCATTGCCACTGAGGCCGGCGGCGTTGGTGACGCCGGCGTTCATGGTGGCGTTGCCGAACCCAGCCTGGTTGACGAACACCTCGGCGTCGGCCATGCCGAAGCTGAAGGATGCATCGGCAGCAGACAGCGAGGCCGCGTTGTCCTGGGCATTGTTGTCGCCGGATACCACGTTGAAGCCCAGGTTGCCGGAGGCACCGGCACCGACGCTGTCACCGATCGATGCACGGTTGGTCACCAGGCTGTTGCTGGTGGCGTTGTTGCTGATCGACTGGCGGTTGTCGATCACCGCAATGGCTGCAGAATCGAGGTCAATGTCGCCGGTGATGTTCGGGTCGCCGGAGAAACTGATGTCGGTACCCAGCCGCAGGTCCTTCTCCAGGTTCACGTCGACGCCGTGGTTGTTCTTCTCCTTGCGCTCGTCGGCCTGGATGTTGCTGTGCTTCTGCACATTGACGTTGACGGTGCGGTTGCGCACGTCGTTGTCGGTGTGGTTGTGGGTGTCGTTGCGGGTTTCGCTGACGGTGTGGGTGTGGTTGATGTTCGCGTTGGCGTTCTGGTTGTCCCAGCCATTGGCCGCAGCGGCGGTCGAGGCAGTGGCAATCGCCATGGCGAGCATGGTCCGTTTGACGGTCGCTTTCATGGTGCCCTCTCTCTCATCGGGTGGTGCATCGGTTGGGTGGTCGTCACGGACGGTCCTGCACGACCAGGCCCAGTACATTGGCCGTGTCGTTGCCGTTGCCCGCGATCTGGTTGAGTTGCAGGACACCGTCGAATCCCCGCAGCGCGGTGCTGGTGACACCGGCGCTGCGGGTGCCGGTCGCGGTGCCGTGACCGGCACCCTCCCGCTCCCCTGCGAACGCGTAACCTTCGGCAGCCAGGGCCGTATCGTCGGTTTCGCGTATGCCCTGTCGCGCCAGCGTCGCACTGACGACGTTGAGCGTCGTGTTGGCGGTGCCACTGGCCTGGTTGATGGATGCGATGCCGCTGGCACCGGCCAGTGCCGTGCCGTCGATGCTGGCAGCGGCGTGCATCGGTGCGCCCAGCACGCGGTTGCCGCCGCGTCGTTGCAGGTGGCTGATCGAGACGTCGGCACGTTCGCCGGTAGCGACGCCACGCAGGTTGGCCTGCAGGTTGAGGTCGCCGGCCGCCTGGTTCACCGCGATCGCGCCGCCTGCACCGGCCAGGGCGTGGCCGTCGATGCGGGTCACGTCGAGGTAGGCGAGCATGCCGCTGTACTCGTCGGCCTGCGCCATCAACGCCGTGGCGGACAGGATCAGCAGCAGCCAGCGCACCCGCTTCACTTGCCACCTGCCGGGGCCGGGCCCTGCAACGGGAACTGGGCGAGGGCGCCGCGCACAGTATCGGCGACACCGCGGGTGCTGCTGCCGACCGCGCCGAGCGGGCCACCCAGGGCGCCCCCGAGACTGCCGCCGACATTGCCGTCGCCACTGCGGCCGAGCGTGCCGCGCAGTGCCTGCTGGGTGATCCGTTCGACGGTGGTGCCACCGGGCGCGGCGACGGACGCTGCCTGGCCTGCACCGATGCCGGCATACTCCTGTTCGCTCAGTTCATCCATCCCGCTCGCCGCACCAGCGGTGCCCAGGGCCATGGCGATTTCGCGCTGCGGCTTGGGATCGGCGATCAGCGCCATGCCCGGCGGTGCCATGCGATAGGCTGGCCGCGCCGCTACGTCCCGCAACAGCACGATCTCGCCGGCCTGCGCCTTCACGCCCTGGCGGGCACCGGACGCGGAGGCGCCGGCGCCGATCGACAGCAGGGCCAGTGCCAGTGCTGTGGCGGGGCCGCGAAACAGGGTGGTGCCGTTCATGCCGACCTCCCGCGATGGGTGCGGCGGAACAACGCATCAACCGTGCCAACCTCGAAGTGTCCGGCTGCCAATGCCCTGGCCGTGCTGCGCTGCACGCTGCTGCTGCCGCCGTGTTACAGGCACGTCGCGGGATTGTTGGGATTTCGGAGCCCCAGCCACCGCAGGGCTTGGGCGGCGGACGACTGTCGCAGGGGTGTTACAGGTCGCGCCGCAGTGTGAAACGGCGCCGCTTCAGCCGGGAATTCCTTGACGCACTGCTCATTGCGCCGGCGTTTAGGGAGGCGCTAGGATCCGCCCAACAAGGGCCGCCGCGGCGGCCGTCGAGGTCCCGGCGGGGGGCGGCACGCCGGTGATTGCCTGACAGTCCGCCGACGGTGTCCGGATGCTGGGGGAAGCATGGCAGCGGTCCCGGAGGCTTCTACGTCACGTTGCGTGCTCTGGTTCGGCGAGCCGCTGGCGGACGAGCGCAGTGCGCTGGCGGCCGCAGGCTGGTACGTGCGCCGCATCCATCCCGACCCGGCGATGGCGATCGGGCTGCGCGGGCGTGATCGGCTGCTCGCCGTGCTGGATCTTCGCCATCTGGATGCGCCTGCACTGCAGTTGCTGGCGCCATGGATCGAACAGCACGCGCATCTGCCGTGGCTTGCGGTGCTGCCGCCCGGCGCGGGGCCTACGCCTGCGCCGTGGCTGCCCTTGCTGCAGCGTTGCATCTCGCGGTTCACCCTGCCGTTCGGCCTGCAGGAGCTGGTGGCTGCGATGCGCCAGCAGTTCGACGCCGATGATCCATCCGCCGACGAAGTGTGCAACGGGCAAGGGCCGCGCACACTGATCGGCGAGAGTCCTGCGCTGCACGCGGTGCGCACCGTGCTGCACAAGTTCGCGCCGGTGGAACTGCCGGTGCTGGTCACCGGCGAAACCGGCACCGGCAAGGAACTGGCCGCACACGCGCTGCATGCGCTGTCGGGGCGTGCCGGCAGGCCGTTCATCGCGGTCAACTGCGGTGCCATTCCGGCCAGCCTGGTGCAATCGGAGCTGTTCGGCCACGAGCGCGGCTCGTTCACCGGTGCCGACAAGCGCCAGATCGGCGTCTTCGAAGCCGCATCCGGCGGCACCGTGTTCCTTGACGAGGTGGGCGACCTGCCAGCCGAAGCGCAGACCAGCCTGCTGCGCGTGCTGCAGGAAGGCACCTTCGAGCGCGTCGGCAGCAGCCAGCCGCTGCGCGCGGACGTGCGCGTGCTTGCTGCCACCCACGTCGAACTGGAACACGCGGTGGCGCAAGGGCGGTTCCGCAGCGACCTCTACTACCGTCTGAACGTGCTGCGCCTGCTGATGCCGCCGCTGCGCGAGCGCGGCGCCGATGTGCAGCTGCTGGCTGAACATTTCCTGCGCTGCTTCCGGCTGCGCCACAGCGTGCGTGCACGTGGCTTTGCACCCGCTGCGCTGCAGGCGATGCGGCGTTTCGAATGGCCCGGCAACGTGCGCGAACTGCTGAACCGGGTGCAGCGGGCGGCGATCATGGCCGAAGGCGAGCTGATCAGCGAGCGTGACCTCGAACTGGGTGGGCCGGTGCATGCGCCGGGGGCGATGTTGCACGATGCCCGCGGCCAGGCCGAACGCGATGTGCTGCTGCAGACCCTGCGCCAGACCGGCTACAACGTCTCCGAATGCGCGCGGCAGATGCAGATCTCGCGGGTGACCGTGTATCGCCTGTGCCGCAAGCATCGGCTGGAGCTGCCGGCGCAGCGCTGATCAGCCGGCCGGCACGTGCTTGAACAGGCGCAGTGGCCTGCCTGGAAGACGCTCGATCACCCCCTTGGCCTCCAGGTCCAGCTGCACGGCCTTCAGCCACCAGCCCGCCGTGGCCCCTTGCGGAAACAGCGAAGCGGGCAGGTGCGGCAGCAGCGCCTGCTTCGCCTGCGGCACCGTCATCCCGGGAGGTTGCCTGGGCAAGGCGCGCAGCAGGGCCGCGCGCATGGCTGTGTACTTGGCCCGATCCACGCGCTGGATGTGCCCGGGCGTGGTGATGCTCTCGATCTCGATCCGCTCGGGCTCAGACATGGCTGTCTCCCGCGATGTCGATGCGTGGGCTGCGGAAGCCCATGGCGATCCACGCCTTCAACAGCCGGGCATAGAACCGCAGCGAGTGGGTCTTCAGGTTGGGCACATCGTCGGGAAGGACAGACGCGTCGGGAAGATCGTTGACCATCGTCCGCATCTCCACGGCGGGGCGTAGCGCGTCCGGCCACAACAGGCCATACAGGCTCAGCCAATGGCCACCGCTGAACTCCAGGAAGAGGGGCGTATTGCAGCAGCCCGCCACGACGCGGCGGCTGCCGGCCGTCCTGGACAACCGCCACGCCTGCAGCCGGGAATGCCCGGCGTCGATGCGGACGCGATCCTTGCGCTGCATTACGAAATGCGTCTGGCCCTGAGGCCCCAGCACCTGCGGTGCGCCGGGCAACGCCTGCATCCGGGCGCCGGCCCTGCGGCAGCTTTCGCAGCAGCATTCGACGGTGGCGATGGGACGGCCGGTGGTGGTCAGGCGGACCTGGCCGCACGTGCACGCAAGGGACTGTTGGGAGGGCATCTGCATCTTCTCCTGGGGTACTCAACCTCTCGACGAACGGGCGCGTGGGAAATCGACACCACCTGCCCTCAGGGTCGCGACATCCGGTAGCGGATGCGGTACAGGTCCAACCCTGCACCGTCCGCGCGCCGCGCCGAATAGGTCAAGGTGTCGGGCTGCGAGCCATCCAGCATCGCGCCGTAGCTGTCGCCGCCGGGCTCGTTCAACGGCGAGGGCAAAGCGTGGCCCGCGTCGTACCGGCCGCCATGGTCGTAGGCAATGAACTGGCGCACCGGTGCACTGCCGAAGTCCAGCGCGCGGGCAAACACCACTGTTCGGCCGTCGCCCAGGAAGGTGGCATCGAACTCCTGCGCTGCGGTATTGAGGTCTCCCGCCAGCGGCCGTGCCGGCTGCGCGACGCCGCCGATCATCGCCGCGCTGTAGAGGTCATGGCCGCCGGCACCGCCCGCACGATCGCTGGAGAACAACAGCGTACGACCGTCTGGCGAGAGCATCGGCGCGAACTCATCGGCCGCGCTGTTCACTGCGGGGCCAAGATTGACTGGCTCCCCGAATCGACCGTCGCTGCCCATGCTGACCCGATACAGATCGTCGCCGCCCTGGCCGCCTGCTCGATCCGAACAGAAATACACCACGTGGCCATCGGCGGAAAAGGCGGGATCGAAGTCACGGCCCGGCGTGTTGAACGAGACCGGCGTCGCCGGCTGCCAGCGCTGCCCATCGTGGTGGGAGACCCAGATGTCATACCCGCCCGGACCGCCGGGCCGGTTGCGGCTGAACCACAGTGCGGTTTTTCCGTCCGGGCTCAAGGTGAGTCGAATCTCGTCGTACTGCGTGGATGCAACGCCCGGGGCAAAGCGTTCGGCGGGGCCGACGATCTGCAGCGGCCTTGATTGAGACGCAGCAGGCGACGCAGCAACCAGCAGCATCACGGCCAGCAGCGCCTTCATGCGCGTCGCTCGAAGTCGCTGACCCAGTTGGTTTCCCAACTGCGTCCACCATCGGCCGAGGCCGCCTGTTCCCAGCGCGCCGAACGCGGGGTGATGCGTGACCAGAGCACCCGCGTCTGGATCGCGCGACCGTTGTGCAGGTCTTCGCCGAAGAAGCGCCCGACACCGGCCTCGAAGCCACCACGCAGTGGCGCGCCGATCCGGGTCGGCTCCCGGCCATCCAGCCACCAGCTCAGCCAGTGCTGCCCGGTTGCGTCCCAGGCGCGGATGCCCATGCCGCGCAGCGGCGCCCCAGGCACGTCCATCAGGTTGTCACCCACGTTGCCGAATCCCCCCAGCACCGGCCAGTTGTGCAGGGTGCCGTCGAACGTCTCCCAGGCGTCGCTGCCTGCCAGCCGAGCACGCAGGCGGCGATGGCGCACGTTCCAGTGGCCCGCAAGGAAATCAAAATCGGCCGGCGCATCCGGCAGCGCCGGAAGTGCCGACGGCACCGCAGCGGTGCGGTGGAACCAGTTGCGCCAGTTCACTTCCCAGTGCGCGCCCCCGTCAGCGGAGAAGGCCTGTTCCCACCACGGCACTTCGCCATGGATGTCATGCCAGCGGAACCAGACGTCGATGGGGCGCCCCTTGAAGTGGTCGCGTCCGCGGAAGCTGCCGCCATCGCCGTCGAAGGCTCCCCGCACGGGCACTTCGATATGGGCAGGGTTGCGGCCATCGATCCACCAGATCGACCACGTGGACGACACTGGATCAAACGCACGCACGCCCAGGCCCCTGTAGGGACCGGAGGGCAGCGCCATGACGTTGTCATCGATGGTGCCGAGCCCGCCCAGGGTGAGCCAGACCGCGCTGGCGCCGGTGAATGCCTCCCAGCGGGTATCGCCCACGAGGCGCTCCTTGAGGCGTTGGTGCCGGACCTGCCAGTTGCCCTGCAACCATTTCCAGTCAGCGGTGGGGCTGGCCAGGGCCCACCCGGAGGGCAGCGCGCTGGACGCTGTCGCTGCGGCCACGGTGGCCAGGAACTGCCGTCGATCCATCTGCGTGATCCGTTACCGAAGGTGCTTCCATCGTTGCGGGTGCGAGGGGGATTGACCACGCGGATATCGGGGCTCAGGCTAAGCCACACTTATGGTGACCCAACGCCAGCTGCCATCGCTTGTCGCCATCCGCGCCTTCGAGGCGGCGGCGCGGCTGGGCAGTTTCGCCCGCGCGGCCGAAGAGCTCGATACCAGCGCAGCATCGGTGAGCTATCACGTGCGCCGGCTGGAGGCGCAGACCGGCACCTGCCTGTTCCTGCGCCATGCACAGCATGTGGAATTGACCGCCGCCGGTGCGAGCGTCGCAGTGGAGGCCACCCGGGCCTTCGACGCGCTGCGCGCCAGTTTCATGCGTGCCGCTGACATGGATGCAGCACGACTGCGCCTGTCCGTGCTGCCGACGCTGGGCACCAGCTGGTTGACGCCGCGCCTGGGCGGCTTCCGCGCGCGCCATCGAAGCATTGTGCTGGAACTGGACCTGTCGGCAGAGCCGCAGGACCTGGCCGCCGGGCGTTTCGATGCCGCCATCCGCAACGGGCAGGGTGCGTGGCCCGGGCTGCAGGCCACGCCCCTGTTCCCCAGCATTTTCACCCCGCTGTGCGCACCGGCGCTGCTGCCGGCGGCGGCCGGGCTCGGTCGCCGGGCGCTGGACGTTCCGCTGCTCGGCCGGCGCGACTGGTGGGCCCTGTGGTTCTCCGCACAGGGTGCAGTTCCGCCGCCGGCGGAGGAGAGCTTCGTCAGTCCCTTTGCGGTGGAGCATCTGGATATCGGCGCCGCCATCGCTGGTCAGGGCATCGCCATCGGCTCGCCGATCCTGTTCCAGGCCGAGCTCGACAGCGGCCGGCTGGTGCAGGCACATCCGGGTGTGGCCGGCGACGGGCGCAGCTTCTGGTTCGTGGCGCCCACTGCACGGAGCGGCAGCGCCAAGGTCACTGCATTCCGTGACTGGCTGGTCGAGCAGGCCGGCGAAGCGCGGCATGCAGCACGCCATCAACTGGCCCGCGCCGGCCTGCCATGAACCAGAGCCCCGAACTGCTGCGGCGCCTGCTGCGCGCCAAGGACCGGATCGACCACGCCAGTCACGAGGACTGGCCAGTGGCCCGCCTGGCCGAGGTCAGCGCCGTATCTGCCGCGCATTTCGCGCGCTCGTTCAAGCAGGCCTTCGGCCTGCCACCGCATCGTTACCTGCTCAGCCGCCGCATCGAACGGGCCGTGGCGATGTTGCGTGACACCGATCTTCCGGTCACCGAGATCGCCGCGCAGACCGGCTGGAGCAGCTTGGGTACCTTTGGCCGCATCTTCCGCGACATCACCGGTGACAGCCCGGGCAATGTGCGCGAGCGCGAGCGCGCAGGCCAGGCGAGGGCCACCAGCGTGCCGGAATGCCATGCACGCGCCGCCCAGCGCCCGGACCTGAAGACCGCAGTTTTGGAGAAGCGCCGTCGACAAGCGGTTGCTAACGTGGACCCCACCTGAGGGAGGTCCCATGACAAACACGGTGAACACGGTCGGCCTGTATGTACGCGACCAGGATGAGGCGCTCGCGTTCTACGTCGGCACGCTCGGCTTCGAAGTGCATACCGACGTGCGCAATGGCAGCTACCGTTGGCTGACGGTACGCAGCCCCGGCCAGGATGGATTCCAGCTGGGGCTGTTCGTGCCCGGTCCACCTGCCCACGACGCGGCCACTGCACAGGCGCTGCAGCAGCTGGTCGCCAAGGGGGCGATGCCGCCGCTGGTACTCGCAGTGGAGGACTGCCACGCGCGCTACGCGGAATGGCAGGCAAAGGGCGTCGAGTTCACCCAGGAACCGGTCGAACGCTACGGCGCCATCGATGCGGGGTTCCGCGACCCGTCCGGCAACGGCTGGAAGATGATCGAAGCCCGCTCCGAAGCGAGGCGCCGTCCATGAGCCGGGGGCGCTGGGCGCGGCCCGTGCATCGCTGGACCTCGATCGTCTTCACCCTGGCGGTGATCGCTAACTTCGCCGTGCGTGGGCTGGGGCACGGCGAGCCTGCAGCGTGGATCACCTATTCGCCGCTGCCGCCGTTGTTCCTGCAGCTGTTCACTGGCCTGTACCTGTTCGCGCTGCATTACACCGGGAAACGCCGCAGCGCCGCACTGGGCGCTGCGGGCTGAGGCCGCCTCAGGCGGCGACGTCGGCGGCGTAGGCCGCAAGCAATGCCGGCAGCTGCTCCATGCGCTGGAAGATCACTTTCGCGCCCGCAGCGCGCAGGGCCTCGGGCGTACTGTGGTGCGGGCCGCCTTCGCTGAAGCCGAACACGGTGGCGCCAGCGGCAACGCCGGCAGTGGCGCCGGTAACGGTGTCCTCGATGACCGCACAGCGCGCCGGGTCCACACCCAGCGCGGCGGCCGCGGCCAGGTACACGTCCGGGTGCGGCTTGGTCCGCGGCATGTCCTGGCCGCTGAACACGTTGTTGCCGAAGGCATCCAGCATGCCAACCTTGCCCAGCTGCAGTTTGACCTTGAACAGGTCGGCGCCGGAGGCGCAGGCAATGCGGCCACCGGTAGCCGCAGCAATCGCACGCACGGCCTCGGGCGCCCCCTGGATCGGCTCCAGATCCCGTTCCAGCGCCCGGTTGCGCTGCTGGCGGAACTCCTCCAGCCATTCCTCGGTGAACGGCTTGCCGGTGCGCTCTGCGATCAGCCCGGCCAGATGGGCCACGGACTGGCCGAGGAAGACTTCACCCGCCTGCGCCGGGGTCAGCGCCCAGCCGCGAGCGGTCAGCATTTCCGAAAGGACCCGGGCCACCAGTGGCTCGGAATCGACCAGTACGCCGTCACAGTCGAACAGCACGGCATCGAAGGGGAAACGGGACATCTACTACTCCGGAACAGCCAAAAGGGCGACGTACGCGTCATTTTCCCACAGGAGGGCGGGCAGGGCACGCTGGCCACAGGCCTTGGTGCCGGCGCTGCTGATGCAGCGGCGCATCCGTGCCGAGGGCGTGCACCATCACCTCATCAGTGCCAGCATCGCCGGCGCGGTGACGCTGGTGGCCGGTAGCTGCGTGCTTCCCATCCTGGCGTTGCACTTGCCTGCGGCAATCTCGCCTGGCGAGTTCATCATGCCGGTTTTCGATGGGCCCGCGCAGTTGCAGATTGCCAGCCTGATCGTGCTGGTGTGCTGCGCACTGGCCACGTTTGCCGGCCTTTGGGCCAGCGAGCTGTCACCGCGACCCGCATCGATGGTGCGCACGATGGTGGTGTCGCTGGTCCTGCTTGCTACCTCCCTGCTGATCAGCCTGGCCGGCGTGGCGTATCTGCTGCGAATGCTGTCCGCTGGGGTACCGACGATCGGGCGCGGGCTTGCCTTGGCCGTGCTCATCGGCGCCGTACTGCAGTTCCTGTTCGCCAGAGTGCTGGCGTCACGATGGCTGCGCGCACAGGCATCGTGACGTTCCTCTACCCGCCGATCAGCCCAGGTCACACCCGGCCGGCTGCGGCCAGGTGGTGGCCGGCAGCATGTTCTTCAGCGAGGCCGGTGCGTTGATCGCCACGTAGCTGGCGCCCAGCAGTTCCTCCAGATCGGCGATCGTCACCAGGTAGTTGTCCAGGCTGCCCAGGTTGGCCTCGTTGGGGATGATCCAGCTGATCGCCTTGGCGGTGCCGGTGTTCGGGTCGCGGGTGATGATCGTTTTCCAGAAGAACTCCGGCGTCGGGATGCCGTGGCTGGCCAGGAAATAGTCGTTGGCAGCATCGCCGTACACCACGCCACCGTAGACGTCCACCGGCGCGATGTCGCGGTAGCACTCGGCCACGTTCTCGGCCTTCACCCAGATGCCCTGGTTGAAGCTGGACACCTGCGGCACGATGTTGGTCATGTAGTTGGCGCGGCGGATGTAGGTCGCGTCGTAGTCCATGTGGTTGGACGTGACCAGGTGGCCACGGTCATAACCGGACTTGATGCTGGCATAGGACGCGGTGCTGGTCTGGCCCAGGCAGCCGGCCGGCAGGTCCGGGTCCTTGTAGAAGCTGGACGGCCGTGCGGCGGAGCCGGTATCGGCCGTGAGCGTGTACTCATAGCGGGTGGCGCTGTGGATGCTGCAGTCATAGGTGAGCACGAAGCCACCCTTGTTGAGGGTGACCACCTGGGCCTGGGCAGCGCCGGCGACGGCGCTGAGGACGAACGCGAGGAAGAAGCTTGCAAGGCGCATTGCGGTTCTCCGGCAGAAGATTCAGGACGCAGCCACCCGTCACGCCCTGGCCGTGGCAAGGTCATGCGGAGATGCTGCGGAGACGGGTGCTGCGGATTGCGGTGGGACTTGACCGCGCTGTTGGGCCATCAGCCCTGCGGTGTCGTAAGCGTCACAAGCTGTCGTCTTTCGGTCAACGACGAAAAGACGAAGCTGTGACCGCCCGCAAGCACTGGAGAGGTGTCAGATCACGCGGCCGGTGGCTGACATGCGCGCGTGCTAGGCGCCCGCTGGATGTGCAAGCTGCGGACTGAACCTTCGGCGGCGGGCATCAAAAGGACGCTTCCGGTCCCTCGTCCGGCGCCAGGCATGCGGCCTTGCTTTGCTCGGTCGAGTGCGCAATGGCCGCCTCGCCGAAACCGCTTCGGCTCAACCACAAACGATTCCAGCGGACGAGTGCGTCGCTGTCGCGTGCCAGGCAGGCATAGCGGACGATCGATTCCAGGTTGTCGATGGTCGGGTAACGCTGGGCGATTTCGTCCAGTCCCTGGCGCATCAGCGGCCAATCGGGATTCGCTGCGCGGAAGTGATCGGCCGAGTACCCGGTGGCGGACCAGTACAGCCGTGCGTAGCGCATGGCCCGTTTCCTCTTCGGCGCACTCGCCATCGAGTGCCGAGCGAAGGCTTCCATCTTCTGCGCGCTGCCGCCCCAGGCCGGCGTGAAGTGCTCCATAGCAATGAGGTGCAGTGGCTCGTAGTCGGGGAAGGCCTTCGCTGCGCGATCGACGAGCGCCAGCATTTCGTCGTCATCCGCGCTTTCGCGCAGCGCGATCAGCACGCTCATCTCGTGCCAGAACGGGTCGACGCCGGCAACGTCCTCATGTGATTGCAGATAGGCCCGCGAAACCGCGTTGTACTCATGGAACTGAGCCCAGTCTTCGGCGTTGACGGTGTTGGCGTATCCGTTGCCACGGTAGCTCCAGGCCAGATTGAGTGGAATTCGTGCGGTGATCAGGTGCGCCGCCGGCGACTTCGGCGCGTGCTGAACCCAGCGCGCGGCCCATGCAGACCAGTCGTTCCAGGCCTGCACCTCCTGCCGCGACGTGCCGATTGCACGCGACATGCAGATGTAGAAACGGCCGAGCCTGGATTGGCCGGCGGCGTTGAGCTCGCCCTTGCGGAAACGCGCGGCCATCGCGTCGAGTGCGGCAAAGTCGTCGCTGGCCATCAGCCGCGCAATCTCCGCGCAGTCGTCGGTTGGTTCGGGGGCATCTTCCGCCATCACAGAGGGGGCGAACAGACAGGCCACGCTGGATAGCGTGCCTGCGAAGAGCATCCTGCGCATCGGGGCGTCCTTGCTTTGGTGGGAGCCTGCGGAGGGCCCGCAGTGCCGCGAAGCATAGCAAGTCGCGATTTGCGCCATGCTGCGTCGCAAGGTGCCAGCCACCATGCGCACTGGTACGGTCCGATCCGTTGCACCACCACCGACGGGGAGAGACGACGATGCGCAAGGTATTGCTGCTGTTGATCCTGCTGACCGGGCTGGCGCCCACGGCCCATGCGGCCACGGTCAAGACCACCCATCGCACCCTCCCGGGCTGGGATGGCACGCCCCTCGGGGCCTTCGTCATCGAACCCCAGGACGGCGGCGCCGGGCGCTATCCGCTGCTGGTGATGCCCAGCAGCTGGGCGGTCCCCAGCGTGGAGTACGTGGGGGTGGCGCAGTCGCTGGCGCAGCGCGGCTATGTGGTCATCAGCTACAGCTCGCGCGGTTTCTGGGAGTCGGGTGGCAGCATCGACATCGCCGGGCCCGCCACGGTGGAGGATGTCAGCGCCCTGATCGACTGGGCGCTGGCCAACACCCGGGCCGATCCAGCAAAAATCGGTGTCTCGGGCATCTCCTACGGCGCCGGCACCAGCCTGCTGGCCGCAGCGCGCGACCCGCGCATCAAGGCGGTTGCGGCGCTGAGCGGCTGGGCTGACCTGCAGGCGTCGCTGTACAGCAACGACACCCCCAGCGCGCAGGGCATCGCCCTGTTGGTGGCCGCAGGGCTGGCCACTGGCCGCCCCGGGGCGGAACTGGCCACCATCAACCGCAATGTGCTGGTCGGCAACTATCAGGGGGCGGTAGAGTCATTGCTGCCGGTGGCGGCGCAGCGCAGCCCGGCGGCCAGCCTGGATGAGATCAACGCCCACCGGCCTGCGGTGTTCCTGGCCAACGCCTTCAACGACAGCCTGTTCCCGCCGGGCCAGCTGGTGGACTTTTTCAACGGGCTGAAGGGACCCAAGCAGCTGCAGCTGCGCCATGGCGACCACGCGCTGAACGAGGCCCTTGGCGCGTTCGGCATTCCCAACGAGGTGTATGCGGCCGTGGGCGACTGGTTCGATCACTACCTGAAGGGTGAAGCCAATGGCATCGAGCGCCAGGCGCCGGTGCAGCTGAAGTCGCAGAAGGGCAGCTGGAGCCACTACCCGGACTGGCAGGCGACGCAGACGGGCGCCGTCAGCTACGGGCTGACCGCGCCGAGCGGGCTGTTGCAGCCCACCGGCGGATTGGCGGCGAACGGGGGCGGCACCGGCTGGAGCTACCGCATCGGCAGCGGCCTGCTGACGGCCGCCAACTCCGGCGTAGTGATGGCATCGGGCGCGCTGCAGATGATCAACCTGCCGCCAGGCGCCTATGTGCCCTTCGTCGGCCGCAACGCCGCCGGTGTCTGGCAGGGGCCGGTGTACTGGAGTGCACGCCGTCTGGATGGCGCGCCGGAAGTACGGATGACGGTCACGCCAAGCCGCGCCGACACCACGCTGTATGCCTATCTCTATGCCGAGGACGTGCTGGGCAATGGCCAGCTGATCAGCCACAAGCCGTACACCCTGCGGGGTGCCACGCCGGGCCAGCCCAGGACCATCGACCTGCGATTGGAAGCCAGCAGCTGGAACATTCCGGCCGGCAGCCGCCTGACCCTGGTGGTGGATACCGTGGACCTGCGCTATGCGGGCATCAGCCAGCTGGGCGGTACGCTGACTTTCAGCTCCCCGGCCAACGCGCCGTCGGTGCTGAAGGTACCCCTGCATTGAAGCAGGGCGCGCCCGCTGGGGCGGGCGCGTTCCTTTGGGCTGGAAGACTGCGCCACTGGTGTTGCTTCCGGGCAAGGAGTGATGTTCCGGATTGCCGCCATGAAGGCGACATGAGGGGCACGGCAGCGCTGGAGGCGTGGCTCTCCGGACAGTGATCAGGTCCTGCTGGACTGCGGGCGCCGCTGTGCGGGTGCATTAAACCTTTCTGCCGGCAGCGGCATCCAACCCGCATGAGCACGGCATCCGCTGCGGCTCCACTGGAGGAAGGACCCCTTCGATGCGCCTGCTGCCACGTACTGCGTTCCAATGCACGATGCTGATCCTGCTGGTGGCTCCCGCGGCGGGTGCTGCGGTTACCGACATTCCCTTCGAGCAGGGCAAGGATCACCGGATCTATGTCGAGGGCACGATCAACGGCTCGCGACCGCTGCGCTTTCTCGTCGATACCGGCGCCTCGGCCGTGGCCGTGGCCCGGCGCGTCCAGCAGGACGCGAAACTGGTCATTGACGACCGGAGCGAGAACACCGGCTCCGACGGGGTCACGTTCCTCGACTACAGCACGCACAACGTGGTCCAGGTCGGTCCGGTGCGGAGGCCGATGGGGGCCGTAGTGGTCGACTACCAGGGGCGGCCCTTCGATGCGGTCCTGGGCTGGACGTTCTTCCAGGGCAAGGTGCTGGAGATCGACTACGACCGCAGCCTGCTGCGCGTGCACGACGGGCTTCCCGATCTCACCGGGTATACCCAGGCCCACGTGCGCTGGATCGACAATACCCCGGCCGTCCAGGTTACGCTCGGCAATGGCAGCGATGTCTTTGCTCCTTGGCTCGCGCTGGACACTGGCAGCAATGGCAGCATCGACCTGACCTACGCATTCGGCGCCCGCCATCATCTGCAGCAGGCATTTCCGGAGCGGTTGGGAACATCACAGTTCAGCGGCAGCGCCGGGCGGAAGATCCGTGCGGTGGATGTCAGGGTACCCGTGGTCGCCATTTCGGCCCTGCCGCTGAACGGGGCGAAGGCGTCGATCACGATCGACGACGACGGTTCCAGTGGCGATGGGACGCTCGGCAGCGAAATCCTGCAGCAGTTCAACATCATGCTGGACACCCGTTCCGGTGCCATCTATCTGCGGCCGAATCGGCGCTCGGCCACCCATCGGCCGGAATGAGCGAGCGCGTTGTGCGTTCAGCGCCGGACATCTGCGCCTGCATTGTCCAGCAGCGCCAGCACCTGCGCCTCGGCGACCGGGTTGAAGTCTCCGGGGATGGAGTGCTTCAAGGCGCCTGACGCCAGTCCGAACGCCACCGTGCTTTCCGCGTCGAATCCGGACAGCAATCCGTGCAGGATGCCGGCAGCGAACGCGTCGCCGCCGCCGATCCGGTCGACGATGCCAGGCAGGGGGCGCGGTGGTGCCTGCGCCCGCGTCCCGTCGCGTCCCAACAGAAGCGCGCCCAGGCGGTGATGGTCGGCACTCACCACGTCGCGCTGGGTGCAGGCCAGCCACTGCAGGTGCGGGAAGGCGGCAAACGCGGCGGCCGCAGCCGCTACGGTTCGGGCGACCGCATCGTCCTGCGCAAAGTGCAGCCCCAACACCCGTTCAATATCCCGGTGATCGGCAAAGACGATGTCCGCCCCGGCGAAGAGCTCGCGCAGGATCGCCGCGGCGTCGCCGTCCCAGCGTCGCCACAGCGAGGGACGGTAATTGCCGTCGAACGATACCCGGACACCGGCCGCGCGAGCCGCATGCACGGCACCCAGCACCGACTCGGCCACGTTGGCGCCCAGCGCCGGGCTCACGCCCGAGACATGCAGCAGGTGCGCGCCGGACAGCAGAGCAGGCCACGGATGATCCTTGGCGCTGCTGTTTGCGAATGCGGACCCGGCCCGGTCGTACACCACTTCACTGGCCCGCTGCACCGCGCCGGTTGCCAGGAAGTACAGGCCCATGCGTTCATTCTCCACTTCACGCACGCCGGCCACGCCCACGCCATGCCGCCGCAGCTCGGCCACGGCGTGCCGGCCCAGCGCGTTGGCAGGTACCGTGCTGACCATCTGCACCTCGTGGCCAAGGTGGGCCAGCGAGACCGCGACGTTGGCTTCGGCGCCCCCCACATGCACCTGCAGCTGCGGCGTCTGCAGCAGCAGTTCACGACCGGGCGCGCCCAGGCGCAGCAGCAACTCACCGAAACAAACGACGCGGCTCATCGGTTCTCTCTCACTCGGGGGTGGTGCAGCCCAGCATGCGCAGATCGATGGCATCGGCCATGCGCCGGTAGCCTTCGTCGTTGGGATGCAGATGGTCGCGGGTGATGTCGCTGGGCAACGATTCCGCGGCCTTCGGGTCACGCAGGGCGGCATCGAAATCGACGATGCCATCGAAGCCGCTGTTGCCGGCGCGTGCCCACTGGTTGATCGTGATGCGGGTCGCCGCCGACACGGGCTCGTAGCGCTCGGAACCGCCGAACGGGGTCAGTGTGCCCAGCCAGGCGCGGATGCCGTGCGCATGCAGTCGCGTCGCAACCTGCTGATAGCCCTGCATCATGTCCGCCGCGTTGCGTCCGGGTACTGGCTGGGCGCCGCCACCGTGGCGGATGTCATTGATGCCTTCCAGCAGGATCACCTGATCGGCGTCGGCCACTGCAATCACATCGCGATCCAGGCGGGACAGCGCGCTGTGGCTGCGGCCAGGGTCGAGCAGCTTGTTGCCGCTGATGCCCTGATTGAGCACGACAAAGCGATCAGGACATGCCTGCTGCAGGCGCTGCGCCAACCGTTCCGGCCACTGGTTGAAGGTGCCGCGTCGCGCAGTGGCGCCTTCCGTGATCGAGTCGCCGAGCGCCACGATCACCTGCGGGCGTTCGGCGCGTTGCACCATGACGGCCGAGAACACGTTCTGCTGGTAGCTCAGCCGTACGCTGTCGGCGACGTCTGTCTGCCTGCCCTCTGCGACCCGCAGCTCGGTGCGGCGCACGGCGGGGCGGGTGGGCTGCGGGAAATAGGCACTCACGCTGATCTCCTGCAGCG
This sequence comes from Stenotrophomonas sp. YJH_SMC_10, assembly GCF_059371555.1. Taxonomy (NCBI): domain Bacteria; kingdom Pseudomonadati; phylum Pseudomonadota; class Gammaproteobacteria; order Lysobacterales; family Lysobacteraceae; genus Stenotrophomonas; species Stenotrophomonas sp. YJH_SMC_10. The sequence goes on along the minus strand of NZ_JCAFUS010000003.1, from coordinate 206,954 downwards.
CCGCCACCGGCATCCGCACCGGGTCGCTCAGCAGCGCGGCTCCGACCGGCACCTCGATGACCGCGCGGCCATCAACCGTTACCGGCAGCGGTGCGGCCTTGCCGTTCTTCACTCCCACGCGAAGGTCCTCGACCTGCAAGGGCGCCGTGCCGAGCTCGTTGCTGATGCGCAGCCGCAGCGCATCGCCACGGCTGCCAATGCGCATGTCCTGGCGCACGGTCTGTGCGGCGAACTGTACCGGTGACTCTGACGTTCCGTCCTTGCGGTCGGGCGCGGGCGCTGCCGTCCAGGCAGTGACCCACACGGGTGCGGCCCACACAGCGGGCGCCGTCATGGCGGAGCAGAGCGTCAATGAAAACAGAAGTGTCCAGCGCTGCATGGGCAGGTGTCCGCTCAGGTCAGGAGAAGTAGGTGCCGCCGTTGACGTCCAGGTTCGCACCGGTGATGAACGCCGCCGCATCCGAAGCCAGGAACACCGCCGCGTCAGCCGCTTCTTCCGGCATGCCCTGGCGGCGCAGCGGGGTGGCGCCGGCGACGGCGCTGCGCACCTCCGGCTTGGTGAATTCGTCGTGGAAGCGGGTGGCGATCATGCCGCAGCACAGGGCATTGACCCGGATGCCCTTCGGTCCCAGTTCCTTGGCCATGGCGCGGGTAAAGGTCATCACTGCGGCCTTGGCCGTCGCGTAGATCGACGCGCCTGGGCCGCCGCCATCGCGGCCGGCCTGGGAGGCGAAGTTGACGATCGCTGCGCCTTCGCCCATGTGCGGCACCACTGCGTGCGTGGTCAGGTAGGTGGAGGTGAGGTTCAGGTCCATCACGGCGTGGAAGAACGCTGGATCGATCTCGGCCAGCGGACGACGCTGCACCATGCCGCCGGCCACGTTCACCAGCAGGTCGATGCGCGTGCCGAAGGCGGCCTGTGCCGCTGCGACCAGGCCGGCCACGGCTGTGGCATCGGTGACATCAGCGCGGTGCACCATGGCCTGGCCACCTGCCGCGCGGATCTGTGCCAGTGTTTCCTGGGCACTGGCTTCATCATTGGCGTAGTTGATGCAGACGCGTGCACCGGCAGCGGCCAGTTTGAGCGAGACGGCGCGGCCGATATCGCGGCCACCACCGGTGACAATGGCCACCTTGTCCTGGAACGACATGCGGAAAACTCCTTGGTTTGCGGGGGAATGAAAGGGGGACGCGGGCTCAGCCGACGCGGCGGTCGAGCTTGTGGATCGGCCCGGTCCACCACCACAGCGCGGCCAGCGACAGTGGCACCAGTGCGGCGACGAGGATGAAGATCGGGGCGTAGGAATGACGGGTCAGCACCGGCACCAGCCAGGTGGTGATGAGGGTGCCGGCCACTGCGGCCAGGCCGCCCAGGCCAGCGAGGGTGCCAACCGACCGGCCGTCGAACAGGTCACCCGGCAGGGTCTGGATGTTGCCGATGGCCACCTGGAATCCAAACAGCACCGCGGCGATCGCCAGTACCGCAAGCAGCGGCTGGTTGGCCAGCACCGCGCCCAGCAGGGCGGGGGCCATGATCACGCAGCCCAAGGTGATCGCCAGCTTGCGCGCGCGGTCCACGCTGTACCCGGCGCGGATCAGGCGCCCGGACAGCCAGCCACCCCCGAGGCTGCCCAACATCGCGCCTACGAATGGCACCCAGGCGAACAGGCCGATCTGCTTGATGTCGAAACCGAAGGTTTCAGCGAGATAGATCGGCAGCCAGGACACGAACAACCACCAGATGGGGTCCAGCAGGAAGCGGCAGGCCAGCATGCCCCAGCTCTGCCGATGGGCCAGCAGCGCGCGCACGCTGGCCTTGGGCGTTGCCTGCGCCTGCCGCCCGGCCTGGTCTTCCAGGATCAGGCGGCGCTCGGCATCGCTCACCCACGGATGCTTGTCCGGCCCGGCGCGGTAGACCAACAGCCACGGCAACAGCCACAGGAAGCCGATCGCGCCGACCAGCACGAAGGTGCCACGCCAGCCCAGCCACAGGTACAGGCTGGCGATGGCCGGTGCGGAGACGATCGCGCCGATCGACGCGCCGGCATTGAACACGCCCTGTGCCAACGCGCGCTCGCGCGCCGGGAACCATTCGGCGTTGGCCTTCACCGCGCCCGGCCACGCACCCGCTTCGCTGATGCCGAGCATCGCCCGCACCAGGCTGAAGGACAGCATCGAATGGGTGATCGCGTGCAGGGCGATGGAGATCGACCATACGCTGATCGACAGGGCGAAGCCCAGGCGTGTGCCGATCATGTCGAACAGGCGACCGAACAGGAACTGCCCGGTGGCGTAGAACAGCATGAACACCGTTACCAGCAGGGCATAGTCGTCCTTGGTCGCGCCCACTTCTCTGGCGATTTCCGGCCACATCACGGCCAGGGCGTTGCGGTCGATGTAGTTGATGACCGTAGCCACGGCGATCAGGCCCACGATCAGCCAGCGTACTGCTGAACGTACCGGCACCTTGCGCAGGTTGGCCACCGCCGCAGGGCCGTTCATTCGCCGTCCCCCTTGCTGCGGTCCATGCGTGCGTGGCTGCCGCTCCATCGATAGGTGTGGCCGTCGATGGTCACGCTGTGCTCGCCCTGGGCGCTGCTGTCGTCGGCCACGCCCAGGGCGATGCGTGCACCGCTGGCCAGGCGCAGTTCGATCACTTCGGCGTCGCTGCCGCGGCCGCGCACGATCGCCTTGATGCGGCTGTCCGCACCGTGCACGTATTCGGCGGTGCCGTTGTACTCGCCATGGGGTTCCAGCACGCTGAAGAAGGTGACGTCCTTCTGGCCTTCCACGCGCTGCAGCAGGGCCGGCTCACGGCGCAGGTTGAACTCCGGATCGTTCGCGCCGCTCTCCACCAGCAGCGCCTGTGCCGGCGCGCTGCTGCCGAAGCGGTAGGTGTAGAAGCGCCCATCCAGCAGCCACGCCAGCGAACGCGGTTCGCTGCCGGGCGCGCTGCGTGCGTCCAGCCACAGGTGCTGGTAGCCGTTGTCCTTGCCCAGCACCGGGCGCTGGGCGGGGAAGTGCGCGGCCTCGAAGCCGGTGGTGACGATGTGGCCGTTGAAGTGTAGCGGCAGGTCGTAGCGTGCGGCCTTTTCGCCGTGGACCTGCAGCAGGTCCAGCACCACCGGCAGGCCCAGGTCGCGGTGGCGCAGCAGCGCCTGGGTGCGGGTGAACGCCACGCCGGGGTAGGCGTCACGCATGCTCGCCGAGGCGACCTGGGTATCGGCATCGGCCTGGAAGAAGCGCACCTGCGGGGCATGCGCCTCGCCGCGCTTCCAGTCGCCCTGGAAGTGGCTCTGCTCGTCCACCACCAGGGTGTTGTGGGCCACCGTCTGCTTGGCCCAGCTGCGGTTCTCGGCCAGGTAGATGCCGCCACGCTTGGCTTCCACGTTGAGGAAGCGGGCGGCGCCGTAGTCGGTCACCACCGGATTGCCGTTGTCGTAGAACAGCCAGTTGAGCTTGTCGAAGTGGCCATGTCCCATCCCCTGCAGGGTGTCCTTCTGCACCAGCGCCTGGCCGCGTTCGCCGTTCATGCGCAGGATCGCCAGGCCGCCACGGTCGCCGTCGGGACCATCGCGCAGCAGCATCGGGTGGTAATCGAAGGGCCTGGCCCTGTTCGCGGCCAGTGCCTGCGCCACCTGCAGGCCCTCGGGCGACAACAGCAGGCGCTTCTGCTGCTGGGCTACCGACAGCAGTCGGTCGTCCCCGGTGCGTGCATAGGCGATGCCGATGCCGGCCACCAGCTCTTCGGTGTCGATGCCCTTGTCCAGGATGGCATCGTTGATCGGGAAGAACAGGCCGCCATAGCTGGACTGCACCAGCACATCGACAGCCTTCAGCAGTACGCCGTCACGGCGCGCGAAGATCTTCCGCTGCGGCTCGTTGCGTTCGATGGCGTTGGCGAACAGCAGGAACGGCGCCAGTGCATAGCGCTGGTAGTACGGACCTTCCTCGTAGTATCCGTCGGGTGAGAACAGCAGGTCGATCTGGCGAAGGAAGCCGAACCGGTCATCCTTCTGGCTCCCGCGCAGGGATTTCTCCACCAGCTCAGGATCGCGCAGTACATAGCCGGTCATGCCGGTAGCCGCCACCGCCCACGTGGCGTGGTTATGGATCTGGTCGTAGTTCTTCGGCTCGCTGGCGAGGAACCCGGCCATCGGCCGGAACACCTTTGATTCGATGGTGTCGCGGTCATCGGCGGACAGCGCATCACGGATCGCGTCGTAGCCCTGGATGGCGTTGACCAGCCACACCGAATCGTTCAGCACCTGCCAGAAAACGCGTCCGGGGATCTGCCCACGACCTTCGGGATGCGGGCCCAGCGTCGGGTAGAGCCGGGCATACTGCAGCAGCATGTCGCGCGCGTAGTCCACGTAGGCCCTGTCACCGGTCAGCCGATACAACGTGCCGGCCGCGAGCAGGGCCTGGTAATTGCGCTTGTGCTGTTCATGGGTGCGTCCGCCGCCCTTGTCCTTCGGTACCGGTACGTCGATGCCGGCCTTCATCATCTTCTTCAGTGTTGCCTCGGTGCGCGCCTGCTCCTTGGCGAACCATGGGTAACGACTGCCTTCGCTGGCCATCTGCTGCCATTGCGCGGCAGTGACCAGCACCGGCGCGGTGTCGGCCTGCCACGCAGCGGCAGCGGGCGCTGCCAGCAGCGGCGTGGCCGGCAGCAGGGCGAGGGGGGCCGCCAGGGCCAGGGAGACGAACAGCGGCTGCAACCTCATCGATCAACTCCGGTGCTGACGCGTGACAGGGCAATCTCGCCCACCTTGGGATACCAGTCCACGCCGGTCGCCTCGCGCGCGGTCATCGCCAAGGCAGGATCGGCGCCCACCTGGGGCAGCGCAGGCGTGGCAACCCACAACCCGCTGCCAGCCTGCTGCAGGCTGACGCTGCGGCCTTCCACCCCGGCGGGAAACACGCTGCTGGCCGCCGGTGACTGCACGTTGCCACTGAAGGTGATGCCGGCCAGCGAGCTGGCCGTGTTGGGTGGATTCCTGCTGGCGCGATTGACGATCAGGTTGGCGCTGAAGCGGCTGTTGCTGGCGGCCACCACGATGCCCTTGGCTTCATCATGGCCCACGCCGAAGCTGATCTTGGCCACATCCACGAAGGTATTGCGGCTGATCGTGGCATTCACTACCGGTGCGTAACCGGACAGCGGGGGATCGGCCTGTCCATCCATGACGGCCAGCGCGGAGCGGTTGCTGGATCCGGCCAGGCGTTCGAAATAGTTGTTGCTGACGATCTGATCGCCGTTGATGATGCGCACGCCCCCGGTGCCGGCCTTGTCATCGCCGAGGAAGACGTTGCCGATCACCCGGTTGCCGTTGCCATGGCGCAGTGTGAGTGCGCCGGCAGAGCGGTAGAACACGTTGCCGCGATAGGTGTTGCCCCCGGATTTGCTGCTGATGATCTCGGTTTCGCCGTCGCAGCCTTCAAACCAGTTGTTCTCCACCGTGCTGTTGGATGCGCTCAGCGAGGTGTCACTGGTGCCGATGCGGAGGGTTTCACCGCCGTTGACGCCCAGCGCAGGGCGTGGGCCGAACCAGTTGTGGTCGATGCGGTGCTGGTTGTCCAGGCCCTGCGTGGCATCGCGCACTACCACCACGGTGGGCCCCGCGTTGGTCTTGCCGCGCAGCTGGCTATGGTCCAGCCGGTTGTGGCTGCCATACAGCGATACCCAGTAGTCCTGGTCGCCGGGGTCCGGGTTGGTGTAGTTGTCGATGACCAGGCCGCTCACCTGGCTGTGGCTGGCCACCGCCTTGCTGGATTCGCGGAACGCCACCACCGCGTCGCCCGGTGTGTAGCCGTTGCGGAACACCAGGTTGGACACCTGCAGGTAGCTGCCGGCCAGGCGCAGGTCCGACTGCCCGCTGAGGATCACCTTGCCCGGGGTCTGCGCCCGCAGCACGATCGGCGCGGCTGCGGTTCCCTGGCCCTTCAGCAGCAGCCGGGTGTCGGTCCAGGTGCCATCGGCCAGCACGATTTCGTCACCCGGCTGTAACGACGCGGCGGCCGTGTCGAACTCCGCAGCGTCATGCACGAGCCAGCTTGCGGCGGTTGCCGGCAAAGTGGTCAGGCAAAATGCCAGGGCTGTGGTCAGGCGAATAGAGGTCGGGTGGCGCGAATGGCGTGTACTGCGCATGGTGTCCTTCCAGAGACGGCCGCGCCGTCGTTTCAGGGATGAGGTGCAGACCAGTTGCGGGACCTTTGTAAGCCAGTGGATGCGCAAAGTCATGCTGCGTTAGCACATTAAATTGCCGTTGATTGGTATGAAACAATGGCATTCGAAAAAGAACAGACCAGTTGGTTGACATTTTCATGTCCGCATGCCGAAGCTGCGTCCCACGCCTGCCGTGCAGGCGATCCTTTGGGAGGAGGAACCATGCGGCAACCCGCCGGAGCAGTGCCCAGCATCTCGTTGTCCCCCACGCCCCTGATCGTGGCCCTGCTCGCCGTGCTGGCGGGTACGCCTGCCGCCTTGGCCCAGTCCAGCAGGGATACGGCGGGGCAGGACCCCACCACACTCGACCAGGTGCAGGTCACCGGCATCCGTGAGTCGATGCAGAGTTCGATCAACAAGAAGCGCGACGACACCGTCATCGCCGACGTGCTTTCAGCCGACGACATCGGTGACCTGCCGGCCCCGTCGCTGGCCGACGCCATCGAAACGTTGACCGGCGCCGCGTCCACCCGCGACAAGACCGGCGCTTCGGAGATCTCGATCCGCGGCCTTGGCGCATTCCTCAGCAGCACCCATTTCAACGGCCGCGAGATCACCAATGGCAGCGGTGACCGCTCGGTGAACTTCAACATGTTCCCGGCTGAGCTGATCAATACCGTGGCGATCTACAAGACCCAGCGCGCTGACATCATCGAGGGTGGCGTGGCCGGCACCATCGGCCTGGAGACGGTGCGCCCACTGGAGTACGGCAAGCGGGCGGCGCAACTGGACCTGCGCGGCAGCTGGGCCGAGTACGACCACAAATACCGCGACAGGGATGGCATCGGCTACCGCGGCACCGCCAGTTATATCGACCAGTTCGAGTTCGGCAACGGGCAGAAGCTGGGCGTCTCGCTGGGCGTCCAGCGACTGGATGGCACCGACCCGGAAGAGAGCATCACCAGCGGCTCGACCTGGTATGCCTGTGATGGCACGCAGAACGTGGCCAATGCCAACTGCAATGAAGTCTCCGCGCAGGCCATTGCCAACGGCGCACCGTACTACCTGGTGCCAAGCAGCCGCATCTACCGCATGAAGCAGGAGCGCAACGATCGGCAGAGCGAATTCGCCGCACTGCAGTGGCGGCCCAATGACACGGTCGAGTTGAACCTCGACTTCGAACATACCGAGCGCAACTGGTACGAGAACCGCAGCGACCTGAGCCTGTCCAATGCACGGCGTGGCATCACCCGGCGGGAGGTGGACGAGGATGGCATCGTGCGTCACCTGCATGGCAGCACCTCGATCGACTCGACTTCCAACCGCTACTGGCGCGGCGAGGAATACACCGGTGGCGGCGTGAACCTGATCCTGCGCCCCAGCCCGGCCTGGGAGCTGTCCACCGACCTTTCCTATTCGCACACCCATCGCCTCGACAGCGAACGCATGAGCCGCCTGCGCGCCAACCAGCGCGACGTCAACAATGCCGTGGTGCCGGGCATCAGCAGTGGAGCTACCGGCTATGTGGACTATGACTGGGACTGGCGGGGTGAAGTGCCCAGTGTTGCCTTGGCACCGAGTTTCGACCCCGGCAACTGGGATGCCTACACCGGCGCGGCGCGCGTGACCTCCAGCGCGACGGAGAACGACCACAGGATCAAGGCCGGACGCTTCGATGCCAGCTTCATGCCGGAGGCCGGCTTCTTCACCCGCATCAAGGGCGGCGTGCGCGCCAGCCAGGCCGATTACCGGCTGCGCGACAACACCCTGGTGACCGACTACGACCCGCGCGTGGCGGCCGACAAGGCGAAGATCATCGCTGCAGGCCGGGCCTGCCGCGCGCCCTTCCCGCAGGACGATTTCATGGATGCGGTCAGCGGCAACACGATTTCCTCGTGGGCCTACTTTGATCCGGACTGCCTGTACCAATCGTTCCGTGGCAGCCTGGACAGCGGGCTCGACCCGGGCTTCCAGGACCCGAACAACGTTGATGTCACCGAGAAGACCCGCGCGGTATACCTGATGGGGGAGTTCAGCAGCACCCTGTTCGGCCTGCCGGTAACCGGCAATGCTGGCCTGCGCTGGGTCAGGACCGATGTGCGTTCCGAAGGTGTGCGTACCGGTCTGCGGGTCGAGGACAACGGTGACGGGACGATCCGCCTGCAGCCGACCGGCGCCTACAGCACGCAGGTGTTCAAGGCCGGCAACGACAAGCTGCTGCCCAGCCTCAACGCGGCCTTCGAGCTGCGCCCGGACCTGCTGCTGCGGGTGGGTGCTTACCGCGCGATGTCCCGGCCGGACATCGCCGCGCTGGGGGCCGGGCGCACCATCAACGTCAGCAGTGATGCCACCTACGGCAACCTGGCTGACGCGCTGGATGACATCAGCGCCAGCGGCAATCCCGCCGCGCAGCCGCTGATGTCCTGGAATGGCGACCTCTCTCTGGAGTGGTACCCCAATCCCGATACGATGCTGGCCGGGGCGGTGTACTGGAAGCAGTTCAACGGTGGCACCGCCACCGCGCTGGTGCCAGAGACCTATACGATCGATGGCCGCAGTGTGACCGTGCCGGTGCGCCAGCAGGTAACCACCGACGAGGACAGTACGCTGACCGGCTTCGAGCTGACGGCCACTCACCGCCTGTCCTACCTGCCGAAGCCGTTCGATGGGCTGGGCTTCAAGATCAGCTACAACTATGCCGATGCCGATTACCAGACCCAGGATTCGCGCCTGGGTGAGCAGCTGGCCAGCGACGGCACGATCATCCCGGCCATCGTGCCACCGGCGGGCCTGAGCGGCTTCTCGCGGCACGTGCTGTCCGGCTCGATCTACTGGGATGTCGGGCGCTTCAACGTCCAGGCCATCGGCAAGTACCGCTCGCGCTATTACCAGGATTTCACCGGCAACGCCGCGCAGCAGAACCGCTATTACGATGACAACACCAGTGTCGATCTGCGCCTGCGCTATCGGGTGAACAAGCAGCTGTCGCTGTCACTGGAACTGATGAACCTGACCAATGAACCACGCGTGGCCTACCAGCCGCTTTATGGGAACTTCCGCGAAGTGGTGAGCTACGGGCGGCGTGCGTATTTCGGTGTACGATACACGTTCTGAACAGGGCGGCGCGGCCAGTGGTCGCGCCGTCGCTCCAACCGGACCGTTGCCGGCCACGGTGGCAGGGCAGGGGCCGGGACGGAATCGCCAAGGGTCAGCCGCATGTCCGCCAACCGTCTTTACCAGACCATCGCCAGCAAGTTGCGCAAGTTGATCGAGGACGGCGAGTTCCCGCCCGGATCGCGGCTGCCGGGCGAGCGTGAGCTGGCCGAGCGCTTCGGGGTCAGCCGGGTCACCATCCGCGAGGCTGAAATCGCACTGGAGGCCCAGGGCTGGATTGCGATCCGCATCGGGTCGGGCGTGCATGTCAAGCCGCGACCGGCGCAGGTGCCGGGCGGGCTGCCGGATGTCAGCGCCTTCGACCTCACCGCGGCCCGCGCGGTGTTCGAAGCCGAAGCGGCGGCGCTGGCCGCCAGCAATCTGGATGACGACGGCATCGCCGAGCTGCAGGTGCTGGCCGAAGCGTTGTGCCGGCGCGACCTGAGCGATGAAGAGGCCGGCGAGTATGACCGCCGCTTCCACCTGACCATCGCGCGGCTTTCCGGCAACCCGGTCGTGGAGTACTTCGTGCAGCAGATCTGGCGCATGCGCAGTGAACTGCCACGGGTGACCGAGGTCTATGCACGGGTCTGCCATGATGATGGTGCCAGCCGTGCCGACGAGCACATGGCGATCTTCGATGCGCTGCGCGCGCGTGATCCGGTGGCCGCACGCAATGCGATGCGGCATCACTTCCAGCGCCTGTTCGAAGCCATGCTGCAGGCCACCGAAAGCCAGGCGCTGGAAGAGATCCGCCGCCGCACGCAGCAGGACCGCGAGCGGTTCATGGCCACGACGCGGATCTGATCGACGAAGCGGCGCTCGATCGAGCGGTCGCGCGAACCGAGCCGAGTGGCTCGAAGCGGTGATCGGCCGTGACGTGTCACGGTAATGATTCCTGCCCCCGCCAACGTGGCGTGCGGCCGCACGGGGCTGCTGTTTCTCTGTCGAACGCTTCGCGATCGCAGATCCGGACCCGTTCGCAATCTCATTCCCTGCGACGGCCGCTCGTATCCTTCCGGCCATGCAGCCCTCCTTCGATCATCACGATCTGCCAGCCGTCACCGCGCCCTCCGGCTGGGTGCAACGCGGTGAACGCTGCGAGCTGTGGTGGAACGGCCGCTCCGTGGCCTGCATCGTCCCGCACGCGGTGTCCGGCTTCCGGGTGCGCCTGGATGCGCGCGGTACGTCGCAGCCCAAGGTCGTCCAGGCCGCCAACGTGCGGCAGGCCAGGCGCTACGCCGAGCGCTGGTGCGCGGTTCGGCTTTGGCCGCAGTTGCGGCTGCGCGATGCGGTCGCCCGCCTGGTGGACGTAGCGCCCGGCGCAGGCGCTGCACTGCAGCCTGCGCTTACGCGCGAGCAGCGCCAGCAGGCGCGGCGCCTGGCCGAGGCCGGGGCAGGGGAGGTGGCACGGATCAAGCAGGCGCTGGCGCCGCGGCGGCCTGCGGCGCTGGCCAGGCCCGACGTGCAGGCGCGCGGCCAGAACGGATGGAGTCCCGGCACGGCGCCCGCTGCTCCCGCGCGAGCTATGCCGATAGTTCCTCGCGCACGATCCTCGCCCCTTCGCTGAGCGCACGCAGCTTGCCCCTGGCCACGTCGCGTGCCAGCGGCGCCATGCCGCAGTTGGTGCTGGGGTACAGCTTGTCGGCGTCGACGAACTGCAGTGCCTTGCGCAGGGTGCTGGCCACCTCGTCGGCCGTCTCGACCGTGCTGGAGGCCACGTCGATGGCGCCGACCATCACCTTCTTGCCGCGCACCAGCTCGATCAGGTCGATCGGCACGTGCGAGTTGTGGCATTCCAGCGAAATGATGTCGAGGCTGGAGGTCTGCAGTTTCGGGAACGATTCCTCGTACTGGCGCCATTCCGATCCCAGCGTCTGCTTCCAGTCGGTGTTGGCCTTGATGCCGTAGCCGTAGCAGATGTGTACGGCTGTCTCGCACTTCAGCCCTTCGACTGCGCGCTCCAGCGCGGCCACGCCCCAGTCGTTCACTTCGTCGAAGAACACATTGAAGGCCGGCTCATCGAACTGGATGATGTCCACGCCAGCGGCCTCCAGTTCCTTCGCTTCCTCGTTGAGGATCTTCGCGAACTCCCAGGCCAGCTTCTCGCGGCTCCTGTAGTGCGCGTCGTACAGCGTGTCGATCATCGTCATCGGGCCGGGCAGCGCCCACTTGATCGGCTGCGTGGTCTGCCGACGCAGGAATTTCGCATCCTCGACGAATACCGGCCTGGGCCGGCTCACGGCGCCGACCACGGTGGGCACGCTGGCATCGTAGCGGTTGCGGATGCGCACGGTTTCGCGCTTTGCGAAGTCGACGCCGTGCAGATGCTCGATGAAGGTGGTGACGAAGTGCTGCCGGGTCTGCTCACCGTCGCTGACGATGTCGATGCCCGCGTGTTGCTGTTCCTGCAGGGACAGGCGCAGGGCATCCTGCTTGCCTTCAGCCAGGCCTTCGTCCTGCAGCTTCCAGGGCGACCAGAGCCTCTCCGGCTCGGCCAGCCAGGAGGGTTTGGGCAGGCTGCCGGCGGTGGAGGTGGGGAGCAGTTTCTTCATCGGTATCGGGTTGTCCTGGAATGCGAATGGGAAATCGATGGATCAGCGGGCAGCCCACTGCTCAAGCACGGCGCGGTAGGGCTTGATGAAGTGTTCCTCGGTGAACCGGCCCTGCTTGACCGCCAGCTGGCTGCGCTCTTCGCGGTCGTAGACGATGCGGGTGGACGAGTAATCCTGGTGCTTCAGGCTCGGCTGGTAGACCTTGCCGGCCACGGAATTGGCGTTGTAGATCTCCGGGCGGTAGATCTTCTGGAACGCTTCCATGGTGCTGATGGTGCCGATCAGTTCCAGGTTCGAGTAATCGCCCAGCAGATCACCCTGGAAGTAGAACGCCAGCGGCGCGACGCTGCCCGGCGGCATGAAGTAACGCACCTGCAGGCCCATCTTGTCGAAGTACTGGTCGGTGGGGGAGAGCTCGCCCTGACGGTACTCCACGCCCAGGATGGGGTGGTGGTTCTCGGTGCGGTGGTAGGTCCTGCTGCTGGAGACGCTGATGCAGATGACCGGGCCCTTGCTGAAGTTGGCGCGGTAGGCGTCCGATCCCAGGAAGTGCTTGAACAGCTTGCCGTGCAGGTCGCCAAAGCCTTCCGGAAGCCCGAAGGTGGCCTTGCCCTCGTTGCTGGCCGGCAGCACCACGCTGAAATCATAGTCACGCACGTAGGAGGAGAAATTGTTGCCGACGATGCCTTCGGTACGCACGCCGGTCTGCGTGTCGACGAGGGTGGGCTGCAGTACCTCGATCAACGGGAACGGATCGCTGCCGTCAGCGCCGTCGATGTGCATCTCCACCGAGATGATGTCCAGCTCGACCGCGTAACGGTCCGCGTTCGGGTTGTCCCAGTGCGCCAGGTCGTTGAAGCGGTTGTTGATCATGCGGATCGTGTTGCGCAGGTTTTCCCGCCGGGACGCGCCGCGGGCCAGGTTGGCGAAGTTGGTGGTGATGCGCGTGCCCTCGGCCGGCTGGTAGTCCTCGTTGAACGGGATGCGCGTGATGCTGAAGGTGAAGGTGTCGGTCGTCATGGGCGGCGTTCCGGGTCTGCGGGTGGCATCCAGATGCGGAGGGGCGCATCTGGCATTCAAAGGGCTTCGGTGGCCGCGCGGGGGACGGGCGGCGCGGCGCGGTGCGAGAGCGCCAACAACGGCATGGCCCGCTGCACCGCCAGGCGCGCGCGCTGGATCAGTGCTTCGTTGTGCACGCGTCCTTCGGCGAAGTCGCGGTCGGTGGCGTAGATGCCCAGCGGCAGGGTGCGCGCCTGGAAGAAACTGAAAAGCGGCCGCAGCTGATGGTCGATCACCAACGCATGGCGCTCGCTGCCGCCGGTGGCGGCCAGCAGGATGGGGGTGTCGACCAGCGCGTCCTGGTCGATGAAGTCGAAGAAGTGCTTGAACAGACCGGTGTACGAACCGCGGTAGACCGGCGTGGCCACGACCAGCACGTCGGCCTGTTCAACGGCCAGCAGCTGCCGCTCCACGGTCTCGGGCAGCTGCGAACGCCACAGCGCACCGGCCAGCTGTGGGGCCAGCTGGCCCAGTTCGACCAGCTGCGGACTGCCCGGCACCTGCTCGACGATCAGGTCCAGCAGGTGTTCGCAGAGGGTGGTCGCGCGCGAGGGGCGCTGCAGTCCGCCGGAAACGGCGACGATACGGAGGGGGCGGTGGGGTGAAGGCATGACCCGATGCTAGTCATGCCGTTCCATGACGTAAAATGGTATTACTTCACCAATCCATGAATGAGATTCATCGTCATGCTGGAACGCATCCACCTCAGCATCGTGCAGCAGGTCGAGCAGCAGGGCTCGCTGACCGCCGCCGCCGGCGTGTTGAACCTGACCCAGTCGGCGCTCAGCCACAGCATGAAGAAGCTGGAGCAGCAGCTGGGGACCGAGGTCTGGCTGCGTGAGGGTCGCAGCCTGCGGCTGACCCAGGCCGGGCAGTACCTGCTGGCGGTCGCCAACCGGGTGCTGCCGCAGCTGGACCTGGCCGAGGAGCGCCTGCGCCAGTTCGCCCAGGGCGAGCGCGGCGCGCTGCGCATCGGCATGGAATGCCACCCGTGCTACCAGTGGCTGCTGAAGATCGTCTCGCCCTACCTGGCGGCGTGGCCGGACGTGGATGTGGACGTCAAGCAGAAGTTCCAGTTCGGCGGCATCGGCGCATTGTTCGGCTACGAGATCGATCTGCTGGTTACCCCCGATCCGCTGCTGAAGCCGGGCCTGAAGTTCATCCCGGTGTTCGACTACGAACAGGTACTGGCAGTGGCCGGGAACCATGCCCTGGCCAAGGTGGACTACGTAAAGCCACGCCAGCTCGGCCAGGAAGTACTGATCAGCTATCCGGTGCCGTTCGAGCGCCTGGATATCTACAATCAGTTCCTGCTGCCGGCCGGCATCACGCCCCGGCGCCACAAGGCCATTGAAACCACCGACATCATGATGCAGATGGTGGCCAGCGGCCGCGGCGTGGCTGCCATGCCGCGCTGGCTGGTGGAGGAGTACGCCGCGCGCATGGACGTGGTGCCCGTCCGCCTGGGCGCCAAAGGCATTCCCAAGCAGATCTACCTGGGCGCGCGCGAGGCCGATACCGGCATCGACTACCTGCAGGCCTTCATCGAACTGGCGCGCAACAGCTCGCCGCTTGCCGGCAATGTGGGCGGAGCGCGCTGATGCCGGCGGGCCTGTCACTGCGGGCGGACGCCTTCATCAATGCCTTTTCGCTGGAAGTGAGCGCGAAAGCCATGCCGGCGCTGCGCGCCGAGGCGGATCGGATCCCGCGCGGTACGGTCATCTCCATTCCGTACCTGGCCAGCGAGGATGACGACGCCCGCCTGGCCGCTGCGGGCACGGTGCGCGCCCTCGGCTTCGAGCCGATGCCGCATCTCTCGGCCCGCCGCATCGGGTCAGCCGCAGCGCTTGCACGCTTCCTGGAACGTGCTGTTGGCGAAGCCGGAGTCGCGCGTTGCCTGCTGATCGCGGGCGACCTGGCCACGCCCGCCGGACCGTTTGCCGACAGTGCTTCGATCATCCAGGCCGGTCTTCTGGAGCAATCCGGCATTAAGGTCGTTGGTATCGGCGGGCACCCGGAAGGGCATCCGGTCATGAGCAGTGACGAACGCTGGCAGGCGCTTGAGCGTAAATGCCAGGCCATCGAAGCACGTGGCATGGCGCCTTTGGTCGTCACCCAGTTCGCCTTCGATGCCGATACCGTGCTGGCCTGGCTGGATGGACTGCGCGCCCGTGGCATCAGCGTTCCGGTGCTGGTCGGCGTGCCGGGTCCGGCCAGCATCACCCGGCTGCTGCGTTACGCCGCGATGTGCGGCGTAGGCGCCAGCGCATCGATGTTGGCCAGGTATGGCATCTCGATCGGCCGGCTGATTGGAACCGCAGGGCCCGAGGTGTTCGTCGATCGCCTGGTGAGGGGGCTGACCAGCGCCCATGGCCAGGTCAGCCCGCACTTCTTCCCGTTTGGCGGTATTGCGCCGTCGCTGGAGTGGATGGTGCAGTACCGGCGGCGCATTTCCGGCACCGGTGGCTGAATCGCCTCAGTCCGGCAGGTCGCACTTCATCTTGCCGTCCACGTAGTACGGCTTGGGTACGTTCGGGTTTGGGCTGGTCTTCTCGAAGACCACCTCGAACGAGGCAGCATCGGGCGTGCCCTTGCGCTCGGTACATGCGTCCTGCAGCTTCTTCTTGACCGCAGTGATACCGGCATCGCGGTTGGCACCCTCGGCGCTGTTGGTCAGATTCACGGTCTCGGCCGAGGCCAGTGGGCTCAGCGCAAGCAGGGCGCCGGTCAGCATCAGGGTGTGCAGCTTCGTCATGGTTCGTACCTGGCAGGTCTCCAATGAGTGCCCCAGCATAGGGCCGGGCCGTTAACGGCATGTGCCCGGCCGGGTGAGGCAGGGTGGGCGCGGCGCCACGGCGTAACCCGCGATGGCTGACAGCTGTCACTGGCTGCAACCCGGGCGGACGCGAATAGTGAGCGCCAAGGCGAGGGCACCTCGCCACCACTCAGCCACCACTCACCAAGGGGACCGCTCATGAACGTGCTCCAGCACCTCGCCTCGCAGACGCCGATCTGGGTCTGGCTGCTCCTGGCCTTCCTGATCACCCGTGGCATCGCCGCCATGAAGCCGGCCGAGACCTCGTTGCAGAAGCTGGCGATCGTGCCCGCCCTGTTTGCCGTCTGGGGCGCGTGGTCGATCAGCCATCGCTTCGGCGCGTCGCTGATCGCCTGGAGCGAGTGGCTGGCCGGCATCGCCACGGGCGCGGCGCTTGCCTGGCTGCTGCTGAATCGATTGAAGCTGACGCTGGACCGCAGCACCGGCAAGCTCTGGCGCAGCGCGGACTTCAGCCTGCTGCCGCTGCTGCTGGTCACCTTCCTGGTGAAGTACGGCTTCGAAGTCGCATTTGCGGTGTCGCCGTCGCTGACCGCCCATGCCGGCTTCAGTGCGGCCTACCTGCTGCTGACGGGCGGGTTCACTGGCATCTTCATCGGCAAGTACGCCCGGTACCTGGCCTCGCTGCGGGTGGATGCGGCGGGCAAGGGACTGGAAACCGCAGGCTGATTGACCTGGTAGTGCCGGCCGCTGGCCGGCCTCCCCATGCAGGGTTGTGTGGGGCCTGCGCAGTCGTCACGTTGAACCATGCGGTGGGCGGGTTGTACTTCGCAGCTTGGCACGTCAGCGTAGTGGGTACCGCCAAGGTTCAGACAGGTCAAATGAAGGCTCCAAAATGAAGATGCTGACCTCTTCCCTCATGTTCCTGGGCTTGGTGGTTGCGGCAGGAATCGTTTGGATAACGTATCCGACCTCTCTCGAATCTGAGCTCAGAACATTCCGCTCACTTCCACCAGAAGCATTCAAGATGCTTCGCGACGATGCGATCGCCTTCGCTCGGGCGAACGCATCGAATGGCATTGCCATCGAAGCCGGCCCCCCGCAGTCGAGCGTGTTCGAACTGCGGTGCAGAAAGGTTCCATTGCTCCTGGTCGAGAACGGGCATGACCTGCTCACCCTCGATATCTTTGGATACGCAGACCGACGTGCGCCAGGCATTGCCAAGCTTCAAGATCAGATGACATCGAGACTGATCCCGGAGGGTCAGCCCGGCAAGCCCGGCCCGATTTCTGGAGAGCCCTCGGGACTGGAGGCGCTCATCATGAAGCATCGAGACGGCATCGATGTCGCGCAGCAGTGCCATTGAATCCAGGGGCGATTGAAGTGCGCCAAACGCATTGATCTCCTGACTTCGAATCCGTCGCACCTTATGCACGCCGCCTGATCGACCAGGTGGGCGTGCCCGGCGTCGATGCCACCGATGGGCCGCCACTGGCGGTGGCTCTGCAGCAACAGCGCGGTGCCAGCAATCCGCGATCATCGGTGGGTAGCGTGACCACCCTGTTCAGCCTGGTGCGCATGATGTACTCGCGCGCAGGCGCCTACCCGGCCAACCCGCCCATGCTGTATGCCGAGGACTTTTCGCCCGATACGCGGCAGGGCGCCTGCAGCACTTGCCACGGCCTGGGACATGTCTACGAAGTGACCGAGGCGCATATCGATGGGGACCTGGCGAAGATCAGTATCAGTGGCGCACGCTTGCCCTAGGACAGATCGCTGTCCGACGCTTCGGTGACCAGGCAGGGTGCATCGCGGAAGCCCAGCCTGCGCAGCAGCCCAGTCAGACGTCCAGCGCCTTAGACGTTCCCACGCCACTGGCTCATCAGCATCTGAAGGAATCGCTCCGCCGTGGGCGAGAGCAGGGCGCCGCGTCGGCGGACGATGCCGATCGTGCGCGACACCACCGGGTTGCCGATCGCGCGTGTCACCAGGGTGGGATGATCCCCGTCCGGCGTGGCCATCTTCGGCAGCACCGACACGCCGATACCGGCCTCGACCATGCCCAGTGACGTGGACAGGTGCGTCACTTCGTAGTGCCAGCTCAACTTGAGGTTCTCACGCGCCAGTGCTCCGTCCAGCAGCGTGCGATTGCCGCTGGTGCGATGCACGGTGATCAACTGGTGCTCGGCCAGGTCGGCCCACTCCACTTTTCGCTTTCGGGCCAGCGGATGGTCACGCCGGCAGGCGAGCACGAAGGGGTCCTCCGCCAGTACGTCGAAATCGAGATTCGGGTCATTGGCGCCCATGAAGTTGATCCCGAACTCGACTTCGCCACGCTCCACGGCCTGCAGACCCTCCGTGGCCGGGATATCCAGAATGCGGAAGCGCACGTTCGGGTGCGCTTCGTGGAAACGCGCCATCACGCTGGGCAGGAAGTAGAACGCCGCCGTCGGCAGGCACGCGATGGTGACGGTGGCGCCGCGGGTGTCTTCGCGGCCGCGCAGCGAGAACAGCGAACCATCGAATTCCTCCAGCATGCGGCGCACCAATGGCAGCAGGTTCTCGCCGACAGCGGTGGTACTGACGCTGCGCGTGGTGCGCTCCAGCAGCGGCGAACCCACGGCCTGCTCCAGCTTCTGTATCCGCCGGCTGAGCGCCGGCTGGGAGACGTGCAGGATTTCAGCGGCGCGGTGGAAGCTGCGTGTCTCCGACACCAGCAGGAATGCGCGCAGATCCAGGATTTCGCAATTGATGCTCATTGGGTATCAATCATCCAAAAATCAGCAATTCACAGATCAATTGAGGTCATGCCAGTATCGAATCACAGAGGGGTCATTCATCCCCTATACGCATCAATCTAGCACACGTATGACCAACGATCTGCTCAGCATTCCCTGCGTGCTCATGCGCGGCGGCACCTCCAAGGGCCCGTTCTTCCTGGCCAGCGACCTGCCGGCCGACACCGCCGAACGCGATCGCCTGCTGCTGGAAGTGATGGGCTCGGGCCATCCGCTGCAGATCGACGGCATCGGCGGTGGCAACGCGCTGACCAGCAAGGTGGCGATCATCGACCGCTCGAGCCGGGCGGACGCCGACGTGGATTACCTGTTCGCCCAGGTCCGGGTGGAGCAGCAGGTGGTGGATACCTCGCCCAACTGCGGCAACATGCTGGCGGCCGTGGGCCCGTATGCCATCGAGCGTGGGCTGGTGCAGGCGCAGGATCCGCAGACTGAAGTGCGCATCCACAACGTCAACACCGGCAAGCTGATCATCGCCACGGTGGAAACGCCGGGCGGCCATGTGGTCTACCGCGGTGATACGCGCATTGCCGGCACGCCGGGCTCGGCCGCGCCGGTCAGGCTTTCCTTCCTTGATGCCGCAGGTGCCCGCACCGGCAAGCTGCTGCCCAGTGGCCACGCGCAGGAAACCATCAATGGCGTGCCGGTCAGCCTGGTGGACTGTGCCATGCCGATGATGCTGGTGCGTGCCGAAGACCTGGGCGTGCACGGGGATGCCTTGCCCGCCGAACTGAACGCGGACGCCGCGTTCATGCGCCGGCTGGAAGCGCTGCGCATCGAGGCGGGCGCCCGCATGGGCATCGCCGACGCCGGCAACAAGGTCATTCCCAAGCCGGTGCTGCTGTCCGCGCCGCAACACGGCGGCGATCTGCAGGTGCGCTACTTCATGCCGCACCAATGCCACACCGCACTGGCGATCACCGGCGCCGTCGGCCTGGCCACCGCCGCCGTCACGCCGGGCACGCTGGCCCACACTTTGGTCGGATGCCTGTCCGTTCCCGGCCGCATTACCCTCGAACATCCGAGCGGGGCCCTGGAGGTGGGCCTCAGTCGCAGTTCGGGCGATGCGCCGGTGATTGCCAGCGTGGTCCGCACCGCGCGCCGGCTGTTCGACGGCCGGGTATATGCAACCTCGCCCGCGCCCGCCCGGGCCAGTACCACCCAAGACCGCCAATGGACGTCAGCGGCATGATCTGAAACCGGCCGGGTCGGCACAGGCGTGCCTGCCCGCCACCACAACGTAGATGCTTCACTCCTGGGAGGGATGATGTACAAGCAGTTCCTGATGGCCGCGCTGTGCGCGGCCGGCCTGGCCGCGGCCGGATGCAGCAACAGCGGGCGCACCGAAGGCGGGTCCGCCGGCGGTGGTGACAATGCACCGGTACGCATCAGCGTCGGCTCCTACAACCTCAACAACCTGCCGTTCTTCATTGCCGACGCCAAGGGCTATTTCAAGGACGTCGGCCTGCAGGTGAAGACCGAGAACTTCGCCCAGGGCGGCTCCAAGGTATTGCAGGCGCTGGTGGCCAATTCCACCGACGTGGCCGTTGGCTTCTACGACCACACCATCCAGATGCAGGCCAAGGGCAAGGACGTGGTGGCCTTCGTGCTGCTCTCGCGCAACTCCGGCCTGGTGATGGCCGGCCGCGAGGATGCCACCTTCGATCCGGCCCGCCCGGAGACCATCAAGGGCCAGAAGGTCGGGATCACCGCACCGGGCTCATCGTCGGATTTCTTCGTCCGTCACTTCCTCGCCCAGCACGATATTCCGGCTGACAGCATCTCGTTGATCGGCGTCGGCTCGGGCGCCGCAGCGGTGGCCGCGCTCGAGCAGGGCAAGATCGACCTGCTGGTCAACTACGACCCGGCTGCCACCCTGATCACTGAACGCAAGGTCGGCAGGATCCTGCTCGACGCGCGCAGCGACGACGGCGCCCGCCAGGTCTATGGCGGCCTGTACCCGACCTCGGTGATGTATGCCAATCAGAGCTTCCTGGACACGCGTCCCGAAGCGGCCGAGAAGATCGCCCGCGCCGAGCAGATGGCCTTGAAGTTCATCGCCGACAACAGTGCCGAAGACATCGTGGCGGCGCTGCCGGACAGCTACGTCTCTGGCGACCGCGCCACCTATGCGCGCGCGGTGGAGAACGCCCGCGCGATCTTCACCCGGGACGGTCACTTCACGCCGGCCGACCTGGAAACGCCGTTGAAGGTGCTGCGCGAGTTCAACACGGATGTGGCCAAGGCCAACATCGATCTGTCCAGGACCTACACCAATGCCTTCGTCGAGCGTGCCAACGCTGCGGCGCCGGCTGCCCAACCGTAAGCGGAGGTAACCCCATGGCCCTCAATGCCACCGTGCGCCAGCTCAATGGCGCGCCGCAGCTGGAGGCTGCACAGACCATGGTCGCTATCAACAAGGTGACCATGTCCTTCGGCGAATTCACCGCCGTTCGCGATGTCGACATCCAGGTGGGTGACGGCGAATTCCTTGCCATCGTCGGACCCACCGGCTGCGGCAAGAGCACCATCCTCAATTCCGTGGCGGGCCTGCTGAAGCCGTCGTCGGGCCAGGTCAGCATCGATGGCCGTGCCGTCAGCGGCGTGCAGGAGTCGGTCGGCTACCTGTTCCAGCAGGACGCGCTGTTGCCGTGGAAGACGGCGTACCAGAACGTTGAACTCGGCCTGCGCTTCCGCGGCGTGCCCGAGGCCGAACGCAAGGCCAAGGCCAACGCGTGGCTGGCCAAGGTCGGCCTGGCCGGCTTCGAGCATCGCTACCCGCACCAGCTCTCCGGTGGCCAGCGCAAGCGCGTGCAGATGGCGCAGGCGTTGATCGTCGAACCGAAGGTGATCCTGATGGATGAACCGTTCTCGGCGCTGGACATCCACACCCGGCACCTGATGCAGAACGAGCTGCTGCGCCTGTGGCAGGAGGACCGGCGCTCGGTGATCCTGATCACCCACGATCTGGAAGAAGCGATCGCCCTGGGCGACCGCGTCGTGGTGCTGTCCTCCGGCCCGGCCAGCCGTGTGGT
Source organism: Stenotrophomonas sp. YJH_SMC_10 (assembly GCF_059371555.1). Lineage (NCBI taxonomy): Bacteria > Pseudomonadati > Pseudomonadota > Gammaproteobacteria > Lysobacterales > Lysobacteraceae > Stenotrophomonas > Stenotrophomonas sp. YJH_SMC_10. The sequence continues at coordinate 185,412 of NZ_JCAFUS010000003.1, read as the reverse complement.
GCGCAGTTTCGACGTGGATCTGGAACGGCCGCGGAACGTGGCCGAGATCAAGCTGGATGACCGTTTCACCGACCTGTATCGCGACATCTGGGCCTGCCTGCGCGGCGAAGTGGAGAAGAGCTATGCACGCCAAGACTGACAAGTTCATCCAGCTGGCCCTGGTGGTCGCCGTGTTCGGGGGCTGGGAGGGCGGTATCGCGCTGGGCGTGATCGATCCGTTCTTCTTCCCGTCGCCGACGGCGATCGTGCAGCAGGCCTGGACCTGGCTGTCCGATACCTCGTTCTACCAGCACGTGTACATCACGCTGACCGAAACCGCGCTGGGCTACATCATCGGCACCGGTCTGGGCGTGGCGGGCGGCGTGTGGCTGGGCCTGAGCCGGCGCTCGGCGCGCATCCTCGATCCCTTCATCAAGGGCTTCAACGCGATTCCGCGCGTGGTGCTGGCGCCGATCTTCGTGCTGTGGCTGGGCCTGGGCCTGTGGTCGAAGGTGGCGCTGGCGGTCACGCTGGTGTTCTTCACCACGTTCTTCAACGCCATGCAGGGCGTGCGCGAGGTGAACCCGGTGGTGCTCGCCAATGCCCGCATCCTGGGGGCGAGCCGCAGCGACCTGCTGCGCCACGTGTATTTCCCGGCGGCGGCGAGCTGGATCCTCTCGTCGCTGCGTACCTCGGTCGGCTTTGCCGTGGTCGGCGCGATCATCGGTGAGTACCTCGGCGCCTCGGCGGGCCTGGGCTACCTGATCGCGCAGGCAGAAGGCAACTTCAACGCTGTGGGTGTGTTCGCCGGCATCATCATCCTGGCCGCCTTCGTGCTGGTCATCGACGCGCTGCTGGACGTGGTCGAGAACAAACTGATCACCTGGCGTCCCAACGCGCAGGCACAGGCCACCAGCTGACCCGGACGGGCTGAGCCCGCCTGCCGCGCCGCCGGACCGATCCGGCGGCGCGTGCTTCCTTCCCCGATCTTCCCCCGCACCACCGCAACGGGCCAGCGCCAGGCCAGGGGGCCGGCTGGCCGGAGAGAGCCCATGAACCCTCCCACCGTGCTGCCGCTGGCAGCGCTGTCGGTCGCGCTCGGCCTGCTGCTGGCCAGTGGCCAGGCCGACGCACAGTCCACGTCCTCGCTGCCCGCGCCGCTGAGCCAGGCCGAGCTGTCACGCCTGGTGCAGCAGCAGGCGCTGCAGATCCAGCAACTGGAAGCACGCCTTCGCGCTGTCGAAGGCGGGCAGGGCAGTGCGACCGCACCGTCCACGCCGCCCGCGCCTGCGCTGGAGACGAGGGTAGCCGCATTGGAATCGAGCCAGTCCAAGCTGCCGAAGGTCTCCTGGGGCAAGGGCGCACCGGAGTTCAGCAGCGCCGACGGCACGACGGTGTTCCGTCCCCGTGGACGCCTGTTCGTCGATGCCTCCAGCACCGACGGTTCGGCGGTCGCTGACCGCAACGTTTCGGGTACCGAGATCCGTTCGGTGCGCCTGGGGGCCGAGGGGCGCTACGGCACCCTGGGCTGGGTCGTGGAGGGCGACTTCGCCGACAACGCGGTGGCGTGGAAGTCGGTCTATGCCACGCTGGACCACACGCTGTTCGGCGTGCCGGCCGACCTCACGATCGGCAACCGCTTGAATGATCGCGGTATCGACGGCTCGAGCAGCACCTCCAACACGCCGTTCCAGGAACGCAACGTGGTCGGCACGCTGCTGCTGCCACAGCGCGGCCTGTTTGGTGTCGGGCTCACCGAGCGGGTGTATGGAAAGGGCTGGCATGCCAGCCTGTCGGTGGCCGGCAACGATCTCAACAACGCCGGCACCGACAACGACAGCCAGACCTGGGCCACGCGCGTCCACTGGAACCCGCTGGACACCGCGGGCGCCACCCTGCATCTGGGTGCATGGGCCTTCCACGAGAAGATTCCCGCCGGCGCCAGCAGCGTGGTGCGCAGTTCGGCCATCGCCGGTCATTTCAATGATCTGGTCAGGATCACGCCGGGCACACTGCTGGGGGCCGAGCGCAGCACCGCCTACGGTGCGGAACTGGCCGGCTTCTTCGGCCCGGCATGGGCGACCGGTGAATGGGGTACGCGCAGTCTGCGGGGCAGCGATGCCAGCGGTCGCTATGACCGCGATCACGAAGCGTGGGCGATCTCGGCCGGTTGGTTCGTGGCGGGCGCCCAACCGTCCTACGTGGGCAAGACGGGTACCTGGGGAAAGGTGAAGGTTGCCGATCCGGTGACGCGCGGCGGCAGCGGCGCGTGGGAGCTGAAGGGCCGCTACGAGGACGTGGACTATGCCGAGCTGCCCAGTGGCGGTACCGGCCACGCGTGGACACTGGGCGCGAACTGGTACCTCAACGACTTCAGCCGGGTGATGTTCGAGGCGGTCCGCTGGCAGACCCGCCACCGCAACGGCAGTGCAGCGGGCAAGGACGAGGGCACGACGTTCAGCACCCGCCTGCAGCTGGCCTTCTAGCGCCGGGTGCCGCCTGCCTTCGGGTCACAGCAGCAACAGTGCCCCGATCAGGGCAGGCGGCATCACCAGCGCGCCGACGCGCAGGAAGTCGAGCGCGCTGACATGCTCGCCCTCGCGACGCAGCGCCACCAGCCACAGCATCGTGGCCAGCGAGCCGGTCACCGACAGGTTCGGGCCCAGGTCCACGCCGACCAGCAGTGCAGCACGGGTCTGCGCCGGCAGGTCTGCCATCTGGCCCAGCGAACCGGCGGCCAGGCCGACCGGCAGGTTGTTGGCCACGTTGCTGAGCAGAGCCGCCGCACCGCCTGCCAGCCAGCTGGCCTGGTGGGGCGACGCTTTGGCCATCGCCTGCAGCGCGCCGGCCGCACTCTGGATGACACCGGTCTGCGCGACCGCTTCCACCAGCACGAACAGACCGGCCACCAGCGGCAGCACGCCCCAGGAGACATGCCGCAGCAGCGGCAGCGGGCTATGGCGCTGGCGGATCACCACGACCGCCACGCTCAGCGCACCGGCACAGAAGGTCGCCAGGCCCAGCGGTCCGTTCAGTGCGGAGGTCACCAGCAGCACGCTGCCGGTGAACAGCACGCCCAGTGCGCTCAGCCGCCCGCCTGCCGTCAGCGGGCGATGCTCCGGCGCGGCCACCAGTGGCTGCGCGATCTCGCGCCGGTGCACCCAGCGCAACACCAGGTAGGTGGCACCGATCGCCGCCGCGGAGGGCAATGCGAACTGCGCCAGCCACTGCAGCAGCGGCGGCATGTGCTGGCCGTACACCACCAGGTTGGCCGGGTTGGAGATGGGCAGCACGAAGCTGGCCGCATTGGCGATGAACGCACAAACGAACAGGTAGGGCAGGGGATTGGCGCGGGCGGCCTTGCAGGCGGCGTAGACGGCCGGCGTCAGCACCACGGCCGTTGCATCGTTGGACAGGAACACCGTCACCAGTGTGCCGACGAGGAACACCAGGTCGAACAGGCGTCGCCCCGATCCGCCGGCATGCCGCACCGCATACAGCGCCAACCAATCGAACAGCCCTTCGCGGCGCGCCAGTTCGGCCAGCACCATCATGCCGACCAGGAACAGGTAGACGTCGCGACCTTCGGCGACGGCGCCCCAGACAGTGTCCAGCGATACCGCGCCCAGCAGCGGCAACAGCGCGGCAGCAGCCAGCGCCCACACGTACTCGGGGATGCGGAAGGGGCGGAACAGCAGGCCGACGGTGGCAACGGCGACCGCTGCCCAGATGACGAGGGAGGAATGGGAGGCGAGCATGGGGGTGGGGGCTTCAGCGGTGCCTGCAGCGACCCCGGCGCGAGGGGTCCTGGCGCGCGCGATCAGCGGATGGACGGCCGCTGCGGTCATCGCAGGTTCCGGGATCGCGGCATCATACCGTGCGGACCGGTGCAGCGAACGCCGCTGCCCGGCACGTTCCGTGACAGCGGCGGGCCGCGACGGGCGCGCGGGCATCCGGGGGCCTGCAGGACGTGGCAGACGCGGGGCGAAGCGCAGCGTGCCCACGCGCGCTGAACGTCTTCTTGGAGCGTTCTTCACCTCCGGCCTGCCTAAAGTGGGGCCATTTCCAGGCAGGCCCTCTTTCGACGATGTTTGACTATCAGGACTGGACCTTCCATGCCAACGGGCGCACGGTGGTGGCGCGGGTGGAACTGGACGGCGACGGCGGCGGCATCATCAACCGCTACCAGGTGACGCCGGGGCCGGCGCAGTCCGGCCTGTGCATCAAGGTTGCGTCGCAGGACGAAGCCGCGCAGAAGCTCGAGGCTGAAGTCAACAAGCTGCTGGGGCCGGAGTGGTAGCACCTGCGCGCTGCGATGCCGATCAATGGCCACGCGCGTGCGCGGTGGTACGTGCTGCCCTGCGCTTCAGTCCGAACAGGGGCCGTAACCAGGGGGAGCGGCGGATGACCGCCTCATGCAGCAGCAGGCAACCGGCGATGGTGCCTGCGAGCAGCAGCGTTGGCTCCAGCCACGGCCCCAGCTGCAGCGGCTTGAGCCAGAACAGCAGTACGATCAGCAGGCTCTGGTGCAGCACATACCACGGGTAGACGGCTTCGGTGCAGTACGGCAACCAGCGGAACGGCCTGTCCAGGTAGTGCTTGCCCCAGCCCAGCACGGCCAGCAGCATGGCCCAGGCGTACAGCACTTCGCAGTACTGCGACTGCAGGCCCCAGAACCGCGGCGGCCAGCGCCGCAGCACCGAATCGACGGGCAGCCAGTGCCCCAGCGCTTCCAGCAGCAGGTACCAGGCCACCGCACCCGCAGCGATGCACAGCGACACCCGGCGAAGGGCCTGCACGCGTTGCCAGAAGCGTGGTTCGCGGCCCAGCAGATAGCCGGCCAGGAACACGGTGCCGTACTTGGCGTGCTGGTAGAGGTCCTCCACGAAGGTGTTGGTGGGCGGGTGGTCGGGCGCCAGCCAGGCCAGCCAGAGCAGCAGCACCAGCGCGGGCGTGCCGATCAGCACAGCGGCGGGTGCGCCGGCCAGCCCGGCACTCAGCCGCCGCAGCGGCGCCGAATCCAGCAGCGGCAGGGCTGCCACCAGCACCACCGTATAGGCCCACAGATAGGCCAGGTACCACAGGTGGTTCCAGGTGATGCCGAAGCGGTCCCCCGCGAAGCTACCGTCCGGCCACGGCCGCACCTGCCAGTAGCGCAGCAGGAAGTCCCAGAAGCCTGGCGCGACCATGCCCCGGCTGACACCCTCGCAGTAGGGTTGGATCGGCACCACCACAAACATGCCGAACAGCAGCGGCAGCAACAAGCGCCAACTGCGGATGAGGATGAACCGCCCCCGTTGCAGGCGCGGCCGCACCAGCGCGATGGCGACGCCGGAGATCAGGAACAGCAACGACATGCGCCAGCCGTTCAGCAGCCGCATCGGCCACTGCAGCGCGTCGGTGGTGAAGCTGCCTTTCAGATGGAAGCCCCAGTCACCCACGTACGCCATGCCGGTGTGATACAGGATGAGCAGTGCGAAGGCGAAGACGCGGAGCGCGTCGATGTCGTGGCGTCGGTTCATGGCAGGGCAGCAGCGGACAGGGGCAGCCAGCGTGCCGCCGCGACATGGTCCCATGGGGTGGGAAGGGCCTGCCTGCGGCCCGGTAGTGACCAACGGCAGGCGATCAGGGACCAGCGGCATCCCTAGAATGGCCCCTTCGTCGCGCGTTGCGCGCGTGGTAGGGAAACCGCATGCCTGTAGCTTCGACGCCGCCCTGGCGGCTCACGTTCCGCCTGGCCGTGTGGGCGGCGCTGCTGCTGTTCATGGCCCTGGCCAACAGCGCCGTGGAAGTGATGGACGCGCAGCGGCGCGGCGACGCCCTGGCGTTCTGGGAGCCGCTGACCTGGGAGCTCAGCAGCGTCGGCGTGATCCTGATCACGCTGCCGGCGATCTGGTGGGGGTGCAGGCGCTGGCCCCTGCATGCAGAGACCTGGCGGCGCCGCCTTCCGCTCTATCTGCTGGCCAGCATCGGCTGGTCGCTGCTGCACGTACTGGCCATGATGGCGCTGCGCAAGCTGGTCTACCTGGGTCTTGGTGCCAGCTACGTGGATGGTGCCGGCTGGGTCTCGCGCCTGGGCTATGAGTACCTCAAGGACGTGCGCGTGTTCTTCAGCATCGTGCTGCTCGAACACTTGATGAGCTGGTTCGGACGCCGCCAACAGGGTGAGGCGCATCTGCTCGCGGCGCCGGAAGACACGGCGCCGGTGGAGCCGGTTGAGCGGCCACGGCATTTCCTGGTGCGCAAGCTGGGCAAGGAATTCCTGGTGGCCACCGACGATGTGGAATATGCGCAGGCGTCCGGCAATTACGTGAACCTGCACGTGCGCGGGCATGACTATCCGTTGCGTACCACGTTGGCGGCGCTTGCGCTGCGGTTGGATCCGTCGGTGTTCCTGCGCTGCCACCGCAGCTGGCTCGTCAACCGCCACCAGCTGCGCTCGATCGAGCCTGCCGATGGCGGCGACGCGGTGCTGCACATGGCCGATGGCGCACGGGTGCCGTGCAGCAGGCGGCAGCTGCCCGTGCTCCGGCAGGCGCTGGCGGCAGGCTAGCGGGTGGGCGCGGGACGGCTGGCATCGATTGCATCGGTGCGCGGTCGATTTGCTGCGCTGCATGGTGACAACGGTGAACCTGGGTGATTACTCTCCGCTGCAACGCGATGGTAGCGCTACCAATGGGACGGGGATCCAAGGTCCTGGGGCTGCCTTCTTTGCCGCGTGTTTGTCCTGGCAGGCTTGAAAAGCAAGTGTAAGTCGCGGCGTGCTCCAGCACCCGCGCTGTTCGGTTTGGAATGCGGGCCACGCCCGTGCGTGCCCCTGGGAGGGGGCGGTACATCCATTCGATCGTATGTCAGAGGGGACTTTCATGAGCACTTGCAGTTTCCGTGGCACCCAAGGCCCGAGGATCGGTTCATGAGCCGCACGTTGGCGAAGCTCCGGTCCAGGGCGATGTTCACCTTCGTGGGCGGCGCCCTGGTCATCAACCCGGCCTTTGCGCAGGACGCTGCACCGGCAACCGGCCAGCCGCCGCAGAGCCCGTCGCAGCCCACCCAGCTCGATGCCGTGCAGGTCACGGGCATACGCAACAGCCTGAGCCAGGCCATGGACATCAAGCGCGACTCGGTCGGCGTGGTCGACGCGATCAGTGCCGAAGACATCGGCAAGTTCCCCGACACCAATCTTGCAGAGTCGCTGCAGCGCATCACCGGCATCTCCATCGAGCGCCGTGATGGCGAGGGCGCACAGGTCACCGCGCGTGGCTTTGGTCCCCAGTTCAACATGGTCACGCTCAATGGTCGGCAGATGCCGGGGGCCGATGCCTTCGGTGCGTCCGGGCAGGTGGCCATCGGCGGTGTGGACGGCGGTACCCGCGCCTTCAATTTCGCGCAGCTGGCGGCCGAAGCGATCAATGGCATCGAGGTGTACAAGACCAGCCAGGCACAAGTGCCCAGCGGCGGCATCGGCGCGACGATCAACATCCTGACCGCCCGTCCGCTGGATCACGCTGGCATCGTGGCCAATGCCGGCGCGAAGCTGGTGTCCGACCGCAGCCAGCCGTTCGACAATGACCTGACCCCGGAGCTGTCGGGCATCTTCAGTTACAGCAACCCGGAAAAGACCTTCGGCGTCAGCCTCAGTGCCAGCCAGCAGAAGCGCAAGGGCGGTTCGGTGCAGGCCACGGAGAACTACTGGAACGTGCAGCCGTGGACGGGGTCGATGCCTGGCAACCCGGCCGTGGTGAATGCGCCGGCCATCGGCCAGCTCTACGCACGTCCCAACGACCTGCGTTATGCGTTCTCCGAGTTCGAGCGCGAACGCGTCAATGGCCAGGCGGTGCTGCAGTTCGCACCGACAGACAGCCTGACCCTGACCATGGACTACACCTACTCGACCAACGAGATCACCGAGAATCGTGGCGAGCAGGGCATGTGGCTGCAGAACAGCAACTACACCAATGTCCAGTTCGACACCTCCGGCGCGGTCGCCACCCCGGTCTACATCCGCGAGATCGCCGGCACCAAGGACTTCGGGCTGGAACAGCAGCGCAGCATGCAGGAGTACAAGCTGGGCTCGCTGGGCTTCAACGCGGTCTGGAATGTCAGCGACCGCTTCAAGCTCAGCTTCGATGCGCACAATTCGAAGAATGAAAGCCGCCCCAATGACCCGCTGACCGGCGGCGGCTCCATCTTCATGAGCATTGCCGGCACCAACAACTGCACCCGTGGCCCGCATTGCGGTGGCTCCTGGGTGCAGGAGCTGAACTTCAACAATGGCCTGCCGGTCGGCACCCAGGTCTGGTATCCCAGTACTGCCGATGCGATCGCCGGCACCAATGGCGTGGTCAACCCGGGCTTCCAGGAAGGCGAGATCGGCACCCAGGTGCTGCGCGTCAACGCGCAGACGCAGATCAGCGAGATCAAGCAGGCGCGTGTCGACGGCGAATGGAACTTCGACCACGGGCGCTTCCAGTTCGGCGTGGATGCCAACAAGTCCACCACCCACCGCATCCAGGCGGCCGAGGCTTATTCGACCCTGGGCGACTGGGGCGTGGCCAACGTGGACCGGGATACCGCCGGCGGCCTGATGGACCTGCTGCAGCCGGTCAGCATCGTCGGCCTGTTCGACGACTACAGTGCAAACAGCTGGCCGGCCTGGCGCGGCAATGCCGGGCAGCTGGCGCAATGGGCATCGCGCGAGTACGGCGTCGGCCTGGGTGTGAACCCGCAACGCGCGGCCGACAACTTCGTGGAAGAGAAGACCAAGGCGGCGTACTTCCAGGTGGAGCTGGACGGGGAACTGGGTGGCATGCGCACCAACACCCGCCTGGGCGTGCGCTATGAAACCACCGACGTGGTGTCGACCTCGGTCATTGCCGTCCCCGAGTCCATCGAGTGGCAGGCCAACAACGATTTCCGCATCGTGCTGTCCGATGAGCAGCAGCCCTTCACCGAGAAGGCGCGCTACAGCTACATCCTGCCCAACCTCGATTTCAGCATCGACCTCACCGAGGAACTGAAGGGCCGCGTTTCGTTCGGCAAGAGCATCGCCCGCGCGCCTTACGGCAACCTGTATGCAGGGCCGGGGGCGCAGCAGCCGTTCGGTTCGGTGCTGATCGATCCGTCGTCGCGCGCCAGCGGCAACTCGCAGAACCCGAGCCTGAAGCCGCTGGAATCGGACAACCTCGACCTGGGGCTGGAGTGGTACTTCGCCGACGCCAGCTATGTGTCATTGACCTATTGGAACAAGTCGGTCAGCAACTTCATCGGCAACACCGTCGTCCAGGAAAGCCTGTACGGCCTCACCGACCCGACCTCCGGGCCGGATGCGCGGGCGGCGCTGGACTTCCTGACCAGCGGCGCCTGCGTCGCCCAGGTCGGGCCGGCCAATGCCGCTGCCTGCTCGGCCAACGACACCTCGCTGTTCACCGCGCTGGCGTTGCTGCGCAACAATCCCGCCGGCCTGGGTGCCTACAACGGCACCGATGCGCAGGTGCTGGCCACCGAGGCAGCCTACGACCTGCATGGGCAGGCCAACGATCCGCTCTACCAGTTCAACGTCAATCGCCCGATCAACCAGAACAAATCCAAGCTGCATGGCTGGGAGCTGGGCGGCCAGTACTTCTTCGGTGACACCGGCTTCGGCGTGCTGGCCAACTACACCGTGGTCAAAGGTGATGTCGGCTACAACAATGGCGGCGATCCCGGTATCGACCAGTTCTCGCTCACCGGCCTGAGCGACACTGCCAACGCGATGCTGATGTACGAGAAGTACGGGTGGTCGGTGCGCCTGGCATGGAACTGGCGCGACCAGTACCTGATCCTGGCCAACCAGGGCTCCAGCCGCAATCCGTACTATGTGGAGCCGTACGAGCAATGGGATCTCAGCGTCAACTACGCGCTGGATGACCACTGGTCCTTCAGCCTGGAGGCGATCAACCTGACCGGCGAGGATGTGCGGTGGCGCTCGCGCACGTCGCAGATGATCGTCAAGCTGGCCGACCAGAGCCCGCGCTACATGCTGGGCGTACGCTACAAGTTCTGAGCCTGGTTGCCGATGCGTCCGGCACGGCACTGCTGCCCGCCAGCGGTGCCGTGCCGGGACGGTGTCGCCGCACCTGTCGCGCCTGCGCTACTCTGCCGGCCAGCCACCCCGCACTGGACTGGATACCCTGATGGCCCGCTATGAAATGCTCAACAACATCGCGCATCGGGACCTGACGGTCGCCACCGGATTCGGGCCACAGTTCGGCGATGCGGTGGGCATGGTGCCCGCCTATCCCAGCGAGTTTGCCGAACTGCAGCGCGAGTATCCGATCTTCCTGCGCCGGGAGACCGGGACCGGGGCGTGGCAGTCCGTCGCCCTGCTGGGCTTCGAGCAGCACGAAAACCTGTACCTGCAGGACGGACGCTGGAATGCCTCCTACCTGCCGGGCGCGGCCGCAAAAGGGCCGTTCCTGATCGGCTTCCAGGAGCACTACGTGGACGGCCTGCTCACCCAGGACGCGGTGATGCACGTCGACCTGGACCATCCGCGTGTCACCTCCGGCGGCGGTGAGCCGGTGTTCCTGCCGCAGGGTGGAAACACGCCTTACCTGGACCACATCGCCGGGGTACTGCGCGGCATCCACGAGGGCAGCGCGTACGCGGCCGCAATGTTCGCGATGCTCGACGACAGCGGCCTGATCCAGCCGGTCACGCTCGACGTGCAGGTCGCGCCGCATCACCGGGTGAGCGTGAGCGGACTGCATGGCATCGACCGGGAGCGCCTGGCGACGCTGGACAGCGCACGCCTGGCTGAACTGAACCGCGCCGGCTACCTGGAAGGCGCGTACCTGATGCTTGCGTCGTTGCACAACATGCGCCGCCTGATTGCCGAGAAGCAGCGCCGCCTCCGCGCCCAGGACGGCGCGGCGCAACCGGCCAGGAACTGACCGGTGCGCGCGAACCTACCGCTGCCGGTTCTGGAAGGCGTCGATCCTGCCGAGCTGCCGCTGGCTGCCCTGGCGGAGGCGGGTGAACCGGTCGTGCTGCGGGGCATCGCCAGCGGTTGGCCGCTGGTGCAGGCGGGCGTGCGCTCGGCGCAGGACGCGATGGCCTACCTGCGCAGCGTCGATGCGGGCGGGCCCATCCAGTATTCGTTCGGCGGCGCCGAGATCGAGGGCCGCCCCTTCTACAGCGCGGACTACACCCGGCTGAACTTCGACGTGCGGCGCGGCGCGCTGGCGCAGGTGCTGGAGGAGATCGCCACCACGCTGCAGTCCCCGCGGCCGCCGACCTATTACGTGGCCTCGCTGCCGATCGAGCGGGCACTGCGGCCGGCATTCGCGCAGGCCAACGACGCCGGTCTGGCGAAGCAGGGCATCGATGCCACGGCCAGCATCTGGATCGGCAACCGGGTGACGGCCTCGTGCCACTTCGACACACCCGACAATCTCGCCTGCTGTGCAGTGGGGCAGCGCGAGTTCACCCTGTTCCCGCCCGAGCAGATCGACAATCTGTATCCGGGCCCGCTCGATCCCACGCCCGGTGGCCAGGTGGTGAGCGTGGTGGACTTCGAGCGCCCCGACTTCGATCGGTACCCGCGTTTCCGGGAAGCGCTGGCGAACGCGCGCAGCGCCGTGCTTGGGCCCGGCGATGCGATCTTCATTCCGGGCATGTGGTGGCACCATGTGCGCAGCCTGGCGCCGTTCAACGTGCTGGTGAACTACTGGTGGCGCCGTTCGCCGGCCTGGCTGGGATCTCCACTGTCGGCGCTGCACCACGCGATGTGGGCCGTGCGCGACCTGCCGGCGCGCGAAAAGCAGGCCTGGCAAGGGCTCTTCCAGTACTACGTATTCGGCCCCGGCGCGCGCGCCGGGCAGCACCTGCCTGACGCCGCGCGCGGGGATCTGGCACCGTTCGACGAGCCGCGCGCGCGCCGCATGCGCGCGATGCTGCTGGGCAGGCTCAACCGTTGAGAAGGAGCGCCATAGTGGATACCGAGAGCACCCCCGCAGGACGCATCCGCAAGGTGGTCATTGCCGGCGGCGGCACGGCGGGATGGCTGGCCGGCTGTGCGCTGGCGCACCAGTTCCGTGACCAGCTGGAGATCACCCTGGTCGAGTCCGAGCAGATCGGCACCGTCGGCGTCGGCGAGTCCACCGTGCCGCCCATCCGCACCTTCCACCGCTTCCTGCAGATAGACGAGCAGGACTTCCTGCGCGCGGTGGCCGGCACCTTCAAGCTGTCGATTTCGTTCGAGAACTGGCGGCTGCCGGGGGACCGCTTCTTCCACCCGTTCGGCACCATCGGCCACGGCACCTGGGCGGCACCGTTCCATCACTTCTGGCTGGACAGCCTGCGCCGCGGCATGCCCTCGGATCTGGGTGACTTCTGCCTGGAGAGTCTTGCCTCGCGGGGCGACCGTTTCTCGTTGCAGACCCAGCCGCAGGCCAGCTACGCCTACCACTTCGATGCCGGGCTGTATGCGCGGTTCCTGCGCCGCAGGGCCGAGGGCCACGGGCTGCGCCGGATCGAAGGCAGGATCGCCCAGGTCCGGCAACATGCGCATGACGGATCGGTGCAGGCGCTGGTGCTGGAGGACGGGCAGGTGATCGAGGGTGATCTCTTCATCGACTGCACCGGCTTCCGTGGCCTGCTGATCGAGCAGACGCTGGGCACCGGCTACGAGGACTGGCACGAGTGGCTGCCGTGCGACCGGGCCGTGGCCGTGCAGACCGAAGCGGTTGCGCCCCCTGTGCCCTATACCCGGGCGATCGCCCACGAAGCGGGATGGCGCTGGCACATCGCGCTGCAGCACCGGGTCGGCTGCGGGCTGGTGTATTCCAGCCGCCACCTGTCCGATGACGAGGCCACAGCGAAGCTGCTGCGCGATGTGGGGGCACCTCCCTTGCGCGACCCGTGGCAGGTGCCGTTCCGCAGCGGGCGTCGGCTGAAGGCCTGGAACAGGAACGTGGTGGCCCTGGGGCTGGCGAGCGGTTTCATCGAGCCCCTGGAATCGACCAGCATCCACCTGACGATCAGCGCGGTGGTGCGCCTGATCCAGTTGTTCCCGTTCGATGGCATCCGCGCGTCGCTGGTGCAGCTGTACAACGATGTCAGCCGGCAGGAAATGGAGCACGTGCGCGACTTCATCATCCTGCACTACCACGCCACGCAGCGCACCGAGCCGATGTGGAAGGCATGCCGCGAGATGCGCGTGCCCGAATCGCTGCAGCAGCGGTTGCAGGCGTGGCGCGAGCGTGCGCACGCCTGGCAGGACCCCGGCGAGCTGTTCCGCGTCGAGTCCTGGACCAGCGTGCTGCTCGGGCAGGGCATTCCGCCAGGCCCGCCGCATCCGCTGGCGCGGGCGGTGAGTGACGCCGATCTGCGCACCCTGTTGAAGGGCATCCAGCAGCCGGTGCAGCACGCCGCGGCGCAGATGCCGACCCAGGCAGAGTTCATCGCGCAGTACTGCAGGTCCGGCGCAGACGTGTGGCGTTCGATGGCGACGCCCGCGTAGCAGGGTTTTGCGTTGCAGCACGCTTTTTCCGCTGCAGCTGGTTACAGTGCGGAAACACCGCAGGCGATGACGCATGCGGTGGCAACGCGGGGGCCGGACAGCACGCCCCCTTTTTGAGTCCACGGAATGTTAGCGCTACCTTTTTGTTGATCGGAGGCGGTTTCGATGGGTCTGGTTGCAGGGATCGATGCAGGGACGCAGAGCCTGAAGGTGCTGGTCTACGACCCGCAAGCGCAAACGGTGGCCGCCGTCACCAGCGCGCCGCTCACGCTGGACAGCGCGGCCGACGGCAGCCGCGAGCAGGCGCCCGCCGATTGGGTAGCGGCCCTCCATGATTGTTTCGCCCGGATCGATCCCGCGCTGCGCGCACGCATCGTTGCGGTGGCGGTCTCCGGCCAGCAGCATGGGTTCGTGCCGGTGGATGCGGCAGGCGAGGTGCTGGCGCCGGCCAAGCTGTGGTGCGACACCAGCACCTCGGCCGAATGCGCGCAGATCATGGACGCCGTGGGTGGGGTACGCCGCACCATCGCGCTCGCGGGCAACCCGATCCTGGCCGGCTATACCGCATCCAAGCTGCCCTGGACCCGGACCCACCGTGCCGACGCCTACGCACGGCTGGCGACCATCCTGCTGCCGCATGACTACCTCAATTTCGTGTTGACCGGCCAGCGGTTCTGCGAGCATGGCGATGCGTCCGGAACCGGCTGGCTGGACGTACGCACACGCACGTGGTCGCAGGCGTTGCTGCGCGCCACCGATCCTGATTGCGACCTGGCCGCCTGCCTGCCGCCCATCGCATCACCCGATGCGCTGTTCGATATCGCGCCTGCTGCGGCAGCCGCGCTGGGGCTGCCAGCGACGGTGAAGGTTGCCGTTGGCGGCGGCGACAACATGATGGCCGCGATCGGCACGGGCTGCGTCACCGAAGGACGCCTGGCGATGAGCCTGGGAACGTCTGGAACGCTGTTTGCCTACTCCGGATCGCCGGTGATCGATGCCGACGGCGCCTGGGCCGCGTTCTGCTCGTCCACGGGGGGATGGCTGCCGCTGATCTGCACCATGAACTGCACCGTGGTGACCGAACAGGTCGCCCGTGCCTTCGGCTTCAGCACGCGCGACGGCGATGCGCACCTGCGCGCGACGCCACCGGGAGCAGGCGGGCTGGTGATGCTGCCCTTCCTCAATGGCGAACGTACGCCGGACCTGCCGCTCGGCAAGGGCGTGCTGGCCGGCCTGGACACCGCCAATTTCACCCCGGCGCACCTCTACCGCGCCGCCATGGAGGGCGCGACCTTCAGCCTGAAGTACGGCTACGACGCCTTCGTCCGCGCCGGCATGCAGTTCGATCGCATCGTGCTCACCGGCGGCGGCAGCAACAGCGCGACCTGGCGTCAACTGGTGGCCGATGTGTTCGGCCTGCCCGTGGACGTTCCGGTGCAGGCCGAAGGCGCGGCGTTTGGCGCGGCACTGCAGGCGCTGTGGGCGCTCGCCCGATCGCAGGGCAACGCCACTTCGATCAGCGACATCACCGCACGGCACGTCATCGTCGATCCCACGCTGTCCGCGCGTCCGGATCCGGATCGCAGCGATGCCTATGCGCGGGCCTACGCACGCTTCCTCAGTCATCTTGATGCCATTACGCCGCTGCAGCGCGGCTGATGGCTCCTCCACGACACCCCGTACAACGACAGGAGCACGCACCATGAGCACGCAGCCCTTCATCGGCGCCAAGGAGTACTTCCCCGGCATCGGCCGCATTCCGTTCGAGGGCAAGGGCTCGGACAATCCGCTTGCCTTCAAGGTCTACGATGCCCACCGGGTCATCGGCGGCAAGACCATGCAGGAGCACCTGCGCTTCGCCGTGTGCTACTGGCACACCTTCTGCAATGCCGGGCACGACCCGTTCGGCCCGGGTACCCGGCAGTTCCCGTGGGAGGCGGGCTCGCCGCTGGCCACGGCCGAAGCGAAAGTGGACGCGGCGTTCGAGTTCTTCACCAAGCTGGGCGTGCCGTACTGGTGCTTCCACGACATCGACCTGGCGCCGGATGCCGATGACATCGGCCAGTACCAGAAGAACCTCACGCACATGGTGGGCCTGGCCAAGGCGCGCCAGGACGCCACCGGCGTCAAGCTGCTGTGGGGCACGGCCAACCTGTTCTCGCACCCGCGCTACATGAACGGTGCATCGACCAATCCCGATTTCGCCGTGGTCGCGCGCGCCGCGGTGCAGGTCAAGGCTGCACTGGAAGCGACGGTCGAGCTGGGCGGCGAGCATTACGTGTTCTGGGGCGGACGCGAGGGCTATGCATCGCTCGCCAATACCCAGATGAAGCGCGAGATCGAGCACTTCGCGCGTTTCCTCACCCTGGCCCGCGACTACGGTCGCAGCATCGGCCTGAAGGGCAACTTCCTCATCGAGCCCAAGCCGATGGAGCCGATGAAGCACCAGTACGACTTCGACAGCGCCACGGTGGTGGGCTTCCTGAAGGAGCATGGGCTGGACAAGGACTTCAAGCTCAACATCGAGGCCAACCACGCCACGTTGTCCGGGCACACCTTCGAGCACGATCTGCAGGTCGCCTCGGATCATGGCCTGCTCGGCAGCATCGATGCGAACCGCGGCAACGCGCAGAACGGCTGGGACACCGACCAGTTCCCCAGTGATCTGTACGACACCGTGGGCGCGATGCTGGTCGTGCTGCGCCAGGGTGGGCTGGAGGGCGGGTTGAACTTCGATGCCAAGGTGCGCCGCGAGTCGACCGACCTGGAGGATCTGTTCATTGCCCATATCGGCGGCATGGACGCCTTCGCACGCGGGCTGGAGGTCGCCCATGCACTGCTGACCGAGTCGCCGTGGGAGCAATGGCGCAAGGAGCGCTACGCGAGTTTTGACAGCGGCGCCGGCCAGGAGTTCGAGCGCGGCACGCTCAGCCTGCCGGACCTGGCGGGCCTGGCCGCCCGCCTCGGCGAACCGCGCCAGGCCAGCGGCAAGCAGGAGCGTTACGAAAACCTGCTCAACCAGTACCTGCTGCGCTGAGCGTGGCAGGCAGGCCAACGGCGGCAACGGTGCACTCAAGGGGACGGGGATGAACCAGGCAGCAGGCAGCGGGGAGAACACCCGGCTGATCGTACTGATCAGCGTGGTAGCGACGATTGGCGGTTTTCTGTTCGGCTTCGACAGTGGTGTGATCAATGGCACCCAGGATGGCCTGCACCAGGCGTTCCGGTCCGGTGAATGGATGCAGGGGTTCGAGATCGCGTCGATGCTGCTGGGCTGTGCGGTGGGCGCGTTCAGTGCCGGCCGCCTGGCCGACCGCCTCGGCCGCCGCAACGTGCTGATCCTGTCGGCGGTGATGTTCCTGCTGTCGGCACTCGGTGCCGGGGCGGCGGTCTCGTCGGGCTGGTTCATTGCGGCGCGGGTGGTGGGCGGATTCGCGGTCGGCGCGGCGAGCGTGATCTCGCCGGCCTACATTGCCGAGGTCGC
This sequence comes from Stenotrophomonas sp. YJH_SMC_10, assembly GCF_059371555.1. Lineage (NCBI taxonomy): Bacteria > Pseudomonadati > Pseudomonadota > Gammaproteobacteria > Lysobacterales > Lysobacteraceae > Stenotrophomonas > Stenotrophomonas sp. YJH_SMC_10. The sequence continues at coordinate 168,448 of NZ_JCAFUS010000003.1, read as the reverse complement.
TCCGGCCCGCTATCGCGGCCGCCTGGCCACGGTGCAGCAGATCGCCATCATCACCGGGCTCACCGCTGCCTTCCTGTCCAACTACCTGCTGGCGGCCGCAGCGGGCGCGTCAACCGAGCCGCTGTGGGCCGGGCAGGCCGCCTGGCGCTGGATGTTCTGGATGCAGGCCGCGCCGTCGCTGGTGTTCCTGCTGCTGTTGCTGACCATTCCTGAGAGCCCGCGCTACCTGGTGGTGAAGCGGCGCAAGGACGACGCGCTGCGCGTGCTCACCCGGCTGCTCGGCAGCGACAAGGCCCGCGCCACGCTCGAAGAGATCGATGCCTCGCTGTCCAACGACCACCATCGCCCGCGCCTGTCCGACCTGAAGAGCCGGGCGACCGGGCGGATCCGCCCGATCGTGTGGGTCGGCGTCGGCCTGGCCTGCTTCCAGCAGCTGGTCGGCATCAACGTGGTGTTCTATTACGGCGCCGTGCTGTGGCAGGCGGTCGGGTTCTCCGAGAACGACGCACTGCTGATCAACGTGCTGTCCGGCGCGCTGAGCATCGGTGCCTGCGTGGTCACGGTGCTGCTGATCGACCGGATCGGCCGCAAGCCGTTGCTGTGGTTCGGCTCGGCCGGGATGTCGCTGTCACTGGCACTGGTGGTGGTGGCCTTTGCCAGCGGTTCGCTGGCCGACGGGCACCTGCAGCTGCCCGGTCGCATGGGCACGCTGGCACTGGTGGCGGCCAATGCCTACGTCGTGTTCTTCAACCTGTCCTGGGGGCCGGTGATGTGGGTGATGCTGGGCGAGATGTTCCCGAACCAGATCCGCGGTTCGGCCCTGGCGGTCGCCGGCGCGGCGCAATGGACGTCCAACTTCGTGGTGACGGTGACGTTCCCGATGCTGCTGGCTGCGGCCGGGCTGGCGGCCACCTACGGCATCTACCTGGTGGCGGCGATCATCTCGGTGAGCTTCGTGGTCCGGCATGTGCACGAGACCAAGGGCAAGGAACTGGAGCAGATGGAAGGATGAGCACCATGGCATTGCAGACCTCCGTATCCCGCACCGGCGCCCTGGTCGCCGTGCTGGCGCTGGCATTGCTGGGCTGCCACGGCCAGGACCGGCCCGCCGCCACAGCGGCAACCGGCAGCGACCCGTGGCCGCAGGTCACCTGGCCACTGGCCGAGGATCCTGCCCTGGAGAAGCGGATCACCGACCTGATGGCCGGCATGACGGTGGAGGAAAAGGTCGGCCAGCTCGTGCAGGGCGACATCGCCAGCCTCACTCCCGATGACGTGCGGCGCTACCGCCTCGGTTCGATCCTGGCCGGTGGCAATTCCGACCCGGGTGGCCGCTACGACGCGTCACCGGCCGAATGGCTGGCGCTGGCCGATGCGTTCTATGACGCGTCCATGGATACCTCCAACGGCGGCAAAGCCATTCCAGTGCTGTTCGGCATCGACGCCGTGCATGGGCAGAGCAACATCATTGGCGCCACGTTGTTCCCGCACAACATCGGGCTGGGTGCCACGCGCAATCCGGAGCTGCTGCGGCAGATCGGTGGCATCACCGCCCTGGAGACCCGCGTCACCGGCATGGAGTGGACGTTCGCGCCGACCGTTGCGGTACCCCAGGATGATCGCTGGGGCCGCACCTACGAGGGCTACTCGGAATCGCCCGAGGTGGTGGCCAGCTACGCGGGCGCCATGGTGGAGGGATTGCAGGGCAGGGTAGGGACGCCCGAGTTTCTCGATGGCCGTCATGTGATCGCGTCGGTGAAGCACTTCCTCGGCGATGGTGGCACCACCGGCGGCAAGGACCAGGGCGACACGCGCATCAGCGAGCCCGACCTGGTGCGCATCCACGCGGCCGGATATCCCCCGGCGATCGCCGCCGGCGCGCAGACGGCCATGGCCTCCTTCAACAGCGTCAACGGTGAAAAGATGCACGGGCACCGGCATTACCTCACCGACGTGCTCAAGGGGCGCATGCAGTTCGGTGGCTTCGTGGTCGGTGACTGGAACGGCCATGGCCAGGTCAAAGGCTGCACCACCACGGACTGCCCGGCCACCATCAACGCTGGCCTGGACATGGCGATGGCGTCGGACAGCTGGAAGGGCTTCTACGAGACCACGCTGGCAGCGGCGAAGGACGGGCGGATTTCATCGCAGCGCCTGGATGACGCGGTGCGCCGCATCCTGCGCGTCAAGTTCCGGCTCGGCCTGTTCGAAGCGGGCCGGCCGTCGTCGCGGGCCGTTGGCGGCCAGTTCGCACTGATCGGCGCGCCCGAGCATCGCGCGGTGGCCCGCCAGGCGGTACGCGAATCGCTGGTGCTGCTGAAGAACCAGAACGGCCTGCTGCCGCTGTCGCCGAAGCAGCGGATCCTGGTGGCCGGCGACGGCGCCGACGATGTCGGCAAGCAGGCCGGCGGCTGGACGCTCAACTGGCAGGGCACCGGTACCACCCGCAAGGACTTTCCCAACGCGGACTCGATCTACGAGGGCATCGCGCGGCAGGCCACGGCGGCCGGCGGTGAGGCCGTGCTTGCCGTTGACGGCCGCTACGCGGTGAAGCCCGACGTGGCCGTGGTGGTGTTTGGCGAAGACCCCTATGCCGAGTTCCAGGGGGACCGGCCCACCTTGGCCTACAAACCGGGCGACGAGACGGACCTGGCGCTGCTCAGGCGGCTCAAGGCCGAGGGCATCCCGGTCGTTGCGGTCTTCCTGAGCGGGCGGCCGCTGTGGGTGAACCGGGAAATCAACGCCGTCGATGCCTTCGTGGCCGCCTGGCTGCCGGGCTCGGAAGGCGGCGGCATCGCCGATGTGCTGCTGCGCGGGGCCGATGGCCGCGTGCAGCACGATTTCAAGGGCAGGCTCAGTTTCAGCTGGCCGCGTACCGCCACGCAGTACGCCAACAACGTGGGCCAGAAGGACTACGACCCGTTGTTCGCATTCGGCTTCGGCCTGACCTATGCCGACAAGGGCGACCTGCCCGTGCTGCCCGAGGCGTCGGGCCTCACCGGCAACGAAGGCGCGTCCGGCGTGTTCTTCGCGCGCGGTGACGCGGGCCCCGGCATGGCGCTGCGGATCGAGGATGCGGCAGGGCAGGGGTTGAACGTGACCCGCGTGCCGGGTGCCTTGCCCGGCGACCGGTTGAAGATCACCGGCGTGGATCACCTGGCCCAGGAAGACGGGCGGCGGCTGGCGTGGTCGGGCAACGGCGAGGCTGTCGTCGCGCTGCAGTCGCACACGCCACTGGACCTGCAGCGCGAGGCCAACGGTGACCTGATGCTGTTGACCACGTTGCGCGTTGATGCGGCACCGCGTGGCCAGGCATGGCTGTCGGTAGGCTGTGGTGCCGGCTGTTCGGCGCGGATCGCCATCGCGCCCACCTTGGCCGCCATGCCGGCGGGCCAGTGGACGCGGGTAGGTGTTCCGCTGAAATGCCTGGCCGCGGCCGGTGCGAAGCTGGATGCGCTCGACCGGCCCTGGGCGCTGGCCACGGCCGGCGCCATGACGCTCTCGGTGTCCCGCGTCGCCCTGGGGGCATTGAACGAGGCGCAGGTCACGGTGCGCTGCGATGCGCGATGATCGTCCGCACCGCAGCCATCGCTGCCGGTACATGCACCGCGAGGCCGCGCGCGTGAGCCAGGCGCGAGCGCTATCGGGGCTTGGGCGGCGCGGCGACCGAATCACGTGCGATCAACCGGTGCGGCACCACGTGGTCGCGCAGCACGGGCGTGTCGCCACTGGGACGGCGGATGGTGCGCAGCAGGATGTCGATCGCCGCGTTGGCCATGAAGGCGATCGGCTGGTGGATCGTGGTCAGTTCCGGCCACACGGTGGTTGCGGCCGAGGTGTCATCGAAGCCGACCACCGACAGGTCGCGCGGGACGTCCAGTCCGCGCCGATGCGCCACCGAAATGGCGGCGGCGCCCATGTCGTCGTTGCTGGCGAAGATCGCCGTCGGCGGCCGGCGCTGGGAGAGCAGTTTTTCAGCCGCGGCCAGGCCGGACCGGTAGGTATAGTCGCCGTGCTGGACCAGGCCGGGTTCCACCGCCAGCCCCGCCTCGCGCAGCGCCGTGACGAAGCCGTCGTAGCGCAGCGCACTCGCGCTCAGGTCAGTGCGTCCGCGGATGAATCCGATACGGGTGTGCCCCTGGCGGAGCAGGTGCTCGGTCATTTCCCTGCCGGCGCTGAAATCGTCGATGCGGACACAGGACAGGGCGTCGCTCAGGCGACCCGATGCGATGGCCACCACCGGAATGCCTGCCTTGACCAGTTCGCTTACCGCGGCCTGCGATTCGCACAGGGGCGGCGGCAGGATCACCCCGTCGACGCGCCCGGCAAGCGCACGCGCCGCCCTGCGCTCGGACTCGGCATCCAGGTTGTCCCAGTAGTCGATGACCAGCTGGAGCGCGGAACTGGACGCGACACGCAGCAGCCCCACCAGCAGCTCGCGCAGGTAGGCGCCGCTGGGGTTGGTATAGATCAGGGCAATGCGCGTGTGCTGCGCGGCGGCCAGCGAGCTGGCGGCAAGATTGGGCGTATAGCCCAGCTCGCGCACGGCGCGCAGCACGCGCTCGCGGGTGACGTCACGCACCTTGCCCTGGTTGATCACCCGCGACACGGTCATCGGCGAAACGCCGGCAAGGGCCGCGACCTCGTCGATGGTCACGCCTGCGGTTCTGCGGCGAACCGACTTCTTCGGCTTGTCCAATGCACGATCCCTTTGGTCTTGGTGGCGCTGCCGCGCCGGTGCGCGGGACGATGATGAACCGTCGCGGGCCCGGCCGTAGTCTACAAAGGCGCATGTTAACGCCGTTGTTCCGCGCTGTCGGCAAGCGGCTGTGCGCCCTCCTGGCGCTGCTGGCGTGCGCCGGCGGCGTGCACGCGGAGGACGGCTACGCGTTGTGGATGCGTTACGTGCCGGTTGCCCCGGCGGTCGCCGCCGAGTACCGGCTGCAACTGTCGGAGGTGGTTGCGCCGGACCGCACGCCGGTCCAGCGTGCCACCCGCGATGAGCTGGCGCGCAGCCTGCCAGGCTTGCTGGGATCGGCGCCGCCGATGCGGACGGCGATCAGCGCCGGCCATGCCCTGGTGCTGGGTACGCCGCAGTCCTCGGCCCTGGTCGCCGGGTTTGGCAAGGAGATCGCCACGCTGGGCGACGACGGGTTCCTGATCCGGCGGGTCCAGATCGACGGACGCGATGTGCTGCTGGTGGCGGCGCGCGGGGACGTCGGCGTGTTGTATGGCACGTTCCATCTGCTGCGCCTGCTGCAGCGTGGCACGTCGCTGCTGGGGCTGGAGGTGCGTGAGTCGCCACGGGTCGCCCTGCGTGTACTCGACCATTGGGACAACCTGGATCGCTACGTCGAGCGCGGCTATGCGGGCAGCTCGCTGTGGGACTGGCAGACCCTGCCGCACTGGCAGGATCCGCGCTACACCGATTACGCGCGGGCCAACGCCTCGCTCGGCATCAACGGCACCGTCCTGAACAACGTCAATGCCAGCGCCCTCAGCCTGTCGCCGGCCTATCTGGCCAAGGCGGCCGCATTGGCCGACCTGTTCCGTCCCTACGGCATCCGGGTGTACCTGAGCGCGCGTTTCAGTGCGCCCATCGAGTTGGGCGGGCTGGCGACCGCCGATCCATTCGATCCGGGTGTACAGCGCTGGTGGCGCGACAAGGTCGATGAGATCCATGCGCTCATTCCGGATTTCGGTGGCTTCCTGGTCAAGGCAAACTCGGAGGGGCAACCCGGCCCGCAGGACTACGGTCGTTCCCACGCCGACGGTGCCAACCTGCTGGCCGACGCACTGGCGCCGTACAACGGCGTGGTGATGTGGCGGGCCTTCGTGTACTCGCACGAAGTGCCCGATGATCGCGCCAAGCAGGCCTACAGCGAATTCGTCGGGCTCGACGGTGCCTTCCGCCCGAACGTGATCCTGCAGGTGAAGAACGGCCCCATCGACTTCCAGCCGCGCGAGCCGTTCCATCCGCTGTTCGGCGCCATGCCACGCACGCCGCTGATGCTGGAACTGCAGATCACCAAGGAGTACCTGGGCTTCGCGACACACCTGGTGTATCTGGGAACGCTCTACCAGGAAGTGCTGCAGGCCGATACCCATGCCCGCGGCGAAGGCTCCACGGTCGCCCGCGTGGTTGATGGCTCGCTGGAGGGCCATGCGCTGAGCGGCATCGCCGGCGTCGCCAACATCGGCGTGGAGCGCACCTGGAGCGGCTCGCATTTCGACCAGGCCAACTGGTATGCGTTCGGGCGACTGGCCTGGGATCCACGGCAGTCCGCGCGCGGCATCGCCGAGGACTGGGCCGCGCTGACCTTCTCGCCCGACCCGCAGGTGACCGGCCCGATCGTGCGGATGATGATGGACTCGCGCGAGGCGGCGGTGGATTACATGACGCCGCTGGGCCTGCATCACCTGATGGCGCGCGGCCATCACTACGGCCCTGGCCCCTGGGTGGACGGGGGCCCGCGCGCGGACTGGACGTCGGTGTACTACCACCGCGCAGGCCGCGACGGCATTGGTTTCGACCGCAGCGCCCGCGGAAGCAACGCGGTGGGCCAGTATGCGCCGCAGGTGGCCGAGGTCTATGGCGACCCGGCGCGGGTGCCCGAGCCGCTGCTGCTGTGGTTCCATCATGTGCCGTGGGATCACCGCATGCGCTCGGGCAGGACGCTCTGGGACGAACTGGTCGGGCGCTATTCGCGCGGCGTGCGCCAGGTGCAGTCGATGCAGGCGACCTGGGCAGGCCTGCGCGACCGGATCGATCCGCAGCGGCATCGGCACGTTGCTGCGTTCCTGCAGATCCAGCGCGACGAAGCGCAATGGTGGCGTGATGCCAGCGTGGCGTACTTCCAGTCACTCAGCGGACGGCCGCTGCCAGCCGGCGAACGGCCACCGCCGCATCCGTTGGCGTACTACCAGGCGTTGCAGTTTCCTTTCGCACCCGGGGATGGGCGATGAGCCGGATCGGATGGGCCGCGCGTGCGGCGGCGATGATGGTGCTGGCGTGGCCTGCCGTGCCGGCCGCGGCCGCTGAAACGGCAGGGTTGCTGGACCCGCTGTTCCAGGACCACGCGGTCCTGCAGCGTGACCAGCCGATCGCCGTCTGGGGCCAGGCCCGGGCCGGGGAGGTGGTGTCGGTGACCTTCGCCGGCCAGGCGGTGACCACCCACGCCGACGCCACGGGCCGCTGGCAGGCGACGCTGCCTGCCACCGGCGCAGGCGGGCCATACACCCTGGAGGCCGCCGCCGGGCCCCGGCGTGAGTCAGTGCGCGATGTGCTGGTCGGCGACGTCTGGTTGTGCGCGGGCCAGTCGAACATGGAACTTCCGGTGTGGCGCTCGCTCAACGCAGCCAGCGAGATCGCCGCGGCCACGATCCCACGCATCCGGCTGTTCACTGTGCCGCACGCCGCGGCCGTGCAGGCGCAGGCGCATTTCAATGGTCGTGTCGCATGGTCGCCGGCAACGCCCGATGCGGTCCGCGACTTCTCGGCAGCCTGCTTCTACTTCGCCCGCGAGCTGCAGCGCACGGTCGACGTGCCGATGGGGCTGATCCAGGCGGCGTGGGGCGGCTCGCGGATCGAGGCCTGGACCCGTGCCGATGCACTTCGAGGGCAGGGCGGCATGGACGAGTCCCTTGATATCCTCGCGCGGTCCGCGCGTGATCCGCTGGCGGCACGCGCAGCCTGGGGCCGCTACTGGCAGCACTGGTGGGCCACGCGTGAGGGCGCGCCGCCCGGCGACGCGCCCTGGCGCGCGGACACCGATGACCGCGGATGGTCGCGCGCACCGGCGGCGTTGGGGGCGTGGGAGCGGTGGAACGTGCCCGCGCTTGCCGACTACAACGGCATGGTCTGGTATCGAACGCAGGTGGTGCTGAGCGCTGGACAGGCTGCACGCGGTGCGACCCTGGAGCTGGGATCGGCCGACGAGGCGGACGTGACCTGGGTGAACGGCGTTGCCGTGGGCAGCCAGTACGGCGCCGGCGAGAGGCGCTACCCGTTGCCCCGCGGCCTGTTGAAGACAGGCTTGAACAGCGTTGCGGTCAACGTGCTCGACACCTACGGCGAAGGTGGCCTGGCGGGCCCCGCGACGGCACACGGCCTGCTGCTCGACAACGGTGAGCGGGTGGTACTGCAGGCGCCGTGGAAGTACCGGGTGGCGCCGGGCCGACAGGCGCCGCCATTTGCCCCCTGGCAGGCCGCCACCGGGCTGTCGACGCTGTACAACGGGATGATCGCGCCGCTCGGCGGCGTCGGGCTGCGCGGCATGCTCTGGTATCAAGGGGAATCGAACACCGGCGAGGGCGCGACGTATGCGCTGCGCCTGCGTGCGCTGCGCGACGACTGGCGGCGGCAGTTCGGCGCACGCCTGCCCCTGTTGCTGGTGCAGCTGGCCGGTTATGGCCAGCCACCGGTTGCGCCGGCCGACAGCGGCTGGGCACAGGTGCGCGAGGCGCAGCGGCGGGTCGCGGCCGAAGATGCGCAGAGCGGGCTCGCCATCGCCATCGACATCGGCGATGCCTACGACATCCATCCACCGAACAAGCAGGAACTCGGGCGCCGCCTGGCGCGCGTGGCGCGCCACGTCGTGTACGGCGAGCAGGACGTGGCGCCTTCAGGTCCGCGGGCGGTCACCGCGGTGCGGACGCCCGCGGGCGTGGCCATTGCGTTCGAGGACGTCGACGGCGCACTCACCGCGACCGGCGCGGTGGGTCCGATCGGCTTTGAATTCTGCGGGTCGGAGCGCGATACCCGCCACTGCGAGTACGGCGACGCTGCACTGGAGGGGCACCGGGTGCTGCTGCGCGGCCCGCTGTCGAGGCGTGCAACGCATGTCCGCTACTGCTGGGCCGATGGCCCGGTGTGCACGCTGCGCGACCGCAGCGGGGCGCCGGCAGGCCCCTTTGAACTTCCCATTGCCGAAGCCGAGACGCGACGATGATGACGTTGTCCAAGCAGTCCCCTCCGGCCCGCGACAGGGCCGGCCTGAGGTCACTGGTGCGCCCCCTGCTGGCGGCGGCACTCCTGCTGTCGGCCGCAACCAGCCCGGCCAGCGCGCCGGCGGACGCACCGCCGGTGTACTTCGACTGGTTCGAATATCGCGGCCACGACGCGGCGTTCGACACGCCGCTGCCGGCCGGCCACTACCGCAATCCAGTGCTGGCCGGCTTCCATGCCGATCCCAGCATCGTGAGCGCGAACGGCCGGTTCTACCTGGTCAATTCCAGCTTCACGTACTTCCCGGGCATTCCGGTGTTCGAGAGTGCCGACCTGGTGCACTGGAAGCAGATCGGCAATGTGATCGAGCGGCCGACGCAGCTGGACTTCGACGGGTTGAGCGTCTCCCGCGGCATCTTCGCCCCCACCATCGAGTACCACGATGGGGTCTTCTACGTGGTGACCACGGCCACCGACAGTGGCGGCAACTTCATTGCCACCGCGCGCGACCCGGCCGGGCCATGGTCGGACCCGCACTGGCTGCCCGGCATCGACGGCATCGATCCATCACTGTTCTTCGATGACGACGGCAAGGTGTACCTGATCAACAACGACGCACCGCCCGGCACACCCCGCTACGACGGCCACCGCGCGATCTGGATGCAGCAGATCGATCTGGCCGCCTTCCAGCCGGTGGGGCCGCGACGGGTGCTGGTCGATGCGGGCGTGGAGCCAGCCAAGAACCCGATCTGGATCGAAGGCCCCCACATCTACAAGCGCCAGGGCTGGTATTACCTGTCCGATGCCGAAGGCGGCACCGGGCCGCAGCACTCGCAGGTGGTGCTGCGCAGCCGCACCGTGTGGGGCCCGTATGTCCCCTACGCGGGCAATCCGATCCTGACCCAGCGCGAGCTGCCCGACGACCGACCGCTGCCGATCACCAATGCCGGCCATGCCGACCTGGTCGAAGGCCCGGATGGTTCGTGGTGGGCGGTGTTCCTGGCCAGCCGCAACTATCAGAAGCGCCACTACAACACCGGGCGCGAGACCTATCTGCTGCCGGTGCGCTGGCAGGACGGCTGGCCACGGATCCTGCCGACCGACCAGGCCATCCCCTACGTGGCCAAGGCGCCGTCGTGGATGCAGGGCGAGGCATCCCAGGCCCCCTCGACCGGCAACTTCGTCGAGCGCGACAACTTTGATGGCCCGACGCTTGATCGGCAGTGGCTGCGCGTGCGGGTGCCCAAGCATGCCTGGGCCGACCTGGCCACGCGTCCGGGAATGCTGGCCGTGCACCCGCTTGCCGAGGACCTGGACACGCTGCGCAATCCGGCGTTCCTTGGCCGACGCCAGCAGCACCTGCAGTTCGAGGCGAGCACCGCGATGAGCCGCCCCGGGCCTGGCGTGGCGGCCGGCCTGGCCGCGTTCCAGAGCGAGGCGTACTGGTATTTCCTGGGCGTTCGCAGCCTGCCGGACGAGCGGCTTGCGCTGTTCCTGGAAGTCCGTGACGGCGGTGGCAGTACGCGCACACTGGCCACCCGCGAAGTGCGGGCACCGGAGGCGTTGCGGCTGAAGATTGCCGGCAACGAGGGTGACTACACGTTCTCGTTCGACACTGGCGACGGGCAGGGCTGGCAGCTGCTCGCAGGCAAGGTGGATGGCACCGTTCTGAGTACGGACCGGGCAGGCGGCTTCGTAGGCGCACTGCTGGGTCCCTTTGCGCGCGATGAGCGCACCGGGAGGAGCAAATGAAGTTGCCGTCACTGTCCATCGCCGCCCGTCGCAGCAGGTTGCACGGCCTGCCGCTCCTGGCCGTCCTGGCATGCATGGCGACCGTCGCGTCGGCGGCATCGCCGCAGCCCTGGCTGGATCCTTCGGCCAGCTTCGAGCAACGGGCCGCCGCACTCGTCGCGCAGATGACGCTGGAAGAGAAGGCCGCGCAGATGCAGAACGCTGCGCCGGCGATCGAACGCCTGGGAGTGCCCGCCTACGACTGGTGGAACGAGGGATTGCACGGCGTGGCACGGGCAGGGCAGGCCACGGTGTTTCCGCAGGCGATCGGCCTGGCCGCGACCTTCGACGTGCCGTTGATGGGGCAAGTGGCCACGACCATCAGCGACGAGGCCCGCGCGAAGCACCACCAGTTCCTCCGCGAAGGCGCGCACGGGCGTTACCAGGGGCTGACCTTCTGGTCGCCGAACGTCAACATCTTCCGTGACCCGCGCTGGGGCCGCGGCCAGGAAACCTATGGCGAGGATCCCTACCTCACCGCCCGCATGGGCGTGGCCTTCGTGCGCGGCCTGCAGGGCGACGACCCGGTCTACCGCAAGCTGGACGCCACCGCCAAGCATCTGGCGGTGCACAGCGGCCCGGAAGCCGACCGCCATCACTTCGACGCACGCCCGAGCCGTCGTGACCTCTACGACACCTACCTGCCGGCGTTCGAAGCGCTGGTCAAGGAAGGCGACGTGGATGCGGTCATGGGCGCCTACAACCGCGTGTACGGCGAGTCCGCCAGTGCCAGCCGCTTCCTGCTGCGTGATGTGCTGCGGCGCGACTGGGGCTTCAAGGGCTACGTGGTCTCGGACTGCTGGGCCATCGTCGACATCTGGAAGCACCACCGTATCGTCGCCACGCGCGAAGCCGCCGCGGCGCTGGCGGTCAGGAACGGCACCGAGCTGGAATGTGGCCAGGAGTACGCCACGCTGCCTGCCGCAGTGCGCCAGGGGCTGATCAGCGAAGCGGAGATCGACGATGCGGTGACACGCCTGTTCACCGCACGGATGCGCTTGGGCATGTTCGATCCGCCGGAGCGGGTGCGCTGGGCGCGCATTCCGGCGTCGGTGAACCAGGCCCCGGCCCATGATGCGCTGGCTCTCAAGGCCGCGCAGGCGTCGCTGGTGCTGCTGAAGAACGACGGCATCCTGCCGCTGTCGCGCGACCTCAAGCGCATTGCCGTGGTCGGACCCACCGCCGACGACACCATGGCACTGCTCGGCAACTACTTCGGCACACCGGCGGCGCCGGTCACGATCCTGCAGGGCATACGCGAGGCGGCCAGGGGCGTCGAGGTGCGCTATGCCCGCGGCGTGGACCTGGTGGAAGGGCGCGACGATCCCGGTGCCACGCCGCTGATCGAGCCAACCTTCCTGCGGCCATCGGCGGACTCGCCCGAGCGTGGCCTGCGCGGCGAGTACTTCCGCACGCCAGACCTGTCCGGCACTCCAGCCCTGGTGCGTACCGACGCGCAGATCGGCTTCCGTTGGGACCTCGGCTCGCCGACCGACAACCTGCTGGCGCGCGGCGAAGCGGCACCGGGGCAGGGGATCCCGAACGACCGCTTCAGCATCCGCTGGAGCGGCCAGCTGCTGCCGCCGGTGTCCGGCCGCTATCGTCTGGAAGTGGCCGGCGACGATGGCTACCGGCTGTATCTGGACGGCAAGCGCGTGATCGATCACTGGGTAAACAATGACCGGCTGCATGCGGAAGGCATTGAAGTCGACCTGCAGGCCGGGCGGGCCTATGAGCTGAAGCTGGAGTACTACGACGACCAGCGCGATGCCGGCGTGCGCCTGGGCTGGCGCATGCCCGGCGCCAAGGCGCCGTTCGATGAAGCGCTCGATGCCGCACGCGATGCCGACATGGTGGTGTTCGTCGGTGGCCTTACCGGCGATGTCGAAGGCGAGGAGATGACCGTCAACTATCCCGGCTTTGCCGGCGGTGACCGCACCGATCTGCGGCTGCCTGCGCCCCAGCGCACCCTGCTGGAGGCCCTGCACGGTACCGGCAAGCCGGTGGTGATGGTGCTCACCGGCGGTTCGGCCATCGCCGTGGACTGGGCGCAGGCACACCTGCCGGCGATCCTGATGAGCTGGTACCCGGGCCAGCGCGGCGGCACTGCCGTCGGCCAGGCGCTGTTCGGCGACATCAATCCGGCGGGTCGCTTGCCGGTCACCTTCTACAAGGCAGGCGAAGTAATGCCGGCGTTCGACGACTACGCCATGGAGGGCCGCACCTACCGCTACTTCCGCGGTACCCCGCTGTATCCGTTCGGCCACGGGCTGTCGTACACGCGGTTCGAGTACGGAGGCCTCCGCCTGGATGCGGATGCGATCCGCGCCGACGGCCACCTGCGCGTGCAGGTGGACGTGGCGAACGCCGGCAGCCGCGCCGGTGACGAGGTGGTGCAGCTGTATGTACGACGCGAGCGCGGCAGCACGGCCGACGCCGTGCAGGAGCTGCGCGGCTTCCAGCGTGTCCACCTGGCTCCGGGCGAACGCCGCACGGTGGCATTCAACCTGGAGGCGCCGCAGGCGCTGCGCCACTATGACGACGCCCGCGCCGCGTACGTGGTGCGGCCGGGTGCCTACGAGGTCAGGGTCGGGGCGTCCAGTGCGGATGTGCGTGCGCAGGGCAGGTTCACGGTGGTGCCCACGCATGACTGATCGTCACCGCCGGCCACTCCCATCCGTTCAGATCCCTTTTCCAGGACGTCCGCTGCATGGCAAGCACTGAACACGCGCTATCGGTACGCGAAAAGCTCGGCTACAGCCTGGGCGATCTCGCGGCCAACCTGATCTTCCAGACCCTGATTACCTATCTGGCGTTCTTCTACACCGACGTCTATCGCCTGCCGGCTGCTACGGCGGCAACGATCATCTTCGTGGTCGGCCTGCTTGGCGCATTCGTGTTCACCCCGTTGATCGGCATCGCGGCCGACCGCACGTCCACGCGCTGGGGGCGCTTCCGCCCGTGGATCCTGTGGACGGCCATTCCGTTCGGCGTGCTGTCACTGCTGGCGTTCAGTACACCGGACCTGGGCGAACGTGGGAAGGTGGTCTACGCGCTGACCACCTACGCGCTGCTGGTCTGCGTCTACGCCGCGAACAACCTGCCGTACTCCGCGTTGAGCGGTGTACTGACCGGCAGCATGGCCCAGCGCAACAGCCTCTCGGCGTACCGGTTCGTGGCCGTGATGATCGCGCAGTTCATCATCCAGGTGCTGTTGATGCCACTGGTGCTGATCCTGGGGGACGGCGACCGGGTGCGCGGCTTCGAACAGGTGATGACCGCGTTCGCCATCATCGGCACGCTGTTCTTCCTGATCACCTTCGCCACCACCCGTGAACGCATCGTGCCGACCCGCGAGCAGAGTGGCGGCGTACTGCAGGACCTGTCCGACCTGCTGCACAACCGGCCGTGGCAGGTGATGCTCGCGCTGACCGTGCTGGTGTTCATCAACCTGGCGCTGAAAGGCGGCAGCTACATCTATTACTTCCAGTACTACATGAGTGAAGCGGCACTGGCCGCATTCCTGCAGGATTCGGGATTCAATGGGCTGATCGGCGGCTTGAACGCCGGCCTGGCCCGTGCCGGCTTTGCGGCATTCACCTGGCCCACGGATGCCGCCACCTCGGCTTTCAGCCTGTTCAACGCCTGCGGCATCCTCTGCATGATCCTGGGCATCGGCCTGTCGCGACGGCTCGCCGACCGCTTCGGAAAGCGCGATGTCTTTGGCGGCGCGCTGTTCGTCTCGACGTTGTTCCTGCTCGCCTTCTACTTCTTCCCACCCACTGCGGTCTCCGTGGCCTTCGGCGCCTTCATGCTGCATGGCTTCTGCTACGGCATCACCATCCCGCTGCTGTGGGCGATGATCGCGGACGTAGCGGATTACTCCGAGTGGAAGAACCACCGCCGCGCCACTGCGATCATCTTCTCGGCGATGCTGTGCGGCCTGAAGATCGGCCTCAGCGTGGGCGGTGCACTGGTGGCCGCCATTCTTGCCCACTACGGCTACCAGGCGGGCCTGGCACAGCAGCCCGAGGCGGTGGTGGAAGGCATACGGCTGACCGTCAGCGTCTACTGCGCCATTCCCTTCCTGCTCGCGGTGGCGCTGCTGTTCGCCTACGAGATCGACAAGCGTGCCGAAACCCGCATCGAACAGGATCTCCTGCTGCGTCGCCGCTCCGCCGACGCTTAACTCCAAGATGACGACCATGATCGACCTCTCTGCCGGTGAAGACGGCCGGGCCCGTGAAGCCCGTCTGGCGCAGCTCGCCACGCATGCCATTTCGCAACCGCTGGTGACCCACATCTACACCGCCGATCCCTCGGCACATGTATTCGAGGGGCGCGTGTACATCTATCCGTCGCATGACATCGACGGCGGGCAGCCGTTCGACGATGAGGGCGGCCATTTCGGCATGCAGGATTACCATGTGCTGCGGATGGATACGCCCGACAGCGCCGCCGTCGATTGCGGCTGCGTGCTGCACGTACGCGACGTGGCCTGGGCCCGCAAGCAGATGTGGGCGCCTGATGCCGCCTGTCGCGACGGCCGCTACTACCTTTACTTCCCGGCCAAGGATGCCTGCGGTCGCTTCCGCATCGGCGTGGCCATCGGTGAGCGTCCCGAGGGCCCGTTCGTTGCCCGCGCAGAGCCGATGAAGGGGGCCTACTCGATCGACCCGGCCGTGTTCGAGGACGACGACGGCAGCCACTACCTGTACTTCGGCGGCATCTGGGGCGGGCAGTTGCAGAGGTATCGTGACAACCAGTACGACGACGCCCACCAGGAGCCCGAGGGCAGCGCACCGGCCCTGGGCCCGCGCGTGGGCCGGCTGGACGCGGGCATGACCGAGCTGGCCGAAGCCACGCGAGAGGTACAGATCCTGGATGAGCATGGCCAGCCACTGCGCGCGGATGATCACGCGCGACGCTTCTTCGAGGGGCCCTGGCTGCACAAGTACCAGGGCCGGTACTACCTCTCGTATTCCACCGGCAACACGCACCTGCTGTGCTATGCGGTGGGCGACAGTCCCTACGGGCCGTTCACCTATGGCGGCGTGATCCTCACGCCCGTCGTGGGCTGGACCACGCACCACTCCATCTGCCAGTTCGAAGGGCAGTGGTACCTGTTCTATCACGATGCACTGCTGTCGGGCGGCGTCACCCACCTGCGCTCGGCCAAGTGCACGCCGCTGCACATGGAGCCGGACGGCAGCATCCGCACGATCGATCCCTATGGTGCGTGAGCGCGTGCCGGCGGTGGACGATGCGCTCGCCGCGCTGCCGGCCGGTGAGCTGCACTGGCTGAGGTGTGGCGACCTGGAGGTCGCGCTGGCGACAGGAGAAGGCGGGCGCGTGGCGCACCTGCGCTACCGCGGCATGGAGTGGCTGGTGGATCCGCAGCAGGCGGGTCCGGCCGCAATCGCGTGGGGCTGCTACCCGATGGTGCCGTGGGCCGGGCGCATCCGCCGGGGAAAGTTCCGCTTCGATGGCGCGCCGCACGCGCTGCCGCTCAATTTCGGCGGGCATGCCATCCATGGCGTGGGCTTCACGCGGCCCTGGCAGGTCGAGCGCATGGAGGCGGCCACGGCCACGCTGTCGCTGGCGCTGCCGTGCGACAGGTACTGGCCGTTTGGCGGCGTTGCAACGCAGGAGGTCGCCCTGCAGCCTCACCGCCTGCAGCTGCGTCTTTCGGTCCAGGCAGGCGAGCGCGCGATGCCGGCGGTGCTGGGCTGGCACCCCTGGTTTCTCAAGCCAGAGCGGCTGCTGTTCTCGCCCCGCGCGATGTACCCGCGGGACGGGGAGGGCATCGCCACGCTGCCCTGTGTGTCTCCTGCCCACGGCCCATGGGACGACTGCTTCATCGCAGACAGTTGCATCACGCTGCTGCGTGGTGGCCAACGACTGCGGCTGCGGTCAGACCACGACCATTGGGTGGTCTACGACGGCGCGTCACACGCAACCTGTGTCGAGCCGCAGAGTGGCCCGCCGGATGGGTTCACCCTGGCGCCGCATCGGCTGGAGCCGGGGCAGCGGCTGGCGTTGACGTTCGAACTGGCGTGGTCGGTCGACGGCGCTTGAGCCGGGCGCACGGACGGATATGGCGGGGTCCTGCAGGGTCTGGTACATACTTCTGTGACCTCCAGCAGCAGACCGGCCACCATGAATCCTGCCAACAGCGGGCGCTCCACCGCGCCGCCGCGTCGCCTCTTCCCGATGTGGGCACTGGGTCTTGCCTGCCTGTGGGCAGGCAGCGCATCGGCGGCCGCGGCCCCGCAGGCACGTACGTGGTTCGTCACTGGAAGCGAGCTGGTGTCGCTGTTGCAGGGAAACGCGGCGGACGGATTCTGCGCCGGCGAGCAGTGCCGCTCCCAGTCCAGCGCCCGCGCCAGCGCGTATATCCAGGGTGTCGCCGATGCCAGTCGTGGGCACTGGTGTGGACAGGGCCAGATCCTGCCGCACGAACTGGTGGATCGCGTTGCCACGCACCTCCGGCAGCTGCCGCAGCGCCGTCTGCATGAGGATGCGTCGGTGCTGGTGGTGGAAGCGCTGGAGCAGGCCTTCCCGTGCGGCCCGGCAGGGAAGTGAGCCGGTGCAGCGTCCGGCCGGCCGTGCCCGGCGCAGCTGTCAGCCGCGCGCAGGCATCCTGAAGCGCTCCACCTGCGCCGCACCGGAATTGGCGAGCAGGGCCATGGCACGCCGTTTCGCGGCAGGCAGCCCGGCAACGGCCTCTGGCGCCACCCGCACCTCGAATTCCCTGGCGTTGGCATCCAAGGCGGTGGCCAGGACACAGGAGTCCGCCGTCATCCCGCTGAGCCAGAGGCGGCGCACGCCCAGTTTGGCCAGCAGGATCGGCAAGGGGCTGGCCAGGAAGGCAGAGTGCTTGGGCTTGAGCACGAAATAATGGTCGGCAGTGGGAGACAGCATCGTGGCAATCCGGGCGGCCGGGCCGCCATCCTGCACGCACTGCGCCACCTGCTGGCGGAAATCCTGCTTCCACTCCGAAAAGTTGTCGTTGGCATAGATCACCGGCCACTGCCGTGCGTCGAAGCGATCGCGCAGGCGCCGGATCTGCCTGGCCGCCTTCTCCGCGCTGGGGACCAGCTGCGCTGCCCCGGGAAAATCAAAACGACTGAACATGTCGATGATCAGCAACGCGGTCGCTGGGTGCGTCTGCATGGCTCAATCTCCGGTCTGCGCATGCGGCGCCTCGACTGCCTTGGACTGCGGTGAATCCTTCTGGCGCAGGAAGATCGTCAGCACCACCAGGGACAACACGGCCAGGAACTCACTCTGCCAGTTCTGCATGGATTCGAACCAGAACGTGCTGCTGGCCAGGTGTTCGAGGAAGCCGGGCCCGGGCAGGCCCTGCAACTGCTGTTCGGCTTGTTCGGCCCGCCAGCTCCCCAGTGCATGCAGCGTAAAACTGAGCAGGAACAGCAGCCCGAACGCAATGGCCAGCGAGTGGCCGTAGAGAACCTTCCACACGCCACCGCGCCTGACCGGCCATGGCATGGAACCTGGCTCGACGCGGCTGTGTTCCTGCGCCGGATCGAACGGCCGCGACTCGGCCGAGCCTCGCTGGCGCAGGCTGACCGTAAGCAGCACGTACATCCCCATCTGCAGGAATTCGCTTTCCCAGTTCTCGAACGTGGCGCTGACGAAATGACCCGTGGCCAGGTAGTGCCAGAGATCAAGCGGTGCGCGGCCGTGCTCGACCAGCTCCTGGTTGTGCACGTGGTGCCCCGCTACCGCCTGCCCGATGATGAACACTGCAGTGAGCGCAAGCAGTACCAGCGACAGACCATTGCGTTTCCACATGCAGCACCTCGTTCAGGTCACTCCGGAAGGCATGTCATGGAGCGTGCTCGGGTCGCGGACAAGCATCCGTGAATCCTGCGCATCCAGTGCGTGAGACGGACTCAACGCCGCCCGGTGGGATCGGGATCGGGCCGCTCGTAGTCTTCCGGCACCGCCTTGGGGCCATGGCCATCGTCAGGCATGTCGTGGTCCTTCCACCTGGCGTGGTCATTGCGCCGCTTGTCCGGCGTATGCGCCTTCGACTGATCGTCCACGTCTGTGGTTGGATTGAAAGGCAGTTTGTCGTTCATGTGCAGCTCCTGCGGCGGGAACCTGAAGCCTGCCGCAGGCCGGGTTAACGCGACGACGCTGCGCAATGAACACCGTGCACACCCGGATGTCACTGTCACGGGATGGAGGCATTGCGATGCTGGACGCCCGACCTCTTGGAGCAGCACGATGCAGGCATTGACCTACCACGGCCGCAAGGATGTGCGCGTCGAGACTGTGCCCGACCCGGTACTGGCCGCCGAAGATGACCTGATCCTGCGGGTGACCGCCACCGCGATCTGTGGGTCGGACCTGCACCTCTACCGGGGCAAGATTCCCGATCTGCACGACGGCGATGTCCTCGGCCACGAATTCATGGGCGTCGTGGAAGAGGTCGGCAGCGGCGTGACCCAGGTGAAGCCGGGCGATCGGGTGGTGATCCCGTTCGTGATCGCCTGTGGTGAGTGCTTCCACTGTCGGCTGGCCGAGTATGCTGCGTGCGAAACCACCAATCCGGGCAAGGGCGCGGCGCTGAACCAGAAGGGCATACTGCCCCCGGCGGCACTGTTCGGTTACAGCCACCTGTACGGGGGCGTGGCCGGCGGCCAGGCGGAATTCGTCCGCGTACCGAAGGCCAACGTGGGCCCGTTGCGCATTCCGGACGGCGTGGCCGACGAGCAGGTACTGTTCCTGTCCGACATCCTGCCCACCGGCTACCAGGCCGCACTGAACGCGGGCGTCAAGGCAGGCTCGACCGTGGCGATCTTCGGCGCAGGGCCGGTCGGGTTGATGAGTGCCGCCTGCTGCCGCCTGCTGGGCGCCGAGACCATTTTCATGGTCGATCACCTGCATTACCGCCTGGACTACGCGCGGCGTGCCTACGGGGTGACGCCGATCGACTTCAGGGAAATCGAGGATCCGGCCGACTACATCCTTGCCCAGACCAGCGGCCGGGGCGTGGATGCCTGCATCGAGGCGGTGGGCTTCGAGGCCGAGGGCAGTGCGCTGGAGTCAGCGTTGACCGCTGTGAAGCTGGAAGGGAGCAGCGGCGTTGCGATCCGGCAGTGCATCGCGGCAGTACGTCGCGGCGGCGTGGTCAGCATTCCGGGGGTCTATGCCGGTTTCATCCACGGGTTCCTGCTGGGTGATGCGTTCGACAAGGGGCTCACGTTCAAGATGGGACAGACCCATGTGCAGGGCCTGATGCCCGAGCTGCTTGACGCGATCATGGAAGGAAAGCTGGACCCGGGTGACATCATCTCGCACCGGATGCGCCTTGCCGATGCAGCGCAGGGCTATGCCCTGTTCGATGCGAAGGATGACGACTGCCGCAAGATCGTGTTGACGCCCTGAGCCCGGGGCGATGAGCGCGATCATCATGGCCGGCGTCTACGCACTGTGGCTGGCGGCCGGTGCGCTGGACTTCCATTTCCACCGGCGCACCGACCTGCCACATACCTCGGGGCTGCGCGAGAGCGTGCTGCACGGGGTCCAGCTCGTGCTGATTGGCACTGGCGTACTGGCCTGGCTGCTGCTGGCCAACACCTGGTCACTTGCCGCCCTGCTGGCCGTGCTGGTAATGGCCCACGCGATCGCCGGCTACCTGGATACGGCCAGCGCTGACCGGCGGCGACGGATCAGCCCGGCCGAGCAGCATGTGCACAGCGTGCTGGATGCCGCGCCGTGGATTCTGCTGGTCTGGGTCGGCTGGCACGCGCAGCCGCAGTGGGCATTCCGTGCGCAACCTGCGGCGCCCGAGGTGGCGGCGCTGCTCGTAGTGCCGGCGCTCGGCCTGGTGGTCCTGCCGTGGCTATGGGAGCTGCTGCGCTGCATCCGCGCATGGCGAGACCGTCGGCAGGCGGGTGCGTGAGGATCGTCGCGCAGAGTATTCATGCGCCGGCCACACCTCCAAGACAGTGATGTGACCGCCTGCCGCCTACGGTCATGGCCTGTCCCCACTGCAGATCCCTTCATGCAGGATGTGTCATCGCCTACGCCGCTGGCCAACCGCGCCCGCCAGGTGCTGGTCCAGCAGCCCGAACTGCCGTTGCCGGGAAGCGGCCGCACACTGCAGCGCTGGCAGGCGCTGGCCGCCTGGGGGGCAGAGGACCTCTGCCTGGCCAAAGTGCTGGAAGCGCACCATGACGCGCAGGCGATCCTCGCCGAACTGAAGGCGCCTTCCGCAGCAGAGGGCAAGCTGCTGGCGGTATGGGCAGCCGAGGGGCCGGCCAACACGCTCCGCATTGACAGCGAGGGCAGGCTGCGCGGCGACAAGCCGTGGTGCTCCGGAAGCGCCTGGGTGGACGCGGCGCTGGTAACGGTCCGCAATGCGCAGGGCGTATGGCTGTGCCAGGTGTCGGCCGGGCAGTGGAACACGCTGGAGGGCGAGCCGTGGCCGGCCGTCGGCATGGCCGGCATTCCGTCCACCACGGTGCGGTTCGACGGTGCGCAGATGGCGCTCGTCGGCACGCGCGACGACTACCTGCAGCGCCCCGGTTTCTGGCACGGCGGCGCGGGCATCGCCGCGGTCTGGCTTGGTGCGGCCGTCGCCCTGGCCGAGCGCATGCGGCCGGCCTGCAGCAGGGGCCACCGCGCGCGGTTGCTGGGCGAAGTGGACCTGGTCCTGGGCCCGGCCACGGCGCTGCTGCGCGAACTGGCGGCGCGCATCGATGCGGCGCCGGGATCAGCGCATAGGGAGGACGTGGTGCGCGTGCGCTGCGTGGTCGAGCGCGCGGCGACGCGCGTGCTCGATCTGGCAGGTCGGGCGCTGGGGCCGGCGCCGATGTGCCTGGAGCAGGCGCATGCCCGTCGCTGGGCCGACCTGACGGTATTCATGCGGCAGAGCCATGCCGACCGCGACTGGGAATGGCTGGGTGAGCAGCGCGCCACCGAGGAGGCAACATGGGCGCTGTAGCCAGCACGCCCCTGCAGGGGACCGGCACACAGGAGCAGGCCTGGTTGCGCTGCCAGTGGCTGTGGCAGCATCCGGCCACTTCGGCGGCCACACTGCTGGCCGGCCATGAGCGGGTGGTGGTGGTCGCACCCCATCCCGACGACGAGATCCTTGGCTGCGGCGGCCTGCTTGGCCACGCCGCGGGCCAGGGCATGCAGGTCCGCGTCGTCGCGGTAACCGATGGCGAGGCGTGCTATCCACACGAGCGCTGGTGGACGCCGGAGCGCCTGCGCTCGGCACGGCGCGCCGAGCTTGCCGCAGCGCTGGGCGAGCTCGGCATCCAGGCCAGCTCCGCGTTCCACCTTGGCATTGCCGACGGCGCGGTCAGTGCGCACGAACAGGGCCTGGAGGACTGGCTGCAACAGTACCTGCAGCCGCGCGACCTGGTACTGGCACCCTGGCGCTTCGATGGGCACCCCGACCACGAAGCGGCAGGCCGTGCTGCCTGCCGGGCCGCGCGTACGGTGGGCTGCCGGCGCCTGGAGTATCCGGTGTGGGGCTGGCACTGGCTGGACCCGGCCTGTGCGCACATGGCCTGGGAGGCGCCCGAACTGCTCGACATCACCGACGTCGTGGCCGCCAAGCGCAACGCGATCGCCCACTTCCGCACCCAGACTGGCGCAGTGCCGGGGCTGCACAGCCCACCGGTGCTGCCAGCCCATGTATTGACCCGATTCTTCCGGAACCACGAGGTTTTCCTGGCATGAGCGCGCAACCGTACTTCGACGAACTGCATGAGCAGGAGGACCCCTTCGGCTACCGCAGCCGATGGTATGAGGAGCGCAAGCGAGCGCTGCTGCTGGCCAGCCTGAGCCAGCGCCAGTTCCATCGGGGCTGGGAGCTGGGGTGCTCAAACGGGGTGCTGACCGAGGCCCTGGCGGGCCGCTGCGAGCGGCTGCTGGCCACCGACATCAGCCCGCGTGCGGCCTTCCGCGCCCGCCGCAACCTGGCCCACCTGCCGCATGTCCAGGTCCACTGCGCCAGCCACCCCGAGCAATGGCCGCCGGGTCGCTTCGACCTGATCGTCTGCGGGGAGATGGGCTATTACCTCGGCACAGGCGCACTGCAGGCGCTGCGTGCAGGCATCGGCCAGGCACTGCGCGATGACGGGCTGCTGGTGGCCTGCCATTGGCTGCCGTCCTTCCCCGGACGCGCGAGCCGCACCGAAGTCGTGCATCGGTGCCTGGGCGAGGGGCTGCAGGAGGCCTTCCACTATCGTGACGCGGACTTCGTGCTACAGGGTTGGACGCGCGGCGCGCTGTCGCTGGCCCGCAACGAGGGACTGCGGTGATCGGTGTCCTGGTGCCGGCACACAACGAGGCGGCCAGCATGGCGCGGTGCCTGCAATCGATCCGAAGGGCGGCGCTGCATCCCGGGCTGCGCGGCGAGGCGGTGCAGGTGGTGGTTGCGCTGGACGATTGCTCCGATGCGACCGCGTCCATCTGCCGGCAGCAGCGGGTCGATACAGTGCGGCTGCAGGCACGCTGCGTCGGTGTTGCCAGGGCAGCGGCTGCGGCCCAGTTGCTGCAACAGGGAGCGCGCTGGCTGGCCAGTACCGATGCCGACAGCGAGGTGCCTCCGGAATGGCTGGTCGCCCAGCTGGAGGGCCGCTGCGACGCCTTCTGCGGACTGGTGGACATCGCGAGCACTTCCCGGGACGGCAGGCGCCTGCGTCGCGCGTTCCGGAAAGGGCAGCCTTGGGGCGACGATCACGGGCGCATCCACGGCGCGAACCTCGGTGTCTCTGCCCGCGCCTATCGTGCCGCGGGGGGCTTTGCGGCCCTGCGCTGCGGTGAAGATGTCGCGCTGGTCAACCGGCTGCAGTGCCTGGGCGCCGACGTCCGCTGGGCCGGTGCGCCCGTGGTCATGACCAGCGCGCGCCTCGTGGGGCGCGCCACCGGAGGATTCGCGACCTACCTGTCCGGGATCGAGGGGGCGCGTGCCGACGTGCCACGCGGAACCCTGCACGCGCATGAAGAGCTGGTCAACACGGTGCTGAATTGGGGATAGCGTGAGGCCTGCACGCCTGTCCTTTACGGCCCCGCGACGCCGCGGGCCCTACAGTTAAGGGCTGAGAGAGCAGGAGTGCCGCCATGCCGAACAGAGCGATCGTCTACGTCAGCGAGGCCGTCGACGGATTCACGCCGGAGAGCCTGCACACCCTGATGGAGGATGCCGCCCGCTTCAATCGGGGCGCAGGCGTGACCGGCGTGCTGCTGTTCGACGGGCAGCGCTTCCTGCAGTACATGGAGGGCCCTGCCGACGGGCTGGATGTGGCCTATTCCCGCGTCACCGGTGCCAGCAGCCATACCCACCTGATCGAACTTGCGCGTGGCCGCGTCGGCCAGCGGCGGCTGCCGTTCTGGCCAATGCGCTGCCTCTCCGTTACCGCGGACCAACTTCGCGTGATCGCGGGCGCTGACTGGACCAGCTTCATCCAGCGCGCAGCATCGGAACAGTCCGACGCGACGGCGATGGACAAGCTGCTGCTGATCGTCGAACCCTACGCGAAGGCCGCCTGAATCCAGCGGGGTGTTACTGCGGCGTGCGGCCGGGGAGAGGGTGGAGCGAGCCGGGTTGTGAATCGCCTCATGCCCACCTACAGCGCGCCCGGCATCCTGCAGGCGCAGGACATTTCCTGCGCCAGAAGGAATCAACGTGCCCCTCCGCGCAATCGCCTACGCAAGTGAGGCGATACCGGGGCTTTCCATGGACCATGTGGACGACCTCAGCAGGGCCGCTGCCCGCTTCAACCTTGAAGCAGGCGTGACGGGAGTGCTTCTTTACGATGGGCACCGCTTCCTCCAGTACATCGAGGGACCGGAAGACGGCATCAACGTGGTGTACAGCCGCATCCTCGGTGCGCGCAGCCATTGCGAACTGCTTGAGCTGGGCCGGGGCAGGGTGTCCGGCCGGTTCTTTCCGTACTGGTCGATGCGGCTGCTCTGGACCGACCCCGCCGACATCCGCAGCGTCGCCCGCGGCAATTGGAGCGGGCTCTCCCGTGGCGGGGCGCTGCGTCAGCTGGGCCAGGTGGTAGCTCCACACCTGGCGTGACCGCGGCGTTGGCCGCTCAATGCGTGGTCGGGGGCGCGCAGGCGTCACCCACCACCTGCTGGACGGCTTCCTGCAACCGGTCGATGTGGAAGGGTTTGGCCACGAACGTTGCGCGGCGGTGGCGCAGCGGTACCAGCTGGTCATAGACCGCAGACACGAACAGGTAGGGGATGCCGAGTTCCGCCAGCCGATCGGCAACCGGGAACACCACGCCATCGCGAAGCTCCACATCCAGCACCGCGCCATCGAACTGTTGCGTATCAAGCAGCCCCAGCGCATCGAACACGCTGTAGGCGTGGGTCACCCGGCCGCCGCCGTCTTCCAGCGCCTGTTCCATCAGTGCAGCAAGGTCGAGCTGGTCTTCAACCAGCAGCAGGTTGCACCTGCGCTGGTTCATTTCCGATTGCATGCGCGCATGCCTGTGTTGCCGTGGGAACTGCAGTGTGTGCTGTAGTGCATCAACGGCGCGCGTGGGCCGTGTCAGCCCGGTGCGAAGCCGCCTTGCGCAGGTCGCCCGGTGCCGTCGATGCGGCGTGGAAGGCGCTGCGCGTTTTTTGACAGCGCGTTGGCGGCGGGCATGGATACTGCCGCCGTCCCCCAGCACTGGAGCCACCACCATGCCCCGATCTGCAACCGATGCCACCGCCCCCTGCGCATTGCGCGTGGAATGCATGTCCCTGGATTGCGGCGGCGCTGCGATCGTCGTGGAGCTGGATCGCATCCCCGAACGGGCATGGATGAAGTCGCTCAAGCGCGCCCTGCAGGAGGATGACGTGCTGGAGGGTGCCCAGGCCAAGTTCGATGGGCGCTTTGTCTACGTCGTGGGCGTGGAAGGTGGCGCGCACCGTGCGCAGCATCGGGTGATCCAGGCGTTGAAGGCGTCCGCAGGCGGGCGCGCACCCGCAGCAAGCCCCCGTCGCGACGGCGGCAGTGCAGTAGTGTCCGGCGCGATGCCCGCCTGAGTGCGCCGCAGGCGTTGCCACGCACCGGCGGATGTTATGACGGCATCAGCGCCAGGTGCAGCGCGCACGCCCGGCGGCTCACGCCGGCCGACGAGGCAGTGATTGCGGCCTCGCCACCATGGTCTCCGGAGGCATGTCGCCCCACTACCGGAGACCGTGATGGCAGACCAGAACACCGTCCGCAGCGAGCGCCTGCTGAAATGGCTGCAGGACGCCTACGCCATGGAGCAGGAGGCGGAGACCATGATGAAGGCCATGGCTTCGCGCATCCAGAACTATCCCCATCTTGCCGCACGTATCGGCCAGCACGTGCAGGAGACGCAGCGGCAGGCCGCCTCCCTGCGCGAGTGCATTGAAGCACTTGGCGGCAGCGTGCCCACCGCCAAGGGGCTGTTCGCGAGCATGACCGCAGCGATCCACGCCGCCGGCAATACCCTGATGGAAGACGAAGTCGTCAAGAGCGTCGGCATCTCCTTTGGCTTCGAGAACACCGAGATCGCCACCTACCGGGCGCTGGTGATCGCGGCCGAGCGGGCCGCCGCGCCGGATATCGCGGCCGTGTGCGGCCAGATCCTGCAGGAAGAGATCGCCATGGCACGTTGGCTGGAAGACCACCAGGACAGCCTGGTCGGCGCCTTCCTCAACCGTGACGAAACGCCCGGCGCCCAAGCCAAGCGTTGATCCCGATCCCGCCTGCCAGACACAGGAGACAGTCCCATGTTCTTCCACCACAAGAAACTGATGTACACCGTGCGCGTGCGCGAATCCAACCCGCAGCTTGCCAGCCTGATGCTGGAACAGTTCGGCGGCCCACAAGGTGAACTGGCCGCCGCGATGCGCTACTTCACCCAGGGGCTGGGCGAATGCGATCCCGGACGCAAGGACCTGCTGATGGACATTGCCACCGAAGAGATCAGCCACCTGGAGATCATCGGTACCATCATCGCCATGCTCAACCGCGGCCCGAAGGCCATCCAGTCCGAAGGGCTTGCCGAAGCCGAGGACATGCGCCTGCTGGGCCAGAACAGCACCAGCCATACCGAGCAGCTGCTGTACGGGGGCGGCCCGGCACTGGTCAATTCGAGCGGTGTTCCCTGGACGGCGGCCTACGTCGATTCGATCGGGGAGCCCACCGCTGACCTGCGCTCGAACATCGCCGCCGAAGCCCGCGCCAAGCTGGTCTACGAACGCCTGATCACGGTGACCGATGATCCGGGCATCAAGGACGCACTGCGCTTCCTGATGACGCGCGAAATCGCCCACCAGAAGTCCTTCGAAAAGGCATTGCACAGCATCCAGCCCAACTTCCCACCGGGCAAGCAGCCGGGTGACCCCGCCTTTACCGACCTGTACATGGACATGTCGCAGGGCGACGGCGCTGATGACCTGCTGGGCAGCTGGAACAGCGGCGAGCTATGGGAGCGGGTCAGCGACCGCGAGGCACAGGCCGCTGTGGACGGCGGTGACGGCAGCGCCACGGTGGGCCTGGACCCACGCGAGCAGGCGGCGGTGCAGGCCATGACCCTGCGAACGCTTTCCGATCCCGAAGCACGGCCGACAACCGGTGCCGAACTGGGCGCCGGGCCGGGCGCCGGCGCGCTCGACCTGCCGCCACGGGAGCCTTGACGCAGAACAGGCCGGGGCGGGCGTCCGCCCCGCGCATCGCAAAAAAAGTGGGCGGACACGCTGTCCGCCCACTTGGGGTGCAACCGGTCAGTCTCGATCAACGCTGCTGGCCACCGCGGTTGTTGTTGCCGCCACGTTCCTGCTGTTGCTGCCGCCCCCCCTGGTTGCCGCCCTGGTTGCCGCCGCCATGGCTGTTCTGGCCGCCTTCGCGGCCGATGTCGGCCATGTGCTGGCGATCCTGGCTCACCGCTTCGCCGCCCTTGCGACCGGCTTCGCGCGCTTCTTCAGAGCTGAATTCATGGGCGTTGCCCGATTCATGCGCGGCGCGGCCGCCCTTGGCGGCGATCTCGCGCTGCTTGTCTTCGTCCATCGAAGCGAAGCCGCGGTTGCTGCTGCCCTGGTTCTGGTTCTGGTTGGCCATGGAAAGTCTCCTTGGAGTGAGCCGCCCGATTGGCGGCAGCGACCATCTTCCAGATCCGCCGCTAGACGGCGGTGGCACCACCGCCAACGTCGTGTCATGCACAGGCGCGTGCTTCCTCATGCGTTCTCCACGAAAGGACATCCATCAGCGGGCGACACGGCATGCCGGCCGTGGTGCCGTTGCCGGGTGTCAACGCAGCGCGGCGTTGGCACGTCCAGGTTCAACGCCGCCTCCACGCCAGTGTCACCACGCGTTTGATCGGCCTCGCTAAGGTAGAGCCATCTGCAACAACCCGGTGCTGTCATGCCTCTTCGTGCCATTGCCTATGTAAGTGAAGCCACCCGAAACCTGACTGCAGAGCGGCTGCAGCAGCTTGTCACGGACGCGATGCTGTTCAACGAGTCGGTTGATGTGACCGGTGTCCTCCTGTTCGACGGCACGCGCTTCCTGCAATACCTCGAAGGCCCGGAGGCCGGTGTCGGCGCGGCGTACACCCGCATCCTGGCGGCCAGCAGCCACAACGGACTGGTCGAACTCAACCGGGGCAGGGTGGGGCGGCGGCAGTTCCCGCACTGGCGCATGCACAGCGTGCGCGTGGATGAGCTGGCGCTGGGGAAGATCGCGATTTCCGACTGGACCGGCTTCGTGCGCAGCGCCTCCGCGCTCGCGCCTGGCACCAGTGCGCTTGATCGATTGCAATCGGTGGCGCAGGCGCCGGCAGGTGCCGGCGATGGCCGCTTGCTGGAACCGGACGGACCGGTGGCACGATGAGCGCAGCCGACGCCCCGGGCACGCCAGGACAGGTACGCATCGGCTGCGCAGGCTGGTCGCTGTCGCGGGCGGCGCAGGCGGCGTTCGGCGCAGGCGACAGCGTGCTGCAGCGCTATGCCACCCGCCTGCCGATGGTCGAGATCAATTCCTCGTTCTACCGCCCGCACCAGGCGGCGACCTACGCCCGTTGGGCGGCCAGCGTGCCCGCGGGTTTCCGCTTCGCGGTGAAACTGCCACGCGTGATCAGCCATGAACGCCGGCTGCGCGACACGATGCAGCCGCTGGCGCTGTTCCTCGATGGCGTGATGGCGCTGGGGGACAGGCTGGGCCCGCTGCTGCTCCAGCTGCCGCCCAGCCTGGCGTATGAGCCGGCAACCGTGACCGAATTCCTGCACGGACTGCGCGCACGCACCTCGGTTGATGTCGCCTGCGAACCGCGCCATCCCAGTTGGTTCACTGCGGACGTCGATGCGCTGCTGAGCGACCATGGCATCGCACGGGTCGCGGCTGACCCGGCCCGGGTACCCGCAGCAGCGGTCCCGGGCGGTGATCGCACGTGGAGCTACTGGCGCTGGCACGGGCAGCCGCAGATCTATCGCAGCGCCTACAGCGAACAGGCGCTGGCGGGGCTGGCCCAGCACCTGCATCGCGAAGCCGCCGCACAGCGCCGTGCCTGGTGCGTACTGGACAACACCGCGCTGGGCCACGCCACCGGCAACGCCCTGCACCTGCAGGCACTGCTGCAGGAGAACGCGAATGCCTGAGGGCCCCTCCATTGTCCTGCTGCGCGAGGCCGCCAGCCACTTCAAGGGTCACGTCGTGCGCGGCGTCTCCGGCAACAGCCGCATCGACCTGTCCCCGCTGCAGGGACGCAGGGTCAAGGCGGTTCGCAGCTGGGGCAAGCACTTCCTGCTGGAGTTCAGCCAGGTCACGCTGCGCATCCATCTGATGATGTTCGGCAGCTGGCGCATCGACGAACGGAAGCCGACCCCTGCACGGGTGTCGCTGGCATTCGACAACGGCGAACTGAATTTCTATGCGTGTTCGGTGCGGCTGATCGACGAGCCGTTGGACGACGTCTACGACTGGCGGGCGGATGTGATGAACGACGCCTGGGATCCAAGACTGGCCCGGCGCAAGCTGAAGGCACTGCCGGACACCCTGGTCTGTGATGCGCTTCTGGACCAGACGATCTTCGCCGGCGTCGGCAACATCATCAAGAATGAGGTGCTGTTCCGCATTGGCGTGCATCCGGCCACGCGACTGGGCGACCTGCCACCGCGCAGGCTCACCGCCCTGATCACCCAGGCCCGTGCCTACAGCTTCGACTTCCTGGAGTGGAAACGGCGCTTCGAGTTGAAGAAGCACTGGCAGGTGCACACGCGCAAGGTGTGCCCGCTCTGTGGTGGCCCGATCAGCAAGCTGTACATGGGTACAACGCGGCGGCGCACGTTCTTCTGTCCAAACGACCAGGTGCTCTACCCACCCTGAGGCAGCCTTCCGTGGCAGCCGCGGGGCGTGCGATGCGACTCAGGCGGCCTGCGCGGCCTTGGCATTGCCGCCGCCCTTGGCCAGCAGGGTCAGCTTCTCGTCGGTCGCCTTTTCTTCCTCTAGCGTCTCCAGCAGCAACGGCAGGGCATCCTTGTAGCCCAGCTGCTTGGCCAGCGCGGCGATGGTGCCGTAGGAGGCAATTTCGTAATGCTCGACCTTCTGCGCGCCACCGATCAGGGCAGCGTCGCGCACCGGCCCCTTGTCGATGCTGTCGATCACCTCCTTGCCTTCCTCGACCAGGCCTTCCATCGCCGCGCACTTGATGCGCTTCAGGCGGATGCCGAGCACCTCGACCACCTGGTCGATGCGTTCGATCTGCCCCTGGGTCTCCTCCAGGTGCGTTTCGAACGCTGCCGCCAGATCCGGATTCTCGGCCGCACGGGCCAGGCGCGGAAGCGCCTTGGTCAGCTGCTTCTCGGCGCTGTAGATGTCCGAGAGCTCGTGGATGAACAGGTCTTCCGCCGTCTTGATAGCCATGCTGGGCTCCGCAGTGAGTGGAGTGGCCAGCGTAGGGTCTGCCCGGTTGCGAGCAGGCGGGGAAGGAGTGAAGGCGGCATGTGAACGCCCCCGCGGATCCTGCGCGCTGCCTTCACGAAGCGGCGTCTTTCGCGCAGGGGTGCGGCGCCGTGCCGGCGGCCTTCGCCATGGCTTCACAGTGGCATCGCTCCGTGCGCATGGAATGGCCGGTACGGTCAGTCCACCCCCGATCACGCTGGAGACTCCCAATGAGCGATGACAAGAACAACGCCGGCAGCCCGGACCGGGACCGCATCAACGTCAATGAGGATTACGAACTGCGGTACTGGACCACGACGCTGGGCGTGTCCGCCGAAGAGCTTCGCGCGGCCGTCGCGGCGGTCGGGCCCACGGCGGTTGCCGTCCGCAAGCACCTGGGCAAATAGCGCGGAGCTGGCCATGTCGCTGGTCGAGTATCGCCGCAAGCGTCGTTTTGACCAGACCCAGGAGCCCGAGCCGGGCAAGACGCTGCCGAAAGGCCAGCGCGCCATTTTCGTGGTGCAGCTGCATCATGCCAGCCGCAGGCACTATGACTTCCGCCTGCAGGTTGGCGATGCGCTGAAGAGCTGGGCCGTGCCGAAGGGCCCCAGTTACGACCCGAAGGTCAAGCGCATGGCGGTGGAAGTGGAAGACCACCCGGTGGACTACGCGGCGTTCGAGGGTGACATTCCCAAGGGCCAGTACGGCGGCGGCCATGTCGCCCAGTTTGACCATGGTGTATGGGCCACGCAGGGCGATCCGGAAGCCCAACTGGCCAAGGGCCATCTTCGCTTCGAACTGTTCGGTACCAAGCTGAAAGGCGGCTGGCATCTGGTTCGGTCGGGAAAGCCCGCGCGCCAGCCGCAGTGGCTGCTGTTCAAGGAGGACGATGCCTTCGCCAGCGACCTTGAGGCAGACGACCTGCTGGCCGATGTCGCTGCGCCGCCACCGGAGGATCTGAAGCGCGCCGGGGCCGGCAAGGCCGCGAAGAAGCGGCTGACGGCGGTGCCTGCCACACGCACCCGGCGAAAGAACTGGTCGAAGAAGGCCCTTGCGCTCAGCAGGGCAGGGAGGGCAGCGGCGCCATCCGGGCCGTTCGAACCGCAGTTGGCCAGGCTGGGAGAGGCGCCGCCCCAGGGCGAGCAGTGGGTCCACGAGATCAAATGGGACGGATACCGGATTCTTGCCACTGTCGTCGAGGGCAACGTGCAGCTGTGGTCACGGAACGCGCTGGAATGGACCGACAAGCTTCCCGAGATACGTGACGCAGTCGCGGCCCTGGGCCTGACCTCGGCGGCGCTGGACGGCGAGCTGATCGCCGGCGCCGGCACCAAGGAGGACTTCAACCTGCTCCAGGCGACGCTTTCCGGCGAGAGGCAGGGCGTCCTGACGTATGCGCTGTTCGATCTGCTGCATCTTGATGGCGTGGACGTCGCCGATGCGCCCCTGCTGGAACGCAAGGCCTTGCTGCAATCGCTGCTTGAGGGGCAGAGCAGCCCCCTGGCCTTCAGTTCGCATGTGCAGGGAGAGGGTGAGGAGGCCTACCGCCTGGCCGGTGAGCAGCACT
The DNA here is from genome assembly GCF_059371555.1 of Stenotrophomonas sp. YJH_SMC_10. Lineage (NCBI taxonomy): Bacteria > Pseudomonadati > Pseudomonadota > Gammaproteobacteria > Lysobacterales > Lysobacteraceae > Stenotrophomonas > Stenotrophomonas sp. YJH_SMC_10. Next base: position 136,240 of record NZ_JCAFUS010000003.1, on the reverse strand, counting down.
TCGAGGGCATCATTTCCAAGCGCGGCGATCGCAGCTACCACAGCGGCCGCAGCGAGGACTGGCGCAAGACGAAGCAGCTGGCCAGCGACGAGTTCGCGGTGGTGGGCTACACCGCACCGAAAGGCAGCCGCACCGGCTTTGGTTCGCTGCTGCTGGCCCGGCCGGACGCAACGCATGGCTGGCTCTACGCCGGTCGCGTCGGGTCCGGGTTCTCGGATGAACTGATTGGCGACATCAGCAAGCGCATCAAGGGCGGCGGCGGCCGCAGGCCGACCGCGCATGTGCCCACGCAGGACACCGACCTGCGCGCCGCGACCTGGTTCGAACCGCGTTTCGTGGTCGAGGTCTTCTACCGCGGGATCGGTGGGCAGCAGCTGTTGCGCCAGGCGTCGCTGAAGGCGGTGCGGACGGACAAGGACGTCGCCGACCTCGCCGATTCCGACCGCGCCGGAACGGTCCCGGCCGCAGGGCGGTCGCATGCGCCCTCGCGGCGGAGGCGCCAGGTGGAAAGGGCGCCGGCAGCCGACCGCGCGCCACCCGGGCTGTCTTCTCCCGGCAAGATCCTGTTTCCCGGCGACGGTTACACCAAGCAGGATGTATGGGATTACTACGCGGCAGTGATGGAGCACCTGCTGCCCGAAGTGATTGATCGTCCGCTGTCGATCATCCGATGCCCCAGTGGCACCGCAAAACCCTGCTTCTTCCAGAAACACCATACGGCCGGGCTGGCGCTGGTCGATTCGGTAAGGCTGAAGGAGGAAAGCGGCATCAACGCCCATTACCTGGTGGTGCGGGACGCAGCCAGCCTGCTTGAACTGGTGCAGTTCAACGCGTTGGAGTTCCACCCCTGGGGCAGCCACGCCGAGGCGCCCGACAGAGCCGACCGGGTCGTGTTCGATCTGGATCCCGGGCCGGATGTGCCCTTTGCCGAAGTCAAGAAAGCGGCAACCGACATCCGAGAACTGCTGGCGCAGCTGGAGCTGGAATCGTTCCTGCGCGTCTCCGGCGGCAAGGGCCTGCACGTGGTCGTGCCGCTCAACCCAGGGTGCGATTGGGACCTCACCAAGCGTTTTGCGAAGGGTTTCGCCGATGCATTGGCACAGTCCGAACCGCAGCGGTTCCTGGCAACCGCCACCAAGAGCCTGCGCAACAAGCGGATCTTCGTCGACTATCTGCGCAATGGGCGCGGTGCAACGGCGGTCGCGTCCTATTCGTTGCGCGCCCGGCCGGGCGCGCCGGTGGCGCTGCCGATCGCCTGGGGCGATCTGTCGAAACTCCAGCGCGCCGATGCGTTCACGATCAAGGACGTGCCCGCAAAGCTCAGGCGGCGACGCAAGGATCCTTGGGCCGGCATCGCGGAAGTGAAGCAGAATCTCGCCCGATGGGCCCAGGCAGACCCGTAGGCCAGGCCCGTGCTGCGTACCGTCTGTCAGCCCGAACCCAGCTGATTCGCAGAATACACAGGGCCGGAACCTATCGTCGGCGTGGTTGGCCTATGCTTGCAATACGGAATCTGGGGGATTCGCTACCGGAGCAGCCGATGCCTATCAGGGCAGTCGCATACGTAAGTGAAGCGGGCCCAGCCGTGGCCGGTGACCCGTTGGGCCTGCGCAGCGGCAAACTGGACGATCTGGTCGACGATGCCGCCCGCTTCAACCGGAACGCCGGCGTCACCGGGGTCCTGCTGTTCGATGGCAGCCGCTTCCTGCAGTACATGGAGGGGCCCGAGGACGGCTTGCGCGTGGCGTACTCGCGGGTGCTTGGCGCTACCAGCCATACAGGGCTGATCGAGTTGCAGCGCGGCAGGGTCGGTAACCGGCGTCTGCCATTCTGGCCGATGCGCTGGCTGCCGACACAACCGGCGGAGTTGAAGCGCCTGGCCTGTGCAGACTGGCTGGGATTTGTGCAGCATGGCGACGACGACGGGGTGGTTGAGACGGCGATGGATGTCCTGGCCAGGTTGGTCGAGCCCTACGCCATCGCGGCCTGAGGTGCGGTCTAGCGCCCGCCATAGCGCGCTGCCCAGGGAATCTCGCCGCTGCACGCATCGAGGTGCCCGGTGCGCATCACGCAATACAGGCGGGCATCCGGGTCCGCGCTGGCTGCAATGTAGTCCAGTGCCTCGGCGAGCATGAGGATGAACTGCGGCTCGGGATAGAACGCTGCCCAGGTGGGCAGCATTTCCTCCAGTTGCGCGATCATCAGGTCGATTTCCAGGTGCGTGCTCACTGCCTGATCCTCCGTGCAGCCACGTTAGCGACCAGGCAGGGCCTCACACCGGCATCGCTGTAGGCCGACGCCGCCGCAGCGGTCGCCTCAGGCTTCGGCGGCTGCATCCGCTTCGCAGGGCATGCAGCGCTCCTTCTTGGACTTGATGTCTGCAGCGGTCTTCGCCAGTGCCTCGTAGCGCTGGCGTATCTCTTCAAGATGGGCCGGCTCCATCGATTCCAGGTTCAGCAGCTCCTGGTTGGCATCCTTGCTGACCCGGATCAGCTCATCCAGTTTGATGTGCAGTGCAGCGGTGTCAGCGTTCTGCGTGTGCTGGATCAGGAACACCATCAGGAACGTCACGATGGTGGTGCCCGTGTTGACCACCAGCTGCCAGGTGTCATTGAAGTGGAAGGCCGGCCCGCTGGCGGCCCAGGCGATGATCACCCCCAGTGCCGCGACGAACGCCCCAAGACTGCCGGACAAGCGCGCCGTTGCCGCCGCGACGCGTGCAAAGCCGCGCCGGATCACTGCTCACCTCCGCCGGCCTCCTCATCCGTCCGGCGGTCTGGCAGTTTGACCCGCTCGCCCAGGCGCGTGGCCTGCTCTTCGGGCGTCGGGGCTGCGACGAAGGGCGAGATCGGGTCACTGGCGGGGAACGTCTCATGCAACGCCTCTTCATGATTGCGGTGGTTATGCAGCTTGGCCTGAAGCGGGCTGACCCGATCGGTGCGCTGTGCTTCCGGGTCCGGGTGGGGCAGGTCTTTCTGATCGCGTTGCATGATGCATCTCCAGGTTGAGCGCCACTGTGGAAGTGGCGCGCCAAGCATAGGAACCGGGCCGTGAGCGGCCCCATCAACGACGCGGCAACGTGGTGTCAACCCTTCAGCCAACAGGCGTTAACAATCAGGCGCAGTGCGGGGTCGGGGATCCGCGACGCGCTGCTGCCGAGCAGAACGGGAGTGAAGGATCCTCGCTCCGTTCACCCCGTCGCGGCGACAATGGGGCCTCGGTGCGCCGTTGCGCGTGCCGCTCACTGCCAGCAGGATCACGAAGATGTCCCACACCCCCTTTGGCGAATCGTCATGTGCGGCCGCGGCCAGCGGCTGCATCGAGGTCCGCGGCGCGCGCGAGCACAACCTGAAGCATGTCGATGTTTCCATTCCGCGCAACGCCCTGGTGGTGTTCTCCGGGGTGTCCGGGTCCGGCAAGTCATCGTTGGCGTTCGGCACGATCTTCGCCGAGGCCCAGCGTCGCTACTTTGAATCCGTCGCACCGTATGCGCGCCGCCTGATCGACCAGGCGGGCGTGCCCGACGTGGATGCCATCGACGGCCTGCCGCCGGCGGTGGCCCTGCAGCAGCAGCGTGGTGCCAGCAACGCACGTTCATCGGTGGGCAGCGTGACCACGCTGTCCAGCCTGGTACGCATGATGTATTCGCGTGCAGGCGCGTACCCGGCCCATCAGCCCATGCTGTACGCCGAGGACTTCTCGCCCAATACGCCGCAGGGGGCCTGCAGCACCTGCCATGGGCTGGGCCACGTCTACGAAGTGACCGAAGCGCTGATGGTGCCGGACCCGTCGCTGAGCATCCGCGAGCGCGCCATCGCCTCCTGGCCGCCAGCCTGGCATGGCCAGAACCTGCGCGACATCCTGGTTACCCTGGGCTACGACATCGACGTGCCGTGGAAGAAGCTGCCGAAGAAGGACCGGGAGTGGATCCTGTTCACCGAGGACACGCCGACCGTGCCCGTCTATGCCGGTTTCACGCCTGCCGAGACGCGTGCTGCACTCAAGCGCAAGCTGGAGCCCAGCTACATGGGCACCTACACCGGCGCCCGCCGCTACGTGCTGCACACCTTCGCCACTACCCAGAGCGCGCTGATGCGCAAGCGTGTATCGCGCTACATGGAAGGCAAGCTGTGCCCCGCCTGCCAGGGCAAGCGCCTGAAGCCCGAAGCGCTTTCGGTCACCTTTGCCGGTCTGGACATCGGTGAGTTCATGCGGCTGCCGCTGGATCAACTGGCCGGGCTGCTCGAGCCCATTGCGCAGGGTGACTTCAGTACACACGGCCACGGCGCACGCACGCGCAGGAGTGCGACGCCCCGCGATCGCGCGAAGCGGGCAGCACGCGGCCACGCGACCCACGAAGGCGCCCCCGACGTACGGTTGACCTCGGCCCTGTCCGAAGAAAAGCGCCTGGCGGCACAGCGGTTGGCCGGCGGCGTCATGGCGCGTGTGCGGCAGCTGCGCGACCTGGGCCTGGGCTACCTCTCGCTGGACCGCGCCACGCCCACGCTGTCGGCCGGCGAGCTGCAGCGCCTGCGGCTGGCCACGCAGCTCAGTTCCCTGCTGTTCGGCGTGCTGTACGTGCTCGATGAGCCCTCAGCCGGCCTGCATCCTGCCGACAGCCAGGCGCTGTACGACGCGCTGGACCGCCTGCGCGATGGAGGCAACTCGGTGTTCGTCGTTGAACACGATCTGGAACTGATGCGGCGTGCACAGTGGCTGGTGGACGTGGGGCCGCAGGCGGGCGAGCACGGCGGGCGGGTTCTCTACAGTGGCAAGCCCGACGGCCTGCGCGGCATCGAGGCATCGCGCACCGCGCAGTACCTGTTCGACCAGGTGCCTGCGCCTGCCAGCCGGCAACGTAGCGCCGGCAGCTGGCTGGAGCTCAAAGGCATCCACCGCCACAACCTGCAGGGCGTGGACGCGCAGGTGCCGCTGGGAGTGCTGACCGCGGTGACCGGCATTTCCGGCTCGGGCAAGTCCAGCCTGATGGCGCAGGCCCTGCCTGAGCTGATGCTGCTGCACCTGGGGCACGAGCCGGTGGACGACAGCGCCGACAGCGCGCCGGCCGAGGGACCCACGGTGATCGAGGCTACCCGGGGCCAGCTGGCCGGCGATGTGGACGCCATCCAGCGCGTGGTGCAGGTGGACCAGAAACCGATCGGTCGCACGCCCCGGTCCAACCTGGCCACCTACACGGGCCTGTTCGATCACGTGCGCAAGCTGTTCGCCGCGACCCCGGACGCGCGACGTCGCCGCTTCGACGCCGGCCGCTTCTCGTTCAACGTGGCCAAGGGCCGGTGCGAGACCTGCGAAGGCGAGGGATTCGTCAGTGTCGAACTGCTGTTCATGCCCAGCGTCTATGCGCCGTGCCCGGCCTGCCATGGTGCCCGCTACAACGAGGCCACGCTGAAGGTGCTCTGGAACGGCCGCAACATCGCCGAGGTCCTGCAGATGACGGTCGACCAGGCACAGGCATTTTTCGCCGGTGAAGACGCCATCGCCCGGCCGCTGCAGCTGCTGCAGGAGATCGGCCTGGGCTATCTCCGGCTCGGCCAGCCGGCCACGGAGCTTTCAGGGGGCGAGGCGCAGCGCATCAAGCTGGCGACCGAGCTGCAGCGCAGCCAACGCGGTCGCACGCTCTATGTGCTGGACGAACCCACCACCGGCCTGCATGCGTTGGACGCAGACAGGCTGCTGGTGCAGTTGCAGCGGCTGGTGGACGCGGGAAACACCGTGGTGATGATCGAGCACGACATGCGTTCCGTGGCACAGGCCGACTGGGTGATTGACGTCGGCCCGGGCGCAGGCGGCGCGGGCGGCGCCATCGTGGCGAAGGGTACGCCACGCCAGGTGGCCCGCGCCAAGGGCAGCAGGACAGCGCCGTTCCTCGCCAGGGAACTGGCGCTGTAGCGACGCCATGCCCGGCCAGCGCACTGCGCCACGCCGGGCGGCTGCAACGCGTTCGCCGATCAGGCCCCGCCCAGATAGCGCTGCGCCGGCTGCGCGCGCGAAAGGCCCGGTGCCATCGCCTTGCGTGCGTGCTCGAAGGCGTCCCACTCAGCGATGTCCGGAAGCGCGGGAATGGTCACGACTTCACCCTGTGCCAGACCGGCCAGCGACGCGTCCACCATCGCTTCGGCGCTCATCACGATGCCCTGTGGCAGGTGCTCCACCGGTAGGCCGGAAAGGTGCCAGAAGTCCGTTGCGGTGGCACCCGGCAGGACAACCTGGACACGCACGCCCTTGTCGGCCAGTTCATGGTGGAGCGACTGCGAGAACGCCAGCAGGAACGCCTTGCTTCCCGCGTAGACCCCGTTGAGCAGCTCCGGTGCCAGCGCGACGATGGAGGCGATGTTGATGATCGTGCCCCGGCCACGGGCCACAAACACCGGCGCTGCGGCGTAGGCCAGGCGCATCGCGGCGTTCACGTTGAGCGTGATCATGCGCTCCATTTCGCCGATGTCCGACTGCAGCAGGGGCGCCGTAGCGCCGATGCCGGCATTGTTGACCAGCACCTGGATGTCCGCTCGGCCTTGAATGACCTTTTCAACCTCGGCACGCCCGTCGGAGGTGGTCAGGTCCGCGGCGACGATGTCCACCGTGCGGCCGGTACTGCCGGCCAGCGCTTCGGCCAGTTGGCGCAGGCGGTCGCCGCGTCGCGCGACCAGGATCAGGTCATGGCCGGCGTGGGCCAGGCGATCGGCATAGATCGCCCCGATGCCGGACGATGCGCCAGTGATGAGGGCGGTGCCGTGATGGGTAGGGTCGTTCACAGGAGTCGGTCCAAACCGGCGGGGGTCGCCGGGGTCAGGGCAGACTCTAGGCTGGCTTGTGCAGGGCGTAAATGTCGTATATACCTCGTTTCAGGTCACGCCGGAAAACCCGCCATGCTCAGTGTTGGATGTGTCCTGCCGGCCGGATTCCAGACCATGGCGATCGCCGCGGCGTCCGCCTTCGAACTGGCCAATGCCACCGAAGGTGCGCGCCTTTACGATCTGCACATGCTGTCCGAGCAGGGCGGGCTGGTGCCCAGCTCGCTGGGCATGGCCATGCAGACAGCGCCGCTTGCGCAGCAGCCGCTGGATACCATGATCGTGGCCGGCCTGCTGGAGCCAGCCCCGTCCAGCGGCACGCTGATTGATTCGATCCGCCACGCGGCCGCCCGCACGCGCCGGACCGCGTCGGTGTGCACCGGCGCATTCCTTCTCGGCGAAGCGGGGTTGCTGGACGGGCGCCGCGCCACCACGCACTGGTTCCACGCACGTACGCTCAGGCAGCGCTTTCCCGCCGCGCAGGTGCAGGAAGATCGCATCTTCATCACCGATGGCCCGATCTGGACCTCCGCCGGCATGAGTGCGGGGCTGGACCTGGCGCTTGGCATGATCGAGCAGGACTTCGGTGCGGATCTGTGCAGGGCGGTGGCCCGGAAGCTGGTGATCTACCACCGGCGCGGAGGCGGGCAGTCCCAGCATTCGGTGCTGCTGGAACTGGATGCGCGGTCCGATCGCATCCAGAACGCGCTGGCTTTCGCGCGCGGCAACCTGCGCGCCACCTTGTCCGTTGAAGAGCTGGCGCAGGCCGCGCATCTGAGCACCCGCCAGTTCAGTCGCGCGTTCCGCGAGGAAACCGGGCAATCCCCCGCCAAGGCAGTGGAGGGCCTGCGCGTGGAGGCCGCGCGTGTGCTGATCGAGCAAAGCCGTTACACGATGGATGAAGTCGCGACTGAAACGGGCTTCGGTGATACCGAACGCATGCGACGTGCCTTCCTGCGCGCCTTCGGCCAGCCCCCGCAATCGCTGCGGCGCAACGCACGGGGCGGGGCGGACTGAGTCTCTTCGTGCGCGCCTGGGGCGGTCGTTGGCCGTTCCAGGCACGCCGCGCGCACCGGGCGGCGCTGAAGGCGCACGCCAGGCAAATCTAGGCCCGGTCCGATAGAGCGCTCCGGGGGCCTTACATAGGATTCTCTCCGCCAGCCGTGCACCGGCTGGCCGGACAGGACCTTCTCCCCAAGTGTCCGATCCGTCCCCGGCCACCGCCGCTTCGGCGGCGGTGGTTTCTTGCCGCCCGCGTGCGGATCACATCTGTGAAGAAGAACACCACCATCATGAAGCTCATTCCGATCGCTTCCGCTGCAAGCCTGCTGCTGGCCGCTTCGGCCGCCAGCGCCCAGTCCTATGGCTCGGGCACCATCGAGTTCACCGGCGAAGTCACCGACCTGACCTGCACCATTTCCGGTGGCGCCGGCGCCATCGGCACCACCAACGTCACCGTTCCGATGAGCGCGGTGCAGGCCAACCAGCTGGCAGCAGCCGGCGACGTTGCCGGTGAACACCCGTTCCAGCTGATCATCGGTGGCCCCGGCCAGGGCACGTGCCTGGATGGCAAGGTCGCCGAGCTGTACTTCGACCCGGCTGCCGGCCAGGTCGACGCCAGCAACGGCAACCTGCGCAACCAGGAAGCCAACGCGCCGGCAGCCAACACCCAGATCCAGGTGAAGTACAAGAACGCCGTGGTCGACCTGCGCGATCCGTCGTTCAAGACCGATCCGGTGACCATCACCAACAACACCGCCACGATCGACATGGCCAGCCAGTACGTCGCCAACGGTGGCGCTGCGGCCCCGGGCTTCGTGCAGTCGTACGTCAACTACAAGGTTGTCTACAACTGATCGCGGGAGGTCGCCGGCGGGCGCTGGCGGCCTCCTTCCTTTCCCGTTCCGAGGTGACCCATGAACGCCCTCCATCGCATCATCGCTGCTGCATTGCTGTCGCTCGTCGCGCTGGCTTCGCCGGCGGCCCATGCGTCGGTCGTGATCGGCGGTACCCGCGTGGTCTATCCCGCGCAGGACAAGGAAGTCACGCTCAAGTTCATCAATGAAGGCGAGCGCGCGACGCTGGTCCAGGTCTGGCTGGATGATGGCGATGACCAGTCCACGCCGGATACCGCCAAAGCCCCCTTCGTGGTCGCGCCACCGGTGTTCCGCCTGGACCCGAAGAAGCAGCAGACCACCCGCATCATGTTCACCGGCGCGGGCCTGCCGGCCGACCGGGAAACGCTGTACTGGCTGAACATGCTGGAAATTCCCCCGAAGAATGGCACTGCCAGCGCCAACATCCTGCAGTTCGCCTTCCGCACCCGCATCAAGGTGTTCTACCGGCCGTCGAACCTGGCAGGGGAGCCGGTGCTGGCTTACCAGAAGCTGCGCTGGACCCTGCGCACCGGTAAGGACGGCCTGGTTCTGCGTGCCGACAATCCGACCCCGTTCCACGTCAACTTTGCCAACGTCAGCCTCGATGTCGGCGGCCAGGAACAGGGCGGGCAGGGCGGCGGCATGGTCGCGCCGTTCTCACAGGCCGAGTTCCCGCTGAAGGATCTGCGCGCGCGCCCGTCGGGCCAGCTGAAGGCTGCCGTTACGGTCATCAATGACTTCGGCGCGCTGGTTCCCACCGAGGCCGTGTTGCAGCCCTGAGCCGCGCACCGCCACCGCACCGCACCGCCGGAGAATCCATCATGAACGCCCGTTCCCGGGCGCCGGCTGCCGGCGCCCGCCGGTTCCAGCGCGCCCGCCTGCCGGGTGTGGTGGCCGCCATCCTGTTTGCCCCGGCCGTCGCGAGCGCCGGCAACGAAAGCCCGGACGATGTCGAGTTCGACGCCGCGTTCCTGCCGGTGGGGGCGTCCTCGCGCCTGGACCTGCAGCGGTTCTCGCAGGAAGACTACGTTGCGCCCGGTACCTACCGGGGGGACGTGCGTCTGAACGGCCAGTGGCAAGCGCGTGCGGACATTGTCTACCGCGAGGTGGACGGCGTCTCGCGGCTGTGCCTGGACCCGGCCGCGCTGAAGCGCTACGGCATCGCGCCGGAGCGCCTGCACGCCGACCAAGCCCGGCAGCCGGCCCTGGCCTGGCCGGACGAACCCTTCTGTGGTGACCTGGGCGAGCGCGTGCCCGGTGCCACGGCGTCCTTCGATGCAGGCAGCCAGACCCTGGATCTGCAGGTGCCGCAGCTGTACCTGCGCAGCGAAGCGCGCGGCCATGTCGACCCCAGTGAGTGGGATGCCGGCGTGGCGGCGCTGTCGCTGGGCTACAACGCCAACGTCTATCGCTACAGCAATGGCGCTGCCCCGACCTACTCCGGGTTCCTTGGCCTGAACGCCTCGGGCCGCGTGGCGGGCTGGCAGCTGGTGCACCAGGGCGCGATGACGCGCGGTGGCAGCCAGCCGCAGCGCTACCGGTCAGCGGCCGCCTACCTGATGCACGACATCGTGCCGTGGAAGGCGCAGCTGATGGTCGGCGACACGTCCACTGCGGGCGACCTGTTCGAGAGCGTGCGCCTGCGTGGCGCCCGCCTGGGCAGCGACGACCGCATGCTGCCGCAGTCACAGCGCGGTTTCGCACCGGTAGTGCGTGGCATCGCCGAGACCAACGCCCGGGTGATCGTGCGCCAGCGTGGCAACGTCCTGCTGGAAACCAGCGTTGCACCTGGACCGTTCGAGATCAACGACCTGTTCCCGACCGGGTATGCCGGCGATCTCGACGTGGAAGTCGTCGAAGCCGACGGCCGCTCACGGCGGTTCACGCTGCCGTATTCGGCGGTGCCGCAACTGCTGCGTCCGGGCCAGTCACGGTGGTCGGTAGCGGCCGGTCGTGTTGCCGAGGCCTCGCTGCTCGATGCGCCGGACGTCCTGCAGCTGCAGTACCAGCGCGGCCTGTCCAATGTGGTCAGCGCCTACGGCGGCGCGGTGGTGGGCGACAACTACCACTCGGTGCTGGCCGGCAGTGCGGTCAATACACGATTCGGTGCGCTGGCAATGGATGCGTCGTTGTCACAGGCCCGTGTACGCGGCCTGCCTGAGCTGTCCGGCAGCAGCTTTCGCCTGGCCTACAATCGAAGCATCGCCAGCACCGGCACCTCGTTTGCCATCGCGGCCTACCGCTATGCAACGCGTGGCTACGTGAGCGTGCGCGACTGGGCCAGCCTGCGTGACGCACAGGCACGTGATCTTGGCATCGACGCGGTGGCGCGCCAGCGCAACCGCATGGACCTGAGCGTCAACCAGCGCCTGGGGGAGCGCGGAGGCCAGCTGTTCGTCATCGGGACGCGGCGCGACTTCTGGAACACGGCTGGCCGCCAGCTTGACCTGAGCGTGGGCTACAGCAACCAGTGGAAGTCGCTGAGCTACAGCCTGAACTTCCAGCGCACGCGCGATTCGATCGATTTCATGCCGGGCTTCCTGCAGGATCGCATTCCCGGCGCGGATGCGGCGCCGCGTCCACAGATGGGGCGGGCTGACAATCGCCTGATGCTCATGCTGTCGGTGCCCTTGGGGCGCACGCCCCGTGCGCCACAGCTCAATGCCACCCAGACCCGCAGCGACAATGCCGATCCCTCCACGCAGCTGTCAGCCAGCGGGCTGTGGGCCCGCGACGACCGAGTCAATTACGGCGTGTCACTGGCGCGTATCGGCGGTGGCAACGCCCTGGATGTCAACGGCGGCTATCGCGGCGGCCGCGGCCAGGTGGCGGCCAATCTCAGCCGGGGGCCTGGCTATACCCAGATGGGCCTTGGCGCGTCGGGCGGGCTGGTGCTCCACGCGGGTGGGCTGACCCTGTCGCCGCCGCTGGGCGACACGGTCGCGCTGGTGCACGCGCCCGGCGCGGCGGGAATGCGGGTGGAGAACAGCGGCGGATCCCGCGTGGACAGGCGTGGGTTTGCGGTGGTCCCGTACCTGACGCCGTACCAGCTGAACACGATTTCGCTCGACCCCAAGGGGGCCGGCTACAGCGTGGAGCTGCAGGAAACCGCACGCGCGGTGGCGCCGCGTGCCGGCGCGCTGGTGAAGCTCGATTTCAGTACGCGCGCCAGCCGTGGGCTGATGGTCGACACGCAGACCGAAGACGGGCGCCCGCTACCGTTCGGCGCGGAGGCCACCGATGCCAGCGGCGCCACGGTCGGCGTGGTGGGGCAGGGCAGCCGCCTGCTGCTCAGTGGCCTTCAGTCGTCCGGGCCGGTGCAGGTGCAATGGGGCGAGGGCGCCGACCACCATTGCGTGGTGGACGTGCAGATTCCCGACGGCCCTGTCAGCGGCCAGTACGCCGTGCTCAGCGCGCAATGCCGATCCCCCGTCGTCCATGCCAACGGTGACGCGCCGCCCGCGCGCCGGGTTACCACCACCTTCCAGGAGAACGCACCGTGATTCGCATGCCTCTGGTCGCGCGATTGATCGCGCTTGTCCTGTTGATGGCCGCAGCGCCTGCGCTTGCGCAGAACTGCCGCTTCAACGCCGGCACCACCACACTCACCAACATCGCCAACCTCAGTGGCAGCATCACTGTCGGTCCGGATGTGCCGGTCGGCACCGAAATCTACCGGGCCACCTATTACGCCGGGCCCACCAACCAGATCTACTGCACACCGGGCAGGGCCGATCGCATCCGCCAGTACACCGCGCTTCCGTACGGGCCTTCGGGCTACGTACACGGGCGCTACGGAACCGTATACAACACGAATCTTCCCGGCGTCGGCGTGGCGGTCTGGTTCAGCGGCAACCCGTTTCCGATGCTGGTTTCCGCGGAGGTGACCACGGGCACGCTGATCGACCTTGTTCAATCCTTCGACGTCAGCCTGATCAAGACCGGACCGATAACGGCCGGCACGATCACTGGCGCGAACCTGCCGCGCTTCGAATACCGCATGACCGGCGCCAACAGCGCACTCCAGCTCTGGAACGGCTGGGTGCAGGGCTCGCTGTCCATTGTTGCCCGCACCTGCACCGCTGCAGACATTTCGGTGAATCTTGGCGATCACCGCGTGACGGAGATTCCCACCGTCGGCAGCGGGACACGATGGGTCAACATCCCGGTAACGCTCAGCAATTGCCCGGCGTTCTACGGCCGCTACCGCGGCAACCTCACCACGGGAACGGTACAGACGGCCAATGGGCGCGTCGACAACACCCTCCGCTTCCGCGTGGATCCGGTCACGGCCGTGGCGGATAGCGCGCGCTCGGTGATGACGCTGCAGAGCGACGGCGTGAGTACCACGGCGACCGGCATCGGCATCCAGATCGGGACCGCGGCCGACGAGTCGGTGGGCTTTGGCAGCATGCGTGATTCCGGGTTGGCGCTGAGCGAAACCAACAACGCGTCCTACACGCTGATGCTGCGTGCGCGCTATACCCGCTACGCCGCTGCCGCGTCATCGGGACAGGCGAACGGGGCCGCCACCATTACCCTGGAGTACTACTGACATGCACGCACGATGGCTGCTGCTGGCGCTGCTGTGCGGGGCCGCCCTGCCGGTGGCGGCGGCGGACCTCACCGTCCGCTTCACCGGCAGGTTCCTGGCCGGGACCTGCCAGCTGAGCGTGCAGGACGTCGATCTGGGCACGTTCCAGGCAACGTACTTCGCCACCAGCACGCAGTCACCCGCCGTGGCCTTCGTGCTGGAGCGCAAGAACTGCAGCGACGACCTGCGAACGCTGCACGTCCGCTTCGTCGGCACCGCCGACAGCAGCAATGCCAGCTACTTCGCCATCCCGGCCACCGGCGGTGTGCGGGGATTGGCCATCCGACTGCAGAGTGCCACCGGCACGCTGTATGCACCCAACCAACCCGCGTTTGACTGGCCCACCAGCGGCGGTTCGGCAGGCCAGCTCGATCTCGGCGCATTACTCGTCCGCACCGGCAATGTCACCGCCGGTGCGATCCGTACCCCCATCACTGTCCAGGTCACCTACAACTGAGGTCTCCCATGTTCCGTCCGCTTCTCTCCCTGAGCCTGCTGCTTTGCGCTGACACGGTGCACGCGCAGGACAGCCAGGCCTTCACCATGTCCGGTGAAATCCTGCCAGGCGTCTGCAAGGTCGCGTTCCCCGATGTGGATCTGGGGTCCCATCAGGCGTCATTGTTCACCGGCAGCTATGCCACGGCCTATGTGGACTTCAGTGGCACCGTCAGCGACTGCGACGCGCAGGTGCTGCGGGTCGCCATGACCTTCACCGGTGCGGCCGACAGCAGCAACGCGTCGCTGTTCCAGGGGGTTCCCGGCGTAGGCATCGAACTGGTGCGCGTGGTCGGTGCCGTGAACGTGCCGATTGCACCGGGTGGCCGTACCCAGTACACCACCGCCGCCGGCGTGTATCCGTACCGTGCGCGCTTCCGGCAGTCCGCTGCAACGGTGGGCGCGGGCCGCGTGACGCGTCCCATCACCGTTTCGCTCACCTACAACTGAGGCTGCAGCCGATGTGCACTGTCGCCCTCCGCCTGCCTCCCATCCTGCTGGCGCTGGCCTCGCTGCTCGCTGCAGGCCACGCGGCCGCGCAGACGACCACCACGTTCAACCTCACCGGCACCATTCTGCCGGGCGTCTGCCGCATCGCCGTGGCCGACGTCAATCTGGGCAGCTATCAGGCAACACTGTTCACCGGCGCGTATACCTCGCCGTTCCAGCCGGTGAATGTTGTGGTCAGCCAGTGTGACCCGCTGGTGACCCGGGTTGCCCTGCGTTTCGATGGCACCGCCGACACCAGCAATGCCCAGCTGTTCCAGGGTGTGCCTGGCATCGGCGTCGAGCTGCAGTACACCAGCAGCGGGGCCCGCGTCGCCCCTGGCGGAACGGCCCAGATGGCCACGGCTGCGGCGACGCACGCATTCCGCGCACGCTTCGTGCAGAGCCGCGCAACGGTATCGGCCGGTACGGTCAGCCGACCGATCACGGTAACCATGACGTACAACTGATCACGCGGGTGGGGGACGGCACCCGGGGCCGTCCCCTCGCGTTTCAGGCGCAGGACCGGGCTGCTGCGCGCAGCGGCGCCTCGCTAGCGGAGGCTGTCCGCGCTGTGCGATCCATCGCCCTGCTCCTCTGCAGCGCTTTCCTCACGCAGCACGCGTGAGCGTTCCGCCACGATCTCATCCATCTCGACACGCAGCGCCCGGGTCTCGGCAGACAGGCTGGCAACGTTGAGCCGCAGGCCATCGATATCGGCCCGGTTGCGCAGTCCGTCCTCGTTGGCCTCCAGGGTCTGCCTGACGCGCAGGGATACCGGGGCCGCCAGCCGCGCGGACAGCCGACCTGCCAGATTGCCCTGGGCATTGTTGATATAGGCCGGGACCAGCGCCACCACGTCGATGACATAGCGATGCTCGGCACGCACCACGGACATGTGTTCAATCGACGCACGGCGATCGCCCAGGTACCGGGTAACCACGGCGCGGGCCTGGTTTGCGGCCCAGGTCTGCTGCCCGATCTCGCGCAGGGCCAGTCCCAGCGGCAGCGCCAGCAGAATGAACGTGGTGGCGATCACCCCCGCTTGCCAGGCGGTGTGGCGAGGTGAGTTCTCCATCCCGAACCCGTACCACTTGGCAATCAGTGTCACGCTCAGGGCAATCGCCAGCAGGTTGGTCATGAAAAGGAACATCGCGCCCCCAGCCACGCGCATGTCGCCCGTCGCCAGCCCAAACGCGACCACTGCCAACGGCGGCATCAGGGCGGTCGCAATTGCAACGCCCACAATGGCCTCTCCCTTCCGGGTAATCACTGCGTAGCCGCCGGCCAGCCCTGACAGCAGCGCCACCAGCAGGTCGAACAGGGTGGGTTGCGTGCGTGCAAGGATCTCACTGGTCGCCTCGCGTAGCGGCGACAGCCATACGATGCAGATAGCGGTCAGCAGCGCCAGCGCTATGCCCACAAGCAGCGCAAGCAGTGCACGGCCCATCATCCGGAAATCGACCACGCACAGCGAAAAACCCAGCTGCACGATGGGGCCCATCAGCGGCGAGATCAGCATCGCACCGATCACGACGGCCCCGGAGGACTGAAGCAGCCCCAGGATGGCAATACCGCAGGACATCACTGCCATGAACGTGAAGCGCGGGCTGAGCCCGCCACCGTCACTCACGTTGGCGATGACGGCATCGTGGTCGACGGCGGCAAGCATGCGGTTGCGCCACCGGCTCCAGCCATGGTGGGCGGATGCCAGGACACTCACCAGCAGCGTTGGCACGGCACTCATCGATCCGCTCCCGGCTGCGCGGGTGAATGCAGCGCTTCGGCCCGTTGCAGCCGGTGGAAGTAGTCCAGAAGGGCCAGCGCCTCTGCGAGGCAGGTACGGCCGCCAAGCAGCTGACGGCCGCGCATGACATTCCAGTGGCCGTACTCGGTGTAGATGAGGGTGTGTCGGGAAAGATCTGCCATGGAGATGCCTGGGAACAAAGAGGGTCGAACACCTATCGTCAACCAGCGTGTTGCAGCAGCCCATCGGACGACGCCCATTCCGCCAGGGATCCGACGCGTGACGCGAACGTCCACGTACCCACGCCAGCCGTGCGGCCGCGTTGCGCCACAGCGCGGCAGAAAGTCAGCCGCGTCCTATGTGGCTGTCTGCCAGGGGCCGATAGGGTGGCCGCTCCCTTTCACTTCCTCCGGGATGGCCCGCATGTTCCTTGGCGGGCGCATCCACAGCGACAATGTTCCGTTTCTTCCGCTCCGCACACCTGCGCCAGGACGCCTCGCCTGATGCTACCGACGATTGCGACCTCGCTGCGCTCCGCAAGTACCAGCGCGGCGTGCTGCTGGGCGGCGGCTGCCTGCTCAGCATCGCCATCGTTGCCGGGCTGATCGCGCTGGCGCTGTTCCACGCAGATGGCTTTGCGGCGCGGCGGTCGGAAGCGCTGCAGCGCAGCCGTGCCATCGTCGAGGCCCACCTGGCGGCGTCGGATGCGGCCCACCTTCGGTTGTTGAGCATGGCCGAGTACGCCTGGCGGCATCGCCCGGACAATGATGCGCGGACGTTGGAAGTGGACCGTGCCAACTATCTCCGTGCCGGACAGCGGGCCGTCATGACCGCCGGCACCGAGAGCGTGCCGCAGACGGTGCTGGGTGCCGGCACCGATGCCTGGCCCGTTGATCGCCTGGATCGCTATCTCATGCTGGCGCACTCGCTGTCGATCATCCGCCGGCTGGGCGGCGCCGGCGGCCGGTCCAGCGAATCGGAGTCGAGCTTCTTTCTTGATCCGCGCGGCCAGCTTCTGGTACTCGGCGAGGGTATGAGCGAACAGCATCTGCTGTCGGCCACGGGAGAAAAGGACCGTGCGCAGCTCATCGGTCGGCTCGCGGCGCTGTCCCGCACCGGCGTCGACGGCGCGGAGGCGTATGGCACGCACGCCACCCGGATGGAACTGGTGCGCCATCCGGTTTCGGGGGCTCCGGCGATCGCCAGTGCCCTGGTGGCGCGTGACGGTGCCACGATGATCGGTACGTTCGTCACGCTGGAATCAACGGCACCGCTGTCCCGGGCAATGCGCATCGCCGACGGTGGCGTGTCGTTCGTGCTGACCGGCGACGGCCGCGTGGTGGCGGGCACCGGCAGCCCCAAAGCGCTGGATCTGGGCGAGGTGACCCGGCATCTTCTGGACGCGGAGCACAAGGGGCGCACGCTGGCCACCTTCCGCCAAGGGCTGCGTTTCTTCCAGGTGGTCCGTATCGAGGAAGCCGACTGGGCGCTGGTCAGCACGTACTGCATCGCCGATGTCATTGCCGATGGGCAACGCCTGTACATCGCCGCCGCGTCGTTGGCGTTCGGCCTGTTGCTGGGTCTTTGGACGCTGCTGGCCTGGCTGCATTGGCGCGCCTTCGGGCCCGCGCTGGCACGCGCCGCGCGCGTTTACCAGGGCGAACAGCTCAGCCGCGCGTTGATCCAGCTGTCACCGGTGGGCCTGTGCCTGCTTGATCGCCACAGCGGTGACCCGGTGGTGCAGAACGACATGATGCGTCAGCTCGCCGCCGCCGCCGAGCGACGCGGCGCCATGCTCTACGCCCGGATGGTCGACCAGGCCTCGGCGATCCTGTTGCTGCCTGATACCACCATCGCCGAGTTCGAGGTGTCGGTGGCGGATCCCCACGGCCAGGCGCCTGTCGTGCTGCTGGTGGGGGCGACCAGTGCCAGCTATCAAGGGCGCATGGTACTGCTGTGCGCCGTGCGCGACCTGAGTGCGCGGATCGAACTGGAGCAGCAGCAGAAGCAGGCGCGCGAGTCGGCCGAGGCCGCCAGCCGCGCAAAGAGCCGCTTCCTGGCGGCCATGAGCCACGAGATCCGCACGCCGTTGCATGGCATCCTGGGTCACCTGGAGTTGCTCGGCCGCTCTGCGCTGGACGACAACCAGCAGGCACGGCTTCGGCGGATTACCCAGGCCGCGGACTCGCTGCTGCAGATCATCAACGACGTGCTGGATTTCTCCCGCGCGGAATCCGGGCACCTGGACCTGGTTGCGGAGACCTTCGAACCGGTGACGCTGCTGGAGCGGGTCGCGCTGCTCTTCTCGCCATTGGCCGAAGCAAAGGGCTTGGTACTGGACGTCATGGTCGATGATGCAGTGCCGGCCAGGCTGGTCGGGCCACAGGCACGCATCGAGCAGGTCCTGCGCAACCTGGTCAGCAATGCAGTGAAGTTCACCCCGTCCGGTCGTGTCGAACTGAGGGCTGACTGGGTGCCCGATACGGACGGTTCCCAGCTGCAGCTGCAGGTCATCGACTCCGGCATCGGCATGACGGAGACGCAGATGGCAAGGCTCTTCCAGCCCTATGTGCAGGCGGACGCCAGCATCATCACCCGTTTCGGCGGGTCTGGGCTGGGGCTTTCACTGTGCCGTGAACTGAGCAGCTGCATGGGGGGCACCATCCATGCCAGCAGCACGCCCGGCGTCGGCAGTGTCTTCACCTTCTGCATACCGGTCCAGGCGGTTCCGGCTGCCGGGACGCTGCCCTTGGCTGACCGCTCGGTGCTCCTGAGTTCCTCGGCCAGCGGGTGGCGGGACGAGCTGCGGCGCCGGCTTGAACGCTGGGGCGCCACCGTGATCATCGTGAGCGAGGCCGACGCTTGGCCCGCTGAACACTGGGAAGCGCACGTTCCGCTCGTTGCATTCGAGAGAAGTCCCGCGCGGACGGAAGTGGCGTCGCGGGCGGGACGGCGGCGGGTGATCCTGGTGTCTGCCGACGGTCCGCTGAAGCCGCAGGTGCGGGGAAATGCGTGGCGCGTGTCCTGCTATTCCAGTGATGGCCTGCTGCAGGCCCTGCTGGTTTCCTCACAGCGGGGCGTGCCGACACTGGCGGTGGAAAGGGGCATGCACTAGATTCATGGCCACCCCCTTGCCCGTGCGCGGGAATGCCATGCCTCCGGCCTCGCCTGACTTGCCTTCCGCCCCGTTGCAGGCACTCCACCGTTCACAGCGCCGGCTGCTGCTGGGGGGAGGGGGGCTGATCACGCTGCTGGTGCTGTTGACCACAGCGGTGAGCATCTTTGCCGGCGTAGGCGAATTCCATGACCGCGAGCGCCAGAAGTTCTTCGAGGCCCGCGGCGCGATCGATTATTTCCTGGTGCAACGTGACCGTGCGTATGCAGGAAGCGTGAACGCCAACGACGTGATGTGGAGCGGGCAGCGGGAAGAACTGCGGCGCCTGGGTCGGCCGATGGTGGCCAACTACCTGTCGCAGGGCATGCGAACGGTGGTCCGGGCAGAAGGTCCGGCATCGGTGCCGTGGCTGGTGCTGGGCGATCCCGAGCGGCCGATGCCACAGCCTGAGCTGGAAGCCTATCTGGGCATGATCTATCAGTACTCGCTGTACACGACTGCGGCGATCAGTTCGATGCAGGGGAACAGCCCGGCCATGGTGTATGGCTATGACCCGCAGGCGCGGCTGATGGCACTGCCCGGCGTGGTTGACGAGGCGCAGCTGCTGCGGGGGCTGCGCGCAGATTCGCGGGCACAGGCGTTCGCGCTGTTGAAGGGCATCGAGCGCCACGCGCCGCTGCAATCTCCAGATCCCGGTCCGATGGAAAGCGCCGCCAAGGGCCATCGCCTGGCCTCGCTGTTCGGGCGGAACCCGCTGGATGGCCGGCCCTCGCTGGTGGGTATTCTCACCCTCGCCGAGGGCACCACGCCCTATTTCCGGCGGGTCACCTTCGAGCCGATCAGCAGCATCGGCTCGCGCCTGGAAGCGACCGCCGCCGGCAGCTATCTGCTGACCGGGCCCACCGGTGAAGTCGTGCTGGCAAAGGGCCCCCTCAGCCGGGAGGCCAATGCGCTTGGCCCGCTGCTGGCGCAGCAGGACACACGCAACGTGACACGGCTGTCGTTCCAGCATCTGTTTGCGGTAAGCGGGGGGTTGTCAGGGACGGACTGGCGCTTCACGCGTCTTTACGACTGGAGCGCGCTGTGGCGCGACCAGGGGATGGCCATCGTTGCGCGGCTGCTGACGGCACTGTCGATCATCGCAGCACTCTGGCTGCTGCTCTGGCGGGTGGAGCGCAAGGTCATGGCGCCGGCCCTGGCCGAGGCATCGCGCGTCTACGAAAGCGAAGCGCTCAGCCAGACCATCATCGGCACGGCGCCGGTGGGCTTGGCACTGCTCAGCTGCGATGATGGTGCTCCCCTTCTGCAGAACCAGGTCGCACGCGAACTGGCGACGCAGCTGGCGGGCGATTCGACGACCCCGGCGCTCTATGCCGCGCTGGTACAGCAGGCGCATGCCTTGCCCGGAGCGCGCAAGGAGTTCAACTGGACGCTGCACGACGCGGGTGCAGCGCCGATCCAGCTTCAGGTGGCGTTGGCCATCGCACGCTATCGCGACCAGACCGTGTGGGTCTGCGCGCTGCGTGATGTCACGGCGCAGATGGAACTGCAGCAGACCCTGGAGCGCGCCCGTCGCGATTCCGAGGATGCCCGCGCCGCTGCGGAGGCGGCCAACCGGGCGAAGAGCGCCTTCGTCGCCACCATGAGTCACGAAATCCGCACGCCGCTCAACGGCATCCTCGGCCATCTGGAACTACTGGCACGCTCACCGTTGCAGCCTGCGCAGCAGGAACGCCTGCAGCGCATCCGGCTGTCGGCGGACTCCCTGATGGCGATCATCAGTGATGTGCTCGACTTCTCGAAGATCGAGGCCGGGCAGTTGGATATCGACCCGGCGCACTTCAACGTTCGTGAACTGATCGAGCAGGCCACGCTGCTGTATGCGCCCGAGGCGCACAAGAAGGGCGTGAAGCTGTTCTACATGATCGACGCCGAGCTTGAGGATGCCTACCGGGCAGATGCGCATCGCATCCGGCAGATCATCAACAACCTGCTGAGCAACGCGGTGAAGTTCACCGAGTCCGGGCGCATCACGCTGCACGCCGGGCTCGGGAACTGCCTGCAACCGAACCAGAGCGTGCTGCGGCTGCGGGTCGTGGACTCCGGCATCGGCATGTCCGACGAGCAGCTTGCGCATCTGTTCCGTCCCTTCGAGCAGGGCGATGCCAGCGTGTCCCGACGCTACGGTGGCAGCGGGCTGGGGTTGGCGCTGTGCAGGCAACTTGCGCATCTGCTGGGCGGCAGCATCCAGGCCGAAAGTACGCTGGGCGTCGGCACCGTGTTCACCCTGGAGGTGCCGGTTCACCCCGTCGATGCGCCGCATGGCGGTGACCAGCCGCTGTCGGGCACCACGGTGACGCTGCTTTCCGCAGCGCCGGAGTGGCGGCAGGAAATCGGGCAGGTCCTGCAGCGCTGGGGCGCAGGGTTGACCGTCCTTGATCGTCCGGCCGCGCTGCCCACCGATGCCGCAACGACAACGCTGCTGATTTTCGGCGAGCGCCGCGCATGGCCGGAGGAGGATGAGCAGGCGCTGTGCAGCCTCCACGCCCGACTGGTGCGCGCGTACCCGAGCGGCCCCCTGGCCCCCGAACGCCGTCCTGATGGCGTGCACGTCACCAGCTATTCCAGCCCGGCGCTGCTGCGCGCGTTGTTGCAGGATGCGATGGGAGCGGACGCGCCATCGCCGGTCGCCGCGCAGGCGCGGCCGCCGGCGGGACGGGGAAGGGTGCTGCTGGTGGAGGACAATCCGGTGAACCGCGAGCTGATCCAGCAGCAGCTGGAAGAGCTCGGCTGGCATGTGGGCACCGCCGAGGATGGCCAGGCCGCACTGAGCCTGTGGCCGTCGGACAGCTGGGACGTCGTGCTGACCGACATCAACATGCCGGTGATGGACGGTTACGAGCTGGCCCAGACGCTGCGTGCACGCGGGGAAAAGGTGCCGATCCTGGCGATCACCGCAACCGCGCTGGCCAGCGAGCGGGAGCGCTGCCGGCAGGCGGGCATCGATGGGCTGTTGCTCAAGCCCCTGGATCTGGAACGGCTGTCAGCGGCGTTGGACCGTTACGTTCCTGCCAGCAACCACAAGGCACCCGCGCCGGCCGCGGGGCAGGGGCTGCCGCTGAAACTTCGGGCCCTGTTCGTCGAAAGCGGCGCGCGTGATCTTGACGTCCTTGCCGCCGCGCTGCGGGAAGGGCAGCAGGCCGCGCTGCTGGACAAGGTCCATTCCCTGAAGGGCGTGCTGTTGATGATGGGGGAACGTTCGCTCGGCGAGCGCTTCGGGGCCGTGGAGCACCACCTGCGCGAGCACGACAAGGTGGATGAAGCCGAACTGCAGGCGCTGCTCGCGTCCCTGTCCGCGCTCATCGACAGCTATCGGGAGGGCCTGCCGGACGGCTCGTGAGCGAACGCCGATCAGTCCGGGTCGGGGCCGTTTGAACGCAGGCCGAGTTCCGTCGCGAACTTGAAGAGATCGGCTTCCTTGTCGATGCCCAGCTTGGCCATCCCGATCCGCTTCTGCGTGCTGATGGTCTGCTTGCGCCTGTCCAGGCGCTCGGCGATTTCGTTGATGCCAAGCCCCGACACGAACAGCGTCAGCACTTCACGTTCCCGTGGCGAGAGCGCTGTCTTCCTTGACGCTGCGGCATGGTGTGGCAAGATCTGCGCGATCGACGGCGAGAGGTAGCGCCGGTTGGCCCAGGCCGCAGCGATGGCCGCCGGAACATGGCTGGTGTCATCGGCCTTGCTGAGGATATGGGTGATGCCGCGCTGATAAAGTGACTGGATGACCACCGGCTGGTCCATGCCCGTCATCACGATCACACGCAGGTCGGGGTAGCGTTCGCGGAGTGTATCCAGCAGGGCGAGCCCGTCGCCGTGCGTGCCGCCCGGCATGGCGTAGTCGGTCACCACGACATCACATGCGGTACTGTCCAGCAGCGCCACCAGCTCCGAGGAGTCGGACGCCGTTCCAATGCACTGCAGCGTGGGAACCGCATCGATTGCGGCCTCGATTCCCATGCGGATGACCGGGTGGTCGTCTGCAATGGCTACACGAATGATCGGATGAGACATGCAACAGCCCCGCGCTGAAGTTGGCCCGCCACACCGGCGAACCGCCGCCGCAACTATAGGCCAGGCGACCGCGTGGTGGCACGCTCGGCGATACCTGCAACCAAGAGGATGACTGTATGGCCTTGAACCTGGTCGTTGCCGACGACCATCCCGTGATGCTGGCCGGCATGGAAATGCTGCTGCGCTCCGAACCCGGCATCGCGGTCGCTGGCCTGGCCAGCGACTCGACCGGACTGGTTGCGCTGCTGAGCGCCGCATCGGTGGACGTGGCCGTCTGTGACTTTTCGATGCCGAACGGGCGCTACGGCGATGGCGTGACCCTGCTCAGATTCCTGCAGCGGCGGTTTCCCAACCTGAAGCTGGTGGTGCTCACCGGCATGGAGAGTCCGCTGGTCCTGCGCTCCATCCAGGCCGCCGGGGTGACGTGCATCGTGAGCAAGAGCGATTCGCTCGAGCACGTGGTTCCTGCGGTGCATGCGGCCCGGTCCGGCCAGCCGTTCGTCTCTCCGGCCATTGAGCGTTTGCTCGCCCACGTGGCCGAAGCACCTGCCACTGGTGCGTCCGCACTGTCAAAGCGGGAAACAGAAGTGCTGCGCATGTTCGCCGAAGGATTGACCATCCGGGAAATCGCCGAGCGGGTAGGGCGCAGCAGCAAGACCGTCAGCACGCAGAAAATGGCGGCCATGCGCAAGCTTGGCCTGGAGCGAGACGCGGACGTGTTCGAGTACGCGCTGGCGCATGGGCTAGTCCAGGCATCGCAGAGCGCCCGTGCAGGCGCCGGTGGAGAATCGGACTGATTCAGGCATTGTCCGATGGTCTTGCGCTGCAGCGTTCGTATTCTCGGTGGGGCACACCCCTGTAACCGGTGACCACGTGCCCGACCCCAATTTTCTGGTAACGCTGCTGCTGCTTCGATTCAGCGAGCTTTCGGCCAGCTCGCAGGCGAGCTTCCTGGACTGCCTCAATCAGTACCTGTTTGCCTCGCCGCAGTTGCGCCGAGCGCTGCGCCGCCAATGGCAGGACCGCTGCAGTGACAGCGAAGCGGGCCAAGCTTCGGGCCCGGCACGGGGCCCTGCAAAGCAGAACGCTTCTCAACACGATTCTTGACGTCTGCCAGCAGGCATGGTCGCTGCAACGCACCCTGGTGGCATCTGCCGGGGCGGGCGGCGCACGCGCGCAGCGCCTCGGGCAGGCCTGAAGCGCCGCGTCCCCCCGCTTTTGGGACGAGTCCGATTCGACTCCCAGGTGGCCCTCACTAACCTCGCAAGTGTCCGCTGAGTGCTTCCCCTTCGGTTCCTCCGAACGCTCCAGGAAGCCCTCCAGCCTTCATTTCACTTCGAGGAGAGCCTCATGAACAAGATTCATTCAATCGTCTGGAATGCGGCCGCCGGTCGATGGGTCGTCGCCTCCGAATTCGCCACCCGTCGCCGTCGCGCCCACGCGGGCAGCCGTACCGTGCTTCGCCCGCTGCAGCTGGCCGTCGCTGTCGCGCTGGCATGGGGCGGTGCCGCAGGTGCAGAGACGCTGCAGTTCCCCGGCGCCCCGGTTGATGTTGCCGATGGCACGCGGGTTGTCGAGGACATCATTGTTGCCAATGGCGCCACCGGCGTCGTCGTTGGCAACGGCGGTACGCTGGTCCAGCAGGGAAATGCCTTCTACATCGGCGGCACCGCGAACCGCGCCGCCCAGAATCTGGACCTCAGCGGGCTCTCTCATTACGTGTTCGACAATGCCAGCCTCGACTTCAACGTCGGTGGCCGCGTCATGGGCGGCACACGGGATCAGACCGGGACCACCACCGGTACGGTCGTGCTGGCTTCGGATACCAACCTCATCCGCGCATCGCACCTTGGCATTGGCGATGTCGGCCGCAACATCAGTGCAGCGGCGACCAATCAAGGCACCGTGCGCCTGGGCCAGAACAACACGATCAACGCCGACAGCATCACGCTCGGCGGCAACCAGAGCGGCGGCACCCTGGTCTTCCAGGACTCGGTCAAGGACGGAACCCTCACCCTGCGTGGCTCCGACGGGGAGAGCGCCGTAGGCACCTGGAACATTGGTACGGGAAACAGCAGCAATTACACCGGTGCCACCGGCACTGTCGACCTGCGCCGAGGCGTGCTTGATGCAAAGGTGGACGCGCTGAACATCGCGGGCGCGCCCTATGGCGATGCCACCGCAACGGGCACCCTCAGCCTGGGCCGGGGCGTGCTCGAAGCCAACACCATCATGATCGGCGAACGCAGCAGCACCGCTGGCACCGGCGGTTCGAACGGTCGCCTCTCCATTGGCGAGGGCGGCACCGTGCTGGCCAATGCCATCACCCTGGGCAACCGCACCGGCACCCGAGGGACCGTGTCCTCGAACATCACCCTCGACGGGGGTGCGCTGCATGCTGGCAGCATCCTGGCGGGCGCCGGCGCCGGCACGCGCGTGATCAACTTCAACGATGGCGTGCTGGGCAACCGTGCCGCAGGCCAGGACATGCAGGTTGATGTTCCGGTGGTGCTGGCCGCAAGCGGCGAGCATGCGTTCCGCGTCGATGGCAATGATGCCGTGATGACCGTCAGCGGGCAGGTCAGCGGAAATGCAGGCACCCTGACCAAGACCGGCGAGGGCGTGCTGGCCCTGACCGGTGCCAACACCTACAGCGGCTCGACGCGCGTCGATCAGGGCCTGATCCGATTCCAGTCCGGCAGCAACCTGGGCGCCGGCAGCATTGTCCTGGATGGCGGCGGCCTGCAGTGGGCCGCAGGCAGCGACGAAGACATCTCCGCGCGACTGGAAGCGCTGGGGGCTGCGGGCGCGGTGCTGGACACCAACGGCAACGCTGTCACCCTGGCCACGGCGCTACACGGCGAAGGCGGCCAGCTGATCAAGCGCGGCGAAGGCGCGCTCACCCTGACCGCAGACAACACCCACACGGGCGTGACCCGCATCGAACAGGGTGAACTGGTGCTGGGCGATGGCGGCGCAGCCGGCAACGTGGCGGGCGACATCGTCAACAACGCGCGGCTGACCCTCAACCGCGGTGACCGCATGTCCCTGTCCGCCAACATCGCCGGCAGCGGCGAGCTGCTGCAGGCAGGTGGCGGCACTGTCGTGCTGTCCGGCGACGTCGCGCACAGCGGCGGCACCCGGGTGGCGGCCGGCACCCTGCAGATCGGTGACGGCGGCTCGCGCGGCACGCTGGGCGGCGATGTCAGCCTGGCCGGTGGCACCTACCTGGACGTGGACCGCAGCGATACGTTCCTGCTCTCGGCGCGTGTCGCCGGCGATGGCGCGCTGCGCCAGATCGGATCGGGCACCACCGTGCTGGACGCTGACCACCGCTACGCCGGCGGCACGTTCATCGCGGCCGGTGCGTTGCGCCTGGGCAACGGTGGCACCAGCGGCAGCGTGACCGGTGCAATCGACAACCAGGGCTGGCTGGAATTCAACCGCAGCGACGACGTGCTGCTGGACAATGCGGTGAGCGGAACGGGCGGCCTGGTGCAGATGGGCACGGGGACCCTGCGCATCGCCGATGACCAGGCCTACACCGGTGCCACCCGTGTGCTTGCCGGTGCACTTCAGGTCGATGGCAGCCTCCGGTCGGCGACCGAAGTGGCCAGCAATGCCACCCTGAGCGGCAACGGCACCATTCACGGTGACGTGGTCAACGCCGGCGTGATCCGTCCGGGCAGCGGGAATGACTACGGTCGCCTGACCATCCAGGGCAACTACGTGGGCCAGCAGGGGCAGCTGGAACTGAACACCTGGCTGGGCGACGACGCATCGCCCAGCAGCCAGCTGGTGATCGATGGCGGCAGCGCCAGCGGCAGCACCACCGTGCGCGTTCACAACACCAGCGGCACCGAAGGCCACACCGTCGGGGACGGCATCCTGGTGGTTGCCGCCATCAATGGCGCCACCACGTCGGCCGATGCCTTCAAGCTCGGAAACTATGCACGAAACGGCGCATTCGGGTATGGACTCTTCCGCGGCGACCTAGAAGGCAAGTCGGCCGAAAACTGGTACCTGCGCAACGCCTTCGTCGTGCAGCCGCCGGTCGATCCGACGGACCCGGTCAATCCGACTGACCCGATCAAGCCGGTCGATCCGACTGATCCGGTCAATCCGGTCGATCCCATCAACCCGGTCAATCCGACCAACCCGACCAACCCGACCAACCCGGTGCCTCCGGTGGCCCTGCCCATCTTCGGCCGCGAGCTGGCGACCTACGGTACGGTCCAGCCGCTGGCGCGCGAACTGGGTGCACTGGCGATGGGCAACCGGCGCGACAGGGCGCAGGCCGCCGCTGCGGGCGACAGGCCGCGTGCTGCCTGGGTGCGTGTGGCAACCCGCGACCTGCACAACCGGTACGAATCCATGGTTGCGCCGGAAGCCAAGGGCAGGCTCAACGCGCTGCAGGTTGGAAGTGATTTCTGGCAGACCGTCCCGTCGGCAGGCGCCCGCTGGCAGGCGGGCGGCTACCTGTCGCACGCGAGCAGCAATGTGCAGGTCGACGGCATCTATACCAATGATGAGCGGACCCGCTATGTGCGTGGGGCGACCGGCAACGTCGAGCTGCAGGCCACCAGCGCTGGTTTGACCCTGACCGGCGTTGGCAGCCGAGGCGGCTATCTGGATGCCGTCGTCCAGCTGACCCGCTACGGCGGTTCCGCCAACGCGGGCCCGGTTCGCCTCAACACCCGTGGCGACGGCTACCTGGCATCGCTCGAGGCCGGCTATCCGTTTGTCATGCAGGCCGGCACCGGGCAGTTCACGCTGCAGCCTGAAGTCCAGCTGGTCTGGCAGAAGGTGCGTTTCGATGCAGGGCAGGATGCTGCAGGGCGGGTGTCGCTTGGCAGCACCCAGGGGCTGAGCGGGCGATTGGGCATCAACGGCAGCTGGCAGTTCCAGAGCGCGGGCGGCGTGCAGTGGGCGCCGTACCTCGCCGCCGATGTGTGGCATGAATCGGATGCGCGCTCGGCAGTGACGTACGCCGGCAAGGACCAGATTCCCCTGGAGGCGGGTGGAAACCGAGCGTCGTTGAGCGCTGGCGTCAACGTCCGGTTGAATGAGCGCTTCAACCTGCAGATCTCTGGTGGGCGCGAGCGCTCCATGGGCAACGGCAGTGGTGCCAGCCGGGAAGGCGCGTTCGGCAACCTCGGCCTGCAGGTGCGCTGGTAAGGGCGAGCCGCCGGTGTCCGCCATCAGATGCGGCGACCCCGCATCTGATGGCGCGCCAGCGAGCACCGCAGTCCAGCAGGCATCCAGGGGCGTGTCTGCTGCCCGGGCTGATTCGTGGGATGATGCACCACTGCGCCCGACTGCCACTACATGCACACACTGACCGATCCCCACCTGCTGAATGACATCGCTGAGATCGGTCGTATTGAAGCAGTGCCGCGCATCCTTGAGACCGTCGCCCATATCACAGGCTCAAGATTCACCGCGATTGCCCGGGTGACAGAAACCACGTGGACCGCCTGCGCCACCCTGGATACCCTGGGGTTCGGGCTCGTTCCGGGCGGGCAACTGGTCCTCGAAACCACCCTCTGTGACGAGATCAGGCAGTCATCGACCTCCGTGGTGTTCGCGCGCGCCAGTGCACACCCGCTGTATTCCGAACACCATACGCCCAGGATCTACGGGCTGGAGAGTTACGCCTCCGTGCCGATCCATCGGCCGGATGGCAGCTTCTTCGGCACCCTGTGTGCCATTGATTCGTCGCCGGGCAACTTCGATGAGGCGCACGTCCAGCGATCCATGGAGCTGCTTGCCGACCTCGTTGGCAACTACCTCGACAAAGAGGATCAGCTGCTGGAGGCAGAGACAGCACTTTCAACGGCACAGCGTGTTTCCGATCTGCGCGATCAGTTCATCGCGGTACTGGGCCATGACCTTCGCAGCCCGCTGCAGGCCATCAGCGTGGCCGCCGATTCGCTGGAACGTGAGGCAACATCCGAGCGCCAGCAGCGGATGCTCGCGCACATCGCTGCCGGCGTCACCCGGATGGATGGCCTCATCGGTGATGTGCTTGATTTCGCCAGGGGGCGGCTGGGAGGAGGCATTCCGGTCTCGCTCCAGGAAAGCCACACCTTGCAGGCGGAGCTTGAACAGGTTGCAGAAGAAGTGGCGATCGCTACCGGTCGGCAGGACATCAACGTCCAGATGCGGATCGAGGGCAGCGTGGTCTGCGATCCCGGCAGGCTGTCGCAGCTGCTGGCCAACCTGCTGACCAACGCAGCCCAGCACGGCGAGCGCTCCGCGCCTGTCACGCTGAGAGTCCAGGCCGCATCCCATCGCCTCACGCTGGATGTGCATAACGCCGGCTGCATTGCGCCTGAGCGGCTGGGGACGATTTTCAGCCCATTTTCGCGTGAGCAGGGCGAACTGCCCAGGCCAGGGCTTGGCCTGGGCATCTACATTGCATCGGAAATTGCCAAGTCCCACGGCGGAACACTGGACGTGCGGTCGAGTGAGAGCGACGGCACTATGTTCACATTCCAGATGCCGACCGCGGCGCGCACATGAAGGTGGGCGCCAGGCAACAGGAGGGCTCCGGCACGGCGCCGGAGCCCTGGCCAGTCACTTTTCCTGCAGGAACGTCAGCAGGTCCTGGTTGACCTTGTCCTTGTGGGTGTCGGTCAGGCCGTGCGGCGCACCCGGGTAGACAATCAGCCTGGCACCCTTGATCAGTTTCGCTGACTGACGGCCAGAGATATCGATCGGCACGATCTGATCGTCGTCACCGTGGATCACCAGGGTAGGAACATCGAACTTCTTCAGGTCGGCGCGGAAATCGGTGGCCGAGAACGCGGCGATCGAGTCGTAGGTGTTCTTGTGGCCGCCCTGCATGCCCTGCGCCCACCACGCATCGATCAGCCCCTGCGACACCTTCGCCCCCGGGCGGTTGAAGCCATAGAACGGGCCCGACGGAATGTCGCGGTACAGCTGCGCGCGGTTCTCCATCTGTGCCTTGCGGATGCCGTCGAACACTTCGATCGGCAGGCCGTTCGGGTTGTCGGCGGTCTTCAGCATGAACGGCGGCACCGAGCTGATCAGCACGGCCTTCTTCACCCGCCCGGTGCCGTGCCGGCCGATGTAGCGCGCCACTTCGCCGCCACCGGTGGAGAAGCCCACCAGGGTCACATCGTGCAGGTCCAGGGTATTGATCACCGTGGCCAGGTCATCGGCGTAGTGATCCATGTCGTTGCCGTCCCATGGCTGGCTGGAGCGCCCGTGGCCGCGACGGTCATGCGCGATGACGCGGTAGCCATGGTTGGCCAGGAAGATCATCTGCGACTCCCA
The DNA here is from genome assembly GCF_059371555.1 of Stenotrophomonas sp. YJH_SMC_10. Taxonomy (NCBI): domain Bacteria; kingdom Pseudomonadati; phylum Pseudomonadota; class Gammaproteobacteria; order Lysobacterales; family Lysobacteraceae; genus Stenotrophomonas; species Stenotrophomonas sp. YJH_SMC_10. Next base: position 105,741 of record NZ_JCAFUS010000003.1, on the reverse strand, counting down.
GCTGTCCGAATTCAACGGCCAGCCATGGCTGAAGGTCACGACCGGGCCGTCCTTCGGGCCCCAGTCCTTGTAGTACAGCTGCACGCCGTCGGCGGTGGTGATGTAGCTGGCGGTGCGCGCGATGGCGGTGACCGGAGCCGGCTTGGCCGGTTCGGCGGCCTGCGCGGACAGGCCGGCCTGGACCGAGAGGGCGAGGGCGGCAACCGCCAGCGTACGGGCGAAGGTGTTCATGCGGGAACTCTCATGGGTGGGTGGTGAGACGTACTTTGCGCCTGTGATCAGGCGTCCGGGTGATGAAGTGTCCGGATTTCTTGATAGATCGTCTTGCATGGATGTGCGCGCCCATCGCTCGCGATTGCCTGTTGACAAGGTAGAACGACCGTTCTACCTTGCAGCCATGAGCAAGGTCACCACCGACACGCAACAGAAGATCCTGGCCACGGCCGAGGCGCTGATCTATCAGAACGGGATCCATGCCACCGGCATGGACCTGCTGGTGAAGACCTCGGGCGTGGCGCGCAAGAGCATCTACCGCCACTTCGAGAACAAGGACGACGTGGCCGCCGCCGCGTTGAAGGCGCGCGACGTGCGCTGGTTGGCCTGGTTCCGGCAGGAGTGCGACAAGGCCGACAGCCCGGAAGCGCGCATCCTCGGCATGTTCACCGCGCTCAAGAGCTGGTTCCAGTCCGAGGGCTATCGCGGGTGTGCGTTCATCAATACCGCGGGGGAGGTCGGCGATCCGGCCGATCCGATCCGGCAGATCGCGCGGAATCACAAGCAGAAGCTGCTTGATTACACGCTGGAACTTACCGAACAACTGGATGTGGAGCAGCCGGCGGACCTGGCCCGCCAGCTACTGATCCTGACGGAAGGCGCCATCACCCTGTCGCGCGTGATGGGTGATCTCGACGCCGCAGACACCGCGAAGGATGTCGCGAAGCTGTTGTTGGAACAGGCCAAGCGTTAGCGCCTGGGTACGCCAGATCCTTTGAAGCAACCCGTGTATCCATTTCGATTGGAGGTCTCCCCGTGTCCGCAGAACAACCCCGTCCGCCGCTTCCTCCGTTCACCCTCGAATCGGCCACGCAGAAGGTGCGTCTTGCCGAGGATGGCTGGAATTCCCGCGATGCCGACAAGGTGGCGCTTGCCTATTCGCTCGACACCCAGTGGCGTAACCGTGTCGAATTCACCAACGGCCGGGAGGAAGCCCGGCAGTTCCTGGCACGCAAATGGAACAAGGAACTCGAGTACCGCCTGATCAAGGAGCTCTGGGCCTTTACTGAAAACCGCATTGCGGTCCGCTACGCGTACGAATGGCACGACGACTCCGGCAACTGGTTCCGTTCCTATGGCAACGAAAACTGGGAATTCGGCGAGGATGGCCTGATGCAGCGCCGCTTCTCGTGCATCAACGACCTGCCGATCAAGGAAAGCGACCGCAAGTTCCATTGGCCGCTGGGGCGTCGCCCGGATGATCACCCGGGGTTGTCGGAGCTGGGCATGTGATTCCCGCTGGGGCGCCTTTCGAAGCGTGCTCAGGTACGATGGGGCGGCCGGCATCTGCGCCGGCCGGGGCAGGGGTGCAATGGACATGCAGGCAGGGGGCGGCGTCGATCCGCCGGCAACGACCGATTCGCAGGAACTGACATTCCACTGGCTCTACCAGCGGGTGCAGGGGCTGGTTGAGCACAGCATCTACCCGAAAGCGGGCAGGGTGGAGACGTGGGCGTTCCGCATCGGCATGGGTGCGGCGGTCATCGGCATTCTCACTGGCCAGCTTCCGGATCGATGGCTGCCTGTTGGCGCAGTGCTTCAGGTGGTTGTTGCCTGCCTGGCAATCGAAATCGGAGGGTTCATTGTCGGTGGCGTCCTGGCCGCCCGCAGAGGTATCCGCCAGTTCAGCCAACCGCGGCTCTCGCACGCCCGGGAGATGGATGAAGACTTCGCTCACTGGCAATCGGTGGTGACCGAGCTTCGCGGATTCCCGCGCGTCCAGCGCGAGCGGCGACTCAAATTCGTCAGCACCCTGCGCACAAACATGATTGAGCGCATGGGCATGATGTATGGCGGGCTGCAGCGGCTCGGGCCATTCCCGCTGTTGATTGCCCTCTACCTGCAGTTCCGCGGATGGAAATGGGGCGACTGGGCGGGCGCTTTCGATGTTGGATTGCTAGGCGCACTGCTTATCTTCGCCATGGTGCTGCTGTACCTGCTGGGCTGGATGCTGATCGGCCTTCGCACCCGGCTGGATACCTACGTTGCCTTGTTGGAGGGCTCCGTCCACGAGCCCGAACCCTCGAAGCCAGCGCCGTGAGAGACAAGCAGAACTGTGAGCCATCCAATGAGGCATGCGCATGGCTCAAGAGTGCCGCGCTGAAGAGTAAAAGTCGCGGTTGCCTGCCTTGGCAGGGTCGCACATTTCGCCGACTTCACAGGCCTGTACTCCGCAGATGGGCATAGTGCCCCTTGGGTAGTGTGAGCGCGTCCATCCAGCCACGGGATTTTCCCGAACGCCAGGAGGTCACTGTGCCAATTTGTGATGAAGGAGTGAAGTTGACGCGTCGCCAGGTGATCGCCGGCGGCGTCACGACCGTGGCAATGTCCGCCGCACCGGGGGCGGCATCGCTCGCCGCCGAACTGGCGACGCCCCCGCCGCCCAGGCCGCCGGTCGTCAGCACGGTGGCGTTGACCGTCAACGGCAGCCGGCGGGAGCTTGAGCTCGACACCCGGACCACGCTGCTCGATGCGCTGCGCGAACATCTGAAGCTGACCGGGACCAAGAAGGGCTGCGACCACGGTCAATGCGGTGCCTGCACCGTGCTGGTCAACGGTGAGCGCATCAATGCCTGCCTCAGCCTGGCGGTGCAGCACCAGGGCGATGCCATCACCACCATCGAAGGCCTCGGAACCCCCGATGACCTGCATCCGATGCAGGCCGCCTTCATCAAGCATGACGGCTACCAGTGCGGGTACTGCACGCCAGGGCAGATCTGCTCGGCAGTGGCGGTACTGGACGAGATCAAGCGGGGTGTCCCCAGCCATGTACAGGCGGACGTCAGTGCACGGCCCCGGGCCACCAACATGGAAATGCGCGAACGCATGAGCGGCAACCTCTGCCGCTGCGGGGCCTATTCCAACATTGCCGAGGCGATGGAAGAAGTCGCTGGCGTAACCTCTGCAGGGAGGCGCTCATGAGGGCCTTCAGTTACGAACGCGCCAAATCCCCGGCCGAGGCCGCCAAGGCCGTCGCCGGTACCGAGGGCGCGAAGTTCCTGGCCGGAGGGACCAACCTGCTCGACCTGATGAAGCTGGAGGTCGAGACGCCAGCGCACCTGGTCGATGTGCAGGACATCGGCCTGGACAGGATCGAACCCACCGACGAGGGCGGCCTGCGCATCGGCACGCTGGTCACCAATACCGCGCTGGCCTCGCATGTGCGCGTGCGCCGCGACTACGCGGTGCTGACCCGCGCGATCGTGGCAGGCGCCTCCGGGCAGCTGCGCAACAAGGCCACCACCGGCGGCAACCTGCTGCAGCGCACGCGCTGCCCGTATTTCTACGATCCCCATCTGCCCTGCAACAAGCGCCTGCCCGGATCAGGCTGCGGCGCACTCGAGGGGTTCTCCCGGCAGATGGGCGTAATCGGCACCTCGGACAGCTGCATCGCGACCTATCCGGGCGACATGGCGGTGGCCCTGCGGGTGCTGGACGCCTCGATCCAGACCGTCAGCGGTGACGGCAGTACGCGCAGCATCCCGATTGCCGATTTCCATCGTTCCCCCGGCGACAGGCCGCAGCAGGACAACGTGCTGCAGCGCGGTGAGCTGATCACCCACGTCACGCTGCCGAAGCCCCTGGGCGGTCGGCACGTGTACCACAAGGTACGTGACCGCGCGTCCTATGCGTTCGCACTGGTGTCGGTCGCCGCGGTCGTGCAGCGAGACGGCTCGGCGCGGTTCGCCTTCGGTGGAGTTGCGCCGAAGCCGTGGCGCGTCGAGGCAGCCGAACCGCTGCTGCGCGACGGCGTAAAGGCCGCGGCCCGGCAGGTGTTCGCCGGTGCCCGTCCGACGCGGGAGAATGCGTTCAAGATCGCGCTCGCCGAGCGCACCCTCGCAGCCGTGCTGGTGGAAGGAGAGCGCTGATGCCCCTTGAATTCAACGCCCCCGCCGGCGACAACCTGTTCGACAAGGCCAAGGTCGTCGGCAAGTCGACGCCGCGCATCGACGGTCCACGCAAGACCACCGGCACCGCCCCCTATGCCTACGAGCGCCACGACGTGGCCCCAAACCAGGCCTACGGCTACATCGTCGGTGCGGGCATCGGCAAGGGGCGCATCATTTCGATGGATGCCTCCCGCGCACGTGCCGCGCCCGGCGTACTGGCGGTCATCACCGCACCGGAAACCAAGCCGGTCGGCAAATCGAACTGGAACAATGCGCCGCTGTTCGGCGGACCCGAAGTGGCCCACTACCACCAGGCCATCGCCTGCGTGGTGGCAGAGACCTTCGAGCAGGCCCGCGCCGCCGCAGCGCTGATCCGCACCCGCTACGAGCGCAGCAAGGGCCGCTTCGATTTCCCGGCCCTGGCACCGTCCGCACCGCTGGCAAAGGGGCGCGACGGCAAGCCCGACCGGCAGACGTTGGGCGATTTCGACACCGCCTACGCGAGTGCCGCGGTCAAGCTCGACGAGACCTATCACACCTCCGACGAAAGTCATTCGATGATGGAGCCGCACGCCACCATCGCCGCATGGGAGGGGGACACGCTCACGCTGTGGACGGCGAACCAGATGATCGACTGGGCCAGGCAGGGCATGGCGGCGATCCTCGGCATCGATCCTGCCAAGGTGCGCGTGGACTCGCCCTATATCGGCGGCGGCTTCGGCGGCAAGCTGTTCATCCGTGCCGACGCGGTGCTGGCCGCGTTGGCCGCCAAGCAGGTCGGGCGACCGGTGAAGATCGCGCTGCAACGCCCGTTGATGCCCAACAACACCACGCACCGGCACGCCACCCTCCAGCGCGTGCGGATCGGCTGCGGAAAGGATGGCCGGATCTCCGCCATCGCCCATGAGAACTGGTCGGGCAACATCAACGGCGAGGATGGCGAGAACGGCACCCTGCAGACGCCCAAGCTCTATGCAGGCGCCAACCGCCTGGTGGCCAACTACATCGCCACGCTCGACATGCCCGAAGGCAATGCGATGCGCGCACCGGGCGAAGCACCGGGCCACATGGCGCTGGAAGTGGCAATGGACGAAATGGCCGAGAGGCTGGGTCTCGACCCGATCGCGTTCCGCATCCTCAACGAGCCCGAGGTCGTGCCCGGCGATCCGTCCAAGAAGTTCTCCGACCGCAACCTGGTGCGCTGCCTGCGCGAAGGCGCGGAGCGCTTCAACTGGAACAAGCGCAACGCCAGGCCGGCGCAGGTCAGGGAAGGGCATTGGCTGGTCGGCATGGGCGTGTCCGCGGGCTATCGCGGCGCACCGACGATGAAGTCGGCGGCGCGGGTCCGGCTTGACGGCCAGGGTGGGGTGATTGTCGAGACCGACATGACCGACATCGGCACCGGCTCCTACACGATCATCGCGCAGACGGCAGCCGAGACCCTGGGCGTGCCGCTGGACCAGGTCCAGGTCACCCTCGGTGACTCCCGTCATCCTGCCTCTGCCGGTTCCGGCGGCCAGTGGGGCGCGGCAAGCTCCACCGCGGGCGTGTACGCGGCGTGCGTCAGCCTGCGCCGCAAGGTGGGCGAGAAACTCGGCTTCGACGGCGACACCGCAGACTTCGCCAATGGCCGCATCCAGGCGGGTGGTCGGACCATCAAGCTGGCGGAGGCGGGAACCCTGTCGGCGGAGGACGGCATTGCCTTCGGCGACTTCAAACAAGGCTACGACGTCGGCACCTATGCAGGGCATTTCTGCGAGGTCGCCGTGCATGCCTACACTGGAGAGACACGCATTCGCCGCATGCTTGCCGTATGCGATGGCGGCCGGATCCTCAATCCGCTGTCTGCACGCAGCCAGGTCATCGGCGGGATGGTGATGGGTGCGGGCGCGACCCTGATGGAGGAGCTGGTGGTCGACAAACGGCTTGGTTTGTTCATCAACCACGACCTGGCCGGCTACGAGGTTCCCGTGCACGCCGACATCCCGTACCAGGAGGTGGTCTTCCTCGACACGCTGGATGCAGTGATCTCGCCGATGAAGGCCAAGGGTGTGGGTGAACTGGGCATCTGCGGGGTTGGCGCCGCGATCGCCAATGCGATCTACAACGCAACCGGCGTGCGCGTGCGCAGCTATCCCATCACCTTGGACAAGCTGTTGCCCGGCTTGCCCGACGTAGGCTGACGGTGCGCATGGACCGACCCGCAGCCTCGCCTATTCTGGAGGTCTCCGCCGCAGGCGGAGGGGAGCCCGGCGATCTTGCCGAGGACCTGTCCGCAGCGCCGGGTTTCCTCGCCGAAGGCAGCCCGCGCGGCGTACTCGAGACGGCCTTGACGCGCGTGCGCGCGGGGGAGCACGCCGTGCTCGCGCTGGTGCTGGAAACCGATGGCTCCACTTACGCCGGTGCCGGCGACATGGTGCTGTTCTGCAACGGCAGCCAGGTCGGCTGGCTGAGCGGCGGATGCCTGGAGCCCGAGCTCGCGCGACGCGCGGAGCAGGTAAGTGCGGCAGGACGGGTCGACTGGATCGAGATCGACACCCGCAGTGACGACGACCTGTTGAGCGGGTCCGCGCTCGGCTGCCGCGGCCGGCTTCGGATTGCGCTCCTGCCATTGCGTGCTATGGCCGGCATCGACGACGTGATCGAGGCTTGGTTGCGCGAGGGTGTGTCACTCCAGCGCGACCTTCGCACGTCGGGGCAGGTCATTTTCCGTGCCGGCCATCGCGAGCAGGCGTGGCAGCTGCATCCGATGGAGGGTACGCAGCCCTTTGGCGAGGGTGCGTGGCGTTTGCCGTTGCCCCGGCTTCCGCGGGCCCTGGTGTTGGGGGGCGGTCCCGAAACGCCCTTCCTGGTTCCGTTGCTGCGGGGCCTGGGGTGGCGGGTCAGCGTGGCCGAACGGCGAGCGCGCTGGGCCTCAGCCGGGCAGTGCGCGGATGCGCATCTTCAGACAAGCCCGGCCGATGCCCTTCATCGCGACCGTTGCGACGCGGCACTGGTGATGCATCACGATTTCGAACTGGACCGGGATACGCTGGTGGCCCTGGCTGATACCAACGTCGCGTTCATTGGACTGCTGGGTCCGCGGCGAAGGCGCGAGGACCTGTTCAAGCTGCTGACACCGGATCAGCGCCACCGGCTTTCCCCGCGACTTCGATCACCGGTCGGCCTGAACATCGGCGGCCGAGGGCCAGAGGCGATTTCGCTCAGCATCGCCGCGCAGCTGCAGCAATGGCGAAGCGCGCACGGCAGGTGACTGACGCGCATGCGGTCATCGTGCTTGCTGCCGGCGGGAGCACCCGACTTGGCCAGCCCAAGCAGCTTCTCACCCGGCAGGGCGAGACCCTGGTACATCGCGTGGTGCGGTTGGCGGGGGAGGTCGCGCCAGCGCAGGTACTGGTCGTGGTGGGCGCGAACGCACAGGCCGTGACATCCAGCATTGACGGGCTGGATGCCACTCCGGTAACCAACCACCACTGGGAGCGTGGCCTGGCGAGCAGTCTGCAGGTTGCCGGCGCACACCTGCTGCCCACGGTGACCGCGGTGATGATCCTGGCATGCGACCAGCCCGCAATCGAGCGCTCCCATCTGCAGGCGCTGCTTTTGGGTGCCCGCGCCGCAGCGTCAACGTGCGCGGGCACCCGCCACGGAGATGCGCTTGGCGTTCCCGCAGTCGTGCCGCGCGCCTGGTTCACCGCTGTCGGTGCATCCGGTGACCGCGGTTTCGGAGCGCGCCTGCGGCAACTTCCTGTCGATACGGTGCATGTCCTGCAGGCACCGGAACTGGGCCTGGATATCGATACGCCAGAAGATCTTGCGCGTGCGCGCGATGCGGGTTGGATCGATGCCGGGAGGTGACCCGCATGGTCATTGGGCCAATGCCTGTCGCGCAGGTGACTAGTGCGGGCCACATCGCGCGCCCTCAGGCACCTCGCCCCCGAACATCTGCAGCACCCGATCCAACAGAACAGGTTCCGGCACGTCAGCCAGCACCTGCTCCAGATAGCCCACCGGCTCCAGCTGCCATTGAAGCAACGTGCCAAGCTGCACAACGGCGGGCGCCCGCTGCTCCGCGTCCAGTGAGCCCTGCAACAGCAGATGGTGCGAGCGCCTCTCCAGCCACAGCACGGGTATGCCCCGGCAATGAACCTGGAACTCGGCATCTCGGCGCCGCTCGACGAACTGGAAGCCCTGTCGTGGCCGAGACTCCACGAACTGCATCGCCTGGCGGCGCAGTTGTGAGAATCGATCGTCGTTGATGCTTTGGAACGCGACAGGCGAGGGCACCGGCGTCGCCGGCCACTGCGCCTGTGCCGCAACCACCACCACAAGACAGAGCGCGTTGGCCGCCCAGCGGCACCACGCCACTCAGCCCTCCGGATGCAGCCGGGTACTGGCGTGTGCGGTAAGGCCGATTCCGGCCATGATCAGGCCCTCCATCACGCGCGGGCCAACGTACTGCTCCAGCTCGCCGTTCTCGCGGGCGCGCTGCGCGGCCAGCAGGATCTCCAGCACCACCCGAAGGCCCGCCAGCGAGCAATCGGTATCTGCCAGGGCGATGCGTCGGCCGGGCATCTGATGGCGTTCCGGCCAGGGCTGGCCATCGGAGGCGGCACCGGCGCCGATGCTGTGCAGCAGGGCGATGAGCGTGTTCGGGTCCAAGGCAGGACCGTTGGCGGGCGCGTCGTGGATCGGGTGCGAGGCAGGGGAGTGGGGCTGGGTCATGGCTGGGCTCCTTGCGTGCATGCAGAAGCCGCCACCGATAAAGGTGGCGGACGGTGCGAGGTTCGAAACCCGGTGTTCGCTAAACCGGCAGGCACAAGGCCTCCACGCACCGCCCGCCATAGCCGGCCGACGGATTGCCAGCCGGCACCACACAGGGTGATGCCGGCTGGCAAGCGTTTACTTCAGCGAACTACCGGGGTTTCGAATCCCGGCCACCCGTTTCCGGTGGCACGCAAAGGAATACGCCCGGTTGTGCGCGATGCCAATGCAGTAGGGCCGATGCCGTCACCACTTTCAACATTTTCAGAATCGTTGCATATGGCGCAATGAGGCTGGAGCGTTGCGCTGCAAGGCTGTCGGCGATGTCGGTGGTGCAAGCCTGACGAGTGTCGGCATTTGCCCGGCGGGGCTGTGAGCGAGGCAGATGCGACAGGATTGCCAAAGGTCGCCAGGCGTCAGTAGCCCTTCAACGCGACCTTGGTCCGCTCCAGCCATGCGGCATTGTGGCTGCGTGCGTGACGCGACCAGTGCTGGGCATCATCGATGATGCTGGCGAACAGGCTGCGGGCCTGCTCACGGTCGTCGGGCTGCGGCTGTGCCATCAACCACTCGGCGTACAGGCAGCGGGCGGCGGCATCGTTTCCGCATTCCACGGCTCGCTCGAACGCGGCACGGGTGCCGGGCGCTTGGGCAGCCGCCAGTGCCTGCGCGTAAAGCAGGGTCTGTTCCGGCTTGCGGCGCACATCCGGATGGCGGGCGAACAGGCCGTCCAGCGTCTCCGCCGCCCGCGCGGGCTGCCCGGAATCGAGGCGGGCACGCGCCAGGCCGGTCAGAATGTAGGGATCGTCGCCCAGCGGCGAGCTGGCTGCCTGCTCAAGCAGGGTTCTGGCTTCCTCCGCCTGGCCAGCATCCAGCAGTGTCATGCCCAGGCGAACCCGATTCTGCACGGTGGGCGTACGCGCCAGTTCGGCACGCGCGTTGCGCAGGTCCTGGCCCGGGTCCATGAGCTGCTTGGCGGAGCGGATTGCCTGCCGCGCGCCGCGCGAGTGGCGGATTTCGGGAAAGTAGATCGCCAGGAAGTAAACGACGCTGCCGAGCAGCGGGAACGAGAAGAGCAGAATGAGCCAATAGAGGCTCTGGCCCGAGCGGATGGCGTGCACCGCGAAGTAGATGGCTGCCAGTACGTGGAGTCCGATTCCGATATAGGGCATGTGTGCCGCCTCGTCCTTGTGAGGGGTGGAACTGTAGTGGGGGAGGGGTGGGGCGCCAATGGGCGGGGTATCGAGCGTGACGCGTCACGTTAATGAGGTGGGTTCTGCAGGACGGAGCGCTGCATGCCACTATGTGGCGGGGCTGCATTGATGGAAGGGGATACATGGAACGTACGCAGAAGACGCTAACGATGGCTGATGTTGCTGGGTGGGGTTCGGCGCTCGTCACCTTTGGATTGATTCAAGGCGCCTTCTACCTGAAGGCGTATTGGGGCCACTTCGGCCTGGATCCCTTTCAGTTTGTTGCGGTGAGTGAGCTTGCGCTTGCAGGGCTTGCGGGGATCGGCATGGTGTTGTTCTTCATACTGATTGCGCTGCTGCTTGGAGGGTGGGTCGAGGGGAAGGTGACAACGACGCCGTCCCAAGCCAATCTGCTGATGTGGCTGATCCTGACTCTTTGTTTTGTTGGAATGGGTGCCTTGCTTTGGTGGTCCAATGCCTGGCCCGTTTTGATAGGTGTGGCGCTGACGGGCATATGTGCAATGGCAGTACGCCTGTCTCCAGTGTTGCCGGCCGCCGTGAAGGAGTCGCCATGGCTGGTCTATGCGCTCGTGATGATTGTCTATGTCCCGATCTCGTCAAACTGGCTTGGCTTCGAGCGCGCCAAGGCGATTACTTCTGGCAGCAGCAAGCACACGGTCAATGTGACTATTGATGAGAGGGTGCAAGGTAGCCTGGGTTTGGTGGGGCGCTTGGGGGACAGCTATGTGTTTTGGGCGCCGGAGCAGAAGGCTGCAATTCTTGTGCCTGTGGCTGACGTGAGCAGGCTGGAGCTCGCGCGAAAACCCTTTTTGCCCGCCAAATCAGTGCAGTAGCGATAAGGGATGTTTATCGAGGGTAGGGGAGGGGTATCTCTCGACCCAAGTAGGTCGCTAGCTCAGGGCAAGAAGCACTACTCATGACCTGAAATGGCCTTCTTGTAAGTGTCAGTAAGAACGGGGCAGACCAAGCGCACGACGTGATTCTAGGTGAGCTCGAATGCGTGCTCGCTACTGACGAGAAGAAACTGATGCGTTGGTTGCGCTGCTTAGCGCGGAAGGCCAGCTGTACTGCTAGCAGACAGACAGGCCCGCGCTTGTTCTAGATTGGACGCGTCGTCGGCGCCACCGTGGGCCTCGCGCCCGAAATCCTGATGCCCGTCGTCGAGCCCAATACGATGAGGGGTCAGTCGTCCTCAGGCGTTGCCGCTGCGCTGCGTGTTAACCAGGGCCAGGATGTCCTTGAGCAGCTCGGACTTCCGCTCCGCAGTGGCTTTGGCGAAAGCATAACGCTCGGCCTTGTAGTCTAGCTGAGGACCTTCTCCTCTGCTCCGCAATTCGTCCAGCAACGCGTCGGCCAGCATCCCGCGGTCCTTTCAGTGCCCGTTGACGGTCTGTGGCGATGCCGCAGCGGCGCTAGCATTTCTCACGCATTCCAACGCGGCCGCAAGTGTTCGGCAAAACGCCTCGGCGCCCTTGGACAAGCTGTAGTCCGCGAACATCGCGGTTATAACATCCGCAGTCGTCTCATCGATTCCGTAGCTCGACGTCAAGGCAGCAATACCTTGGGTGGCTCCTATGTTCTCGAACTGGGCGCCATACTTGATGAGGAAATCCTCAAGATCGTCGCTTTGGGCGACAAGCGCGTCGGCTTGCCGCTTGCGCGAGACCACCTCGGCCTTGTCCAGTTTGCACACGCGAATAGTGTTGCTGCCCTGCTTCGAAAGACCCTTGTAAAACCATTCCTGATCGATCGAAATGTGTCGCGCGTAGTTGTGCAACTGCGGGTGGACCCAGCAGTACGCATCGGCAACGTACGGGAGCTTGCCCGGCGATTTGGCGCGATCGGAAAGGGGGTCGAAACTTCCCTTGAACGTGTTGCACTGCTTGCAGGTGACCGCCAAGTTCTGCGGAACGAACTTGAATCGCTTGTATCCGAAGGTGTGATAGCGATGCTCCAGAGCATTGCTACGGGCTAGCTCCCTGTTCAGATTGGAAGAAGGCGCCTTCGGCAGGACGTGATCTAGCTCGCAATGACCCAGCCTCATGGACGTGATGGGCATCTGGCAATAGGCGCAGCGGAAATTCTGCTTCTCGAGTAGCCACTCTCTCAGCGCATACATCCCGGGTAAGGTCGTCGACCACGCCTTCCCCCGGTTGGAACGGACACTGCGTTGAATCGAACGGTCGAGTTGACCGATGTTCACCCTGATATGGAGGTTTCTGCCGGGCCTAGTCACGTCCGGCGCCTTGTTGGAAGTGCCTCAGGATAGCGGCGACGACGTTTCGCATCGCGTCGTGGGGCGGCAACTCATCCAAGGCGCGGCGGAGGTAGGCGATGGCCCACTCGGGCGCATGAGCCTTTTCCTGCGCCGGCTTGCTTATGAGTTCGAGGAGTTGGTCAACCGCCTGGATGAACTCAGGCGCCCGGCTAGATTCCATGCCGAAGACGTCCCGATAGACATCGTCGGACGACCATGCGAACGGGCTTTCAAGAGGACGCGTGCGAACGGCCCCATCTGCTGTCTCGCTTGGTTCAAGCCGGCGGATGCTCCCCCAGCTATTCGAGAGCCCGGCCGCAATTAGCGCCGAGTGGGTCGCGATGACTGCATGGCATCCAGCCCGGGTGGACAGCACCGTTTGCAGCGTGGGCAGGTACTCGCGCTGCCAGCCAGGATGCAGGCTGTTCTCCGGTTCGTCGACGAGCACCAGTGAGTCGTCCCTGAGTTCGAACACCAGGTTGGAAAAGTTGAACAGCCAGTTCCACTGGCCGGAACTTAGATCGCTGTCGCGTTTAGCCTCGTTGGCTTTGTCCGCGAGATGCTGCTTGCCGAGCGGCATCAAGCTGATGCCCTCGATCTCTATCAAACCCAGATATAGAAGGTAGCGCCACTCGAGGATCGTGTCGTATCCGAAGAAGATCTTGTGGTCCCGCGGACGCAACCAAAACGCGATCTTGGAAGGAACCAGCGAGTTGAGCAACGCGCGAACACGTTCGACTTCGCTGGAATTTTCAAGCAGGGACTTAGCGTATGCGGTCACGGCGGCCCGGTCCGACGCGGAGATGCTGCGATCCTTCTGCAGTTGCCGGACGACCGCAGGTAACTTGGAAAGGTAGTGCTCGAACCCCTGTTTGGATCGGCGATCCCAAGGGCCGAAATCAGGTCGGCCGATGGTCCTGTTCGGTACGAAACGAATGCCTGCACACAACTCCAAGCCGAGTTTCCAGAAAATCGGCTCAAGGTCCGCTGCCCGTTCGCCGAGAAACGCGGCGTTCTCGATCAGGCTGTACCCGAGCTGCTTTTCATTATTTCGCAGGCTGACGTTTCCGGTGCCCGCCCTTTGCCCGATGTAGACGTAGCGCCCGCCGTCGGTAGACACGATTTTTGATAGGCTGCTGAGTTCGTAGCCGCGAGGGAAGCGATCCCAAGGCGTGTTGGAGATGGCAATAACGTTCGACGGGCGCGGGCCCTCGAACTGTGGCGTAAACTCGATGGGCGGATGACCATGGCCGCGGTGTTCCGTCCTACCCAGACCCGCTTCCATCAGAACCCTGAGCGCCAGGCTCTTCTTGCTACCATTCTCGCCGATGAGGACCGTGATCCACGACTGGTCGGGATCCGATGGTGAATCATCCCCACAAAAGACGAAAGGGGATTCGAAAACGCGGGCGGATGTGCTTATGCTTTTCAGGATCATGGGCATGTTCGGCAGTCAGTCCGCCCCGTCAACATCTTCAAAGTTGGTTAGGAAACGCGGCCACCGACCGGGCGATCGGTGGAAGTATGCCTCGAAGGCGGGGTGGGCCAACGGCAGTGTAGCGGAGACATTGCGGCGAGCGAAGCCTCGTCGGTGGCGAGCTTCGGCAGGGGAGTGGATGGGCCATACGTGCGCTTGTCGTGCCTCCTTGGCGGGGTAGGGTCTAGTCGGGCCTGGTCGGGGCAGGCCACGTCGGCATGCGTTCAATTGAATGGCGTACGACCTGTACATCTTGACTAACCGCTAGCGTCTAGCGGTCTGACCTGCCCCCGCCACCGGAGAACGGGGCCATTGAAGCAGAGACTTGAGAAGTCCGGCTTTACTGAAGAGGAAATCGCGTCAGCGCTGAAGCAGGCCGAGTTGAGGACGGCATTCGGTGAGATTTGTCGCAAGATGAGCATCGCGGAAGTGACGTTCTGCGTGTGGCGCAAAAGTTCGGCCGGCTGTATCAATCCGAACTCAAGCGCCTTCAACTGGCCGAATATGACGTCAGCCGCGCTGGGATTAGAAAGATTTACCGGGGGTAGGGGCATGGCAACTGTCGATCCAAAGCGGACCTCGAAGCAGAGCCCTAGTAAGTTCGGTTGGGCCTGTTGCGGCTGCGGGGACTAAATCGGCGTCGCGGCTCGCCGCAGATCGTCGTATATCCTAACTACTCCTTAACTAGATCTTCTGCCAACGGAGCTAGGTATGTGGGCTTTTATGCGGCTGCTTTGATAGATGCGCCGAGCACCCAACAATAAGCGAACATCGTGCCAGCGAGTGGGTTAGGAGGTCTGATCGGGGGCAGGATACCCAAAGCAGTGACGATTCGTCTGTTGAAGACAAGAACGTGGCCTCGGTCCGGGTCCGGGTCCGGGTCCGGGTCCGATGAAAAGTATGGCGCTAAGAGGAGCGCAAGAGGTAATCAGCTACTATACTCGAAGATAAGCGGTCAGCCGAACCGGTGACTCATGCTCCAGTCTTGGATAAAGTAAGGTAGATAGGGCTGTAGCTGGTGGCTGCCATTTCGAGGGTGTATAGAGATCGGGGAGAGCAGTACTCGATGTGGACAGATAACGAAACCGAACGGGATTTCCTGAACTTTTCCGGCGTGGCGGACACCATTGCCGAAATCATCGCGCAGGCTCAGGGTAAGCCGATTTCAATCGGCGTATCAGGGCAGTGGGGCAGGGGTAAGTCTTCGCTGATCAAACTGACACGAGCGTCGTTGGCGGGCCGTCCTAAGAAGAACGGTGATCGGGACTTTGTTTTCGTGGAGTTCAATGCGTGGCTCTACCAGGGCTACGACGATGCACGTGCGGCACTGATGGACGTCATTGCCGAAAAGTTGCAGGACGAGGCTGAAAAGCGGGGGAAGGGCAAGAGCAAGGTCCTAGAGTTCATTAAACGGATCAAGTGGTTTCGCGCAGCCAAGCTGGTAACTGGAGACGCCATTGCCTTGGCCTTTGGACTGGCTCCAACCGGCCTGCTGGGCGGGCTCTGGCGCACGGCCAAAGGCATGGCCGATGGCGTTAGTCAGAAGGAGTTCGAGCAGGGTAAGGAGCAAGCCAAGGCAGCAGCTGACGAGGCAGGTTCCCTACTGGGGCCCAAACCCGACGACTCACCTCCTAAGGAAATTCAGGCGCTTCGCGATAGCTTTGAGGAAGCTCTGGAAGAGCTCGGTATCACGCTCGTCGTATTGATCGACGACCTGGACCGGTGCTTGCCGCCCACCACCATCTCGACGCTTGAGGCTATCCGGCTCTTCCTGTTCTTGAAGAACACGGCGTTTGTGATCGCTGCCGATGATGGAATGATCAAGCACGCGGTGCGTAAGCATTTCGAGGGTCTTGATGACGATGCGCTGGTCACCAACTACTTCGACAAGCTGATTCAGGTGCCCATTCGTGTGCCTGCACTGGGGACGCAGGAAGTTCGGGCATACATGATGATGTTGTTCGTGGACAACAGCGAGCTCGAAGCATCGGTCAAGGAGACTGTCCACCAGAAGGTCGGAGAACGTCTGCGCCAGAGCTGGCTCGGAAAGCGCGTGGATCGTGCTTTCATCCAATCGCTGGAACTTGACCTTCCCCCTAGTTTGCTCGGTCAGCTGGACACAGCGGATCGGTTGGCGCCTTTGATGGTTGCCGCGTCGGACATTTCGGGCAATCCGCGACTCATTAAGCGGTTTCTCAACGCGCTTTCGATACGAATGACGATTTCGAAGGCTCAAGGAGTCGGCGTCGATGAGGCCGTTCTCGCTAAGTTGCTGCTGTTTGAGCGCCTGGGCGATCCAAAGGCTTACGGCCAACTCATTGCTTCGGTGAGCTCGCATGACAGCGGTCACCCAACGATCCTCGCGGAATGGGAGGAGAAGGCTGCCAGTGGTATTGCTGTTGAATTGTCTGCACCTTGGCAAGGGTCTTTCGTGCAAGAGTGGTTGACGTTGCCGCCTGCGTTGGCCAAAGAAGACCTTCGTGGCGCGCTATACGTTGGCCGGGAGCATGCGCCTCTGATCATGCCCGAAGACAGGCTGTCGTCAGACGCTGCGGACGTGTTGACTGGATTGCTGGCGAGCCCAGACATGGCGGGTGCACTGAAACCACGCTTGGCGGTCATCAGCCGTCCCGAGATTGCCATCATCATGGATCGCCTTTTGGATCGGGCTCGGCAGGAGCAACAGTGGGGCGTCCCAGAGATCTTGGAAGCTTGCTTGGTCGTTGGGGAGCATGATTCTGCCCAGGGGCTGCGTCTGGCGTCCTTCCTTCGTGATCGGCCGATCGCGCAAATCCAAGCCAGCATCGTGCCGAAGGTCGATGGCCAACCGTGGGCGGATAGTCTTTTCGAGCACTGGCTCAAACAAGGCGTCGGTGGTCCGGCGAAGAAAGCAATCCAGCAAAGGACGAGCTGATGGGAACCTCTCAGAGCAGTAAAGGGCCTGGATCGGGCGTGCCGATGATTCCACCGTGGGCGGACGGCTCGGCGCCAAGCGATCCACCTGGGGATGACCCAGGACAGGACGGACAGCCGGGTGAAACTCCCACGCCCACTCCCACCCCGACAGCACCACCGGGTAGGTGGGGGACAACCCGCAGGAACTTGGGCGACTACGCGCAAACCGGCGACAGCAGGTCGATGCGTAGGGCGCTGAAAGGGTATGTGCGTAGCGGGTATGGAGGATCCGGCACAGCGTCTCGCCGGATGGGCAGCACCGCAACAACCGCAGGGGCCCTGTCTACAGCTCTCAGCAGCTTGGCCGGAGGGGCGACGCGCGATCCCACTGCGGTGTTGGATCGTGCTTTGCTGGTCGGACGCAACGCCGACGAGATCATGGATGCGATCGTCGAAGCCGTGCGGCCGGTGGACGGCACCCAGGATGCGGAAGCCTCACGAGCAGCGATTCGAGACGCTTTGTCCGAGCTCTTGGCGCGCTACGAGAACGCCAACTTGCTGCAGCTGACGGACGAACAACGGGAATTCGCGATTGAGCGTTTCACGGCAAACGACATCGTGCGTCGGTTCGAGCTCGATACGGGCCAAGTCATCATCGAAAAGGCGCCTACCACCACTATGGGTTTGGCGAGGCTTAAGGAAATTCGCAGCTACATCAAGCAGACGGTGTCCGCTTCTTTTCGGACGTTAAAGCAGGCAGGACGCCAACTGAGTTCCGGTAGGGTCGCCCAAGTGGTGAGGGACGCGCTGCGGGAGACATTCACGGTGTTCGAGGAGTATGTGTCTTGAAGATCTTCTGTGCACCGAAGGGTTGTCCGGTCCCGCAAGGCCACGATCTAGAGGTCCTGCTTTACGGCCAGCGCAACCGGTCTAACGATCACCAGGGCAGTGCGGGAGAAGCCGTCCAGCGGGAAATTTACCGCGCTGGACTACTGCCGGATCAACGCGCCTGGGACTTTCTCTCGCTGGCATTGGCGGTGGTGACTGCAGACGTCTCGGTGACACGCAGTGACAGCCCCGATGGGTGGACGCGCCAGATAGAGCTGGTCGTTGCCGTTTCGGATCCTGGTTTCTGGTCCACCCAATCCGACGCCATCCAAGCAATGCTGGGCTTTCTGTCCACGGATCGCTGGAGCATCGGTTTTGTTGAAGGTGGGCACACACCCAAGGCGCCATCGAAGTTGGTTCGGCCCAAGGAAGACTGCGTGGTGTTGCTTTCTGGGGGGCTGGATAGCTTGGTCGGTGCGATCGACTTGGTGGAGAAGGGCTATTCGCCCATGGCGGTGAGCAATGTGGTCCGAGGCGATGCGGACAATCAGAGCGTTTTCGCTGAGCGTATCGGTGGAGGCCTTAAGCGCTTAGCTCTCAATCACAACGCTACCCCACCGTGGGACAAGGAAGATTCACAGCGTGCTCGATCCATCATCTTTTTGGCATTCGCCGTTGTCGCGGCAACCACGCTCGAGCGCTATCACGAAGGCGAGGAAGTCCCCGTGTTTGTCTGCGAGAACGGATTCATCGCCCTTAATCCATCTCTCACTCATACGCGACTGGGTAGCCTGAGCACCCGCACGGCGCATCCTGAGTTCTTGAACAGGCTGCGTGATCTTCTGGCAGCAGCGGGGCTGAGGATTCGGCTGGAGAACCCTTACGAAGACAAGACCAAAGGCCAGATGTTGAATGAATGCAAGGATCAAGCCTTGCTCGAAGAACTTGCTCTCTCTTCCGTCAGTTGTGGCCGTTACCGCGTGTTTGGCTACCAGCATTGCGGGCGCTGCGTTCCTTGCCAGGTCCGTCGGGCGGCCATCAATGCCTGGGAGCATGTGGACGGTACGGGCTACAAATTCAATAACCTGGGCAGAAAGGACACCGATCACGCGAAGTTCGATGACGTAAGATCCGTCGCCATGGCCATTGCTGAAGTGAAGGCGGATGGAATCGATGCTTGGCTCTCTTCCTCCTTGTCGTATCCGCGGATGGGGGACAGGGCACCACGCCGAGCGCTCGTGCAACGTGGGCTCGCTGAGCTTGAGAGCCTGCACAACGAGCTTGGTGTAACGTGATCGACTTTCACTGCCACTTGGATCTGTATCCGGATCCGCACGCGGTCGCGGCGGCGTGCCAGGAGCGGGGCCTCTACGTCCTGTCGGTCACCACCACGCCATCGGCTTGGAATGGCACCTCGGCCTTGGCGTTGGGCAAGAGCCGTATCAGAACTGCCCTCGGGCTTCATCCCCAAGTGGCCCATCTGCGCAAATCGGAGCTGCCGCTCTTCGAACAGTTGGTGGGGCACACGCGATACGTGGGCGAGATTGGGTTGGATGGGGCGCCTGAGTTCAAACCGCACTGGAATGACCAAGTGGAAGTCTTCGAGCGAATCCTTGCAGCTTGCTCCAGCGCGGGCGGCAGGATCCTCTCATTACACAGCCGCCGCGCTAGCAAAGATGTTCTGAATCGGCTGGCAAAGCATCCGCGGGCTGGAATCCCTATCCTTCATTGGTTCAGCGGCACGGTGAAAGAGGTCGACAAGGCGGTGGAGCAGGGATGTTGGTTCAGTGTGGGCCCAGCGATGCTCAGTAGTTCGAAGGGCCGTGCTCTAGTGGATCACATGCCTCGAGAGAAGGTGCTTACCGAATCTGACGGCCCATTTGTGCAAATCGAAGGCAGGTCTATCCTGCCATGGGAGGCTTCGCGTGCGGTGCTGGCCCTCAGTGACTTGTGGCAAGTACCTTCTGCCGAGGTAACGCAGCAGCTTTCTTTAAACCTAAAGAGGTTGGGTTCAGTTCACTTCTGACGCGTTCTACAAAAGAAAGAACATGGACTCTCTTAGTCTTCCAGAAGACGAGCAGCTGGATTGGCTGTTGATCCACCTGCTTGAAGGTACCCCACCACACTCGACACTGAGCGGTGCTCTGTGAGTTGCATGATTGCCGGCAGCGCCACGCCCTGACGGCTGGCCTCGGTCATGAATCCCGACCGCAGGCTGTGCCCGCCAAAATCCCCCTCTAGCCCGGCCAGGCGCGCCCGTCGCTGCACGATCTCCCCGACAGCAGCCGGGGACAGGGCAGGGCCGACCCGCTGCTTCCATAAACGTCGAAAGATCGCCCCTTCGGTGATCCCGGCCGTGTCTAGCCAGTCCTGCAGGGCGAGGGCGGCCCGATCGAGGACCGGCTTGTCCGGCGTCGAGCTCGATGTGACGCCGGCCTGCTGGGTCTTGCTGTGCTCCAGGCGGTAGATGTAGCCCGCCTCACCGATCCGGCGCAGGTCGCGCAGGTCGCGCAGGTCGGCCGCGGCGATCTCGCTGCGCCGCCGCTAGAGCAGGGCGCCGGTACAGGAGACTTCGCATGGCCCGCGGCATCACCGAATCTGACGTTCACACCGCCGCCGACGAGCTGGTAGCCAAGGGCGAGCGCCCAACCGTTGATCGAATCCGGGCTCACTTGGGGACCGGCTCTCCGAACACCGTCACTCGCTGGCTGGAGACGTGGTGGAACCGGCTCAGCACGCGCCTGCAGCCACGGCGTTCGGACTTTGATGACGCACCAGCTGTATTGGCGGAACTGGCTGGGCAATGGTGGGAGCTGGCGCTGAAGCACGCTAGGGAGGCGACTCTACTGGAGCGGCTGGTCGATCAGCTGCGCCTGCAGATCTCAGAGCTCACGGAGCAGCGGGATCTCGAGCTTCGGAGAGCCGATCGATCTGAGGCAGCAAGACAGCAACTTGATGCCCGGCTTAATGAAACGCTGGAAACGGCGAAATCTGAGCGAGAGGACTGGACCGAGTACGTCAGATCTGTCGAGAATCGAACGCTCAGCGAAGTAGATCGATCTCGCCAGGAGGCGAAAGATCTCCAGACTCAACTCAACAATCAGGCTAAAGCCCAGAGGGCAATTGAGGAGCAGCTACGCAAGGAGCTGCATGCAGCCCAATCTGCAGCCATCTCGGCCGGTCAAGCTACTGATGTTCTCCGGGGCAGATGCGAGGCCCTTGAGCAGCAACTCAGCAGCCTGCGAGAACTTCCGGCGCAGCTGGAGGCAGCCATTAAGCGGAACGCACCGAAGGCGGCGGCCCCAACGTCGCGCGCACGGCGGCAGAGCCCGAAGTCGACGTGAGCGTAACCGCCCAGGGGTTCTCGAAGAGATGCATCAATCTTCTGCAGCTTTCCGACGTATCCTGGCCGCATCGATTCTCGCCTGCACACGCGCCACCACTTGATCGTGAGGAATCGCCGGTCGTGTATCGGCAATGGCGCGCTTAGGATCGTGTCCCTGAGCGCCTCAAAATTCTCAATAGAATCAACAAGGGGCACGATCCTAAGCAAAAGGACAAGAACCAAGAAAACTGACACCATTGCCACGCCGAGAACACGAACGCGGCCGCAGCCCGATACAGCATTTCGCATAATGTATATTATGTTCAGGCCAGCAAGCCATTGTGAGCTTCTCTTGCCTCAGCCACCGCCCTGCGGCGGCATGTGCCCGCCCCGATCCTGGCGATTACGGCTCTTGATCGAAGTTCCCCTCACTCTACCGCTCCTGCGCCTCTGCTGGGCTGGCCGCCGAGCACCCGAGAACGCGTTCGGCATGCCTGCCGGTACGCGCTAAAGCTGCGCCTGTCCGGAATAGCAACTTGCACCAGCTTGATGTCGAGACTTCGGGGGCTCCAGTCGCGCATGCGCTTGGCCCCTTGCGTTCAGGACCAAGGATTTTGGGAGTCCCCGGGACCATCGCCGCCTGATGGCCGTGATGCGTCACGTTAATACCGACGATCCTGCGCGCCCCGTATCTGCAGGATGAGTCCGGTGCAGCCTCAGAACACGAAGCTGCAGTTGACCGACACAGTCGTCGCTGCCGGTGTGACATCCCGCCTGAGAACGGTGCGATTGGCCGATACGCTCAACCCGACTCGAGGCGAAAACGCGTAATTGCCACTCACGCCCATCTTCAAGGTCCGCTGGCCGTTGTCTTTCCATGCGCCGCCGGAGCCGGTCCTGCCACCGTGTGCGTAATTGGCATCTAACGACAGCCAGACCCGTTCGCCCACATCCCTGCTTAGATGCAGATCCAACCCGTAGAGCGGCCTCTGCTCCAACGCAGCCTCTCCGGGCTTTTCCGCATCACCATAGAATTGAACGTTGCCGTTGATGGCCAGCAGTGTCCCATCACCCATAGGCAGCCCATACGCCAACTGGGGCTTGTAGGACCAGCGGTTTTTTCCCAGATTCAGGACGGAATCCCGGTCATAGCTGCCCGTGGGCGCGGTCACGGCGACGGACGCGGTCAGGTAGGCGCCCGCGTCCCAGGCCCGGAATTCCTGCGGAGTGAGTGCGGGCGCCCCGAACACGTTGACCAGAAAGATCCCCGTGGCATCGCCCATGCCGGAGGCGGATGTGCGCAGCGGTGTGCCCCCGATACTGCCGGTTACCTTGCCATAGGGCGCCAAGACCTGGATGCCCGCGATGCGGTCGCCCAGAGCGAAGGTGCGCGCATAGCGAATGATTCCCAGCTGGGATTCAATCTGGGCGCCATCGACCGGAAGCGACGGGTCGAAAGCGATTTCGTTGCGCGCATACGTGTAGTAGACGAACAGCAGGTTGGTATCTATGGGAACGTTCTCCCAATCGCGCGCCCCATCGGCGCGCGCGTCGGGCTGCGCCCCGACTGCGGCAAGCGCAACGGCGAGCGCGGCCAGGGGACGGAGGCAGGTGCTCATGGGGTTACGATGTTGAACATGACGTCGAACGTTTCTACGTTCGCAAACAGGTTCTCGACTGCGGATCGCTTGCCATGCAGCTTCACGGCCGGCCCGGCGAGCAGCTCGTGCGCCGGCTGCGCCCCCATGACAAGCTGGTTGAGTGTGCTCCGGGGAAGCTCTAAGGTCGCGTCTGCCTGGTCCTGGTTAGCGAGCGGCCGATAGGAGAGCGCGCCCGACCGCAGCGTCATCAAGTAGCGGTCCTTGGAATCTGGAATGATCCAGGCAATGGTCGCGTTCCCTGCCCTTGCCGCCGCAGGTCCGTCCAGGCGTATCGCGAGATAGTCGAAAAGCATGCCGACGGTCATTGCCTTCAGCACGTCAGGTGATGCGGTGGTGGCACCGCCCTTCGGTACGCCATCGCGCAGCTCAAGTGCTCCCATCAACATGGCGTTGCGCCATGTGCCCGCCTCGCTCTGGTATCCCATCTGCTCCAACGCATCTGCCAGGAGTGCGCGTCCTTCGCGCGAATCCGGATTGGCGAACACAATGTGTTTGGCTACTTCAGCGACCCAGCGATAGTCACCCTGTTCAAAAGAACGCCGTGCCTTCTCCAGTACTGCCGATTCGCCCCCCATGAAATCAACGTAACGCTGCGCGACATCCGAAGGTGGCAGCGGATTGAGATTGGCGGGGTTGCCGTCGTAGTAGCCGAGATAGCGCTGGTAGACCGCTCTCACATTGTGAGACAGCGTGCCGTAGTATCCGCGGCTGTACCAACGTTTCCGCAGCGGCTCGGGCAGTTCTTTCAGGGTGTCGGCAATCTCCAGTGGCGTCATGCCACGGTTGGCCAGCCGCAATGTCTGGTCGTGGATGTACCGGTACATGTCCCGCTGGTCGGACAGGAAGGTGGTGATCTCCGCCCCACCCCATGTGGGCCAATGGTGCTGCGCGAATACCACGTCCGAACGTGCTGCATAGCGGCTGATGGTCTGGTCCAGATACTCCGACCAGACCTTTGGGTCCCGGACCTGGGCGCCACGAATGGTCAGCACGTTGTGCTGCGTTCTCGTTGCGTTTTCTGCGATGCCAAGGGCGCGATACTGCGGCACGTAGACATTCATCTCCGCTGGCGCCTCCGTACCTGGCGTCAGCTGGAACTCGAGCTGCAGGCCATCAATGGTCACGCTTTCCACTGCTTGCCCGCCGGAGCCGATGGTATCGGTCGGCGCGATCAGACTTACAGTCCCGCGCGACGTCGTTTTGCCCAGTCCCGCACCCACCTGGCCTTGTACGCCCTTGGGCAGCAACGCGCCGTACATGTACTGCGCGCGGCGGGTCATGGCATTGCCCGCATAGACGTTTTCGGAAACCGCGTGCTCCATGAAGCCTGCCGGCGCATAGATCCGAACGCTCCCCCGCTGAACGTCACGCTCGTCGACGATGCCCTTTACGCCACCGTAGTGATCAACATGGGAGTGTGAGTAGATCACCGCCTTTACGGGCAGCTGCCCTACATGGGCTCGATAGAGATCCAGCGCAGCTTTGGCCGTTTCCGTTGAGACGAGGGGGTCGATGATGACCAGCCCGTTGGGCGTCTCAATAATCGTCATGTTCGACAGGTCCAGCCCGCGCACCTGGTAAACGTGATCTGTCACCTTGAAGAGTCCCGCAATGCGGTTCAGGCGCTCCTGCCGCCACAGGCTGGGGTTCACTGTGGCCGGCGCTGCTTCTTCATGCAGGAAAGCGTAGGAGTGCATATCCCATACGACTTGGCCCTTGTCGCCACGGATGATCCCGTCAAACGGAGCGATCAATCCGCGATTGGCCGAGTCGAAGTCTGCACGATCACTGAAATCGAGTTCGGAGAGAACGCGACGGTTGAGGTCCTCGGTAGCCCTGCTCGCGCTCGCTGGCGGGGTGCGCTGCGAAGCAGCAGTACTGGAACCCAGTGCAGTGCCGGAGTCGAGCAGCGTGAGAGCCACCAGGATGCCCAGGACATGTCCACGAGGCATGCGCGCACCGTTGTTCATCTTTGCGTTCCTTCGATTGATGCTGGCCGAGTGATGAGCGTTCGATGAAGGCAGTCACCCCCTTCGAAAGTCGCTGGCGCTGCCAGCGCGTGTCGCGCAGGGCCGAATTATTGAGGCACCTGACGTGATGCCGGCGTCAGCGACGGATCATTGAACCTCAACGCGCGACGTTGGCCACGCCGACCGCACTCTTCAGTGACGCCGTCCTGTGCGCATTACAGGAACCGGTGCATCACAAAGACATCCACCAGTCCCGATTCCCGGTGCCGGAAGGCCTCTGGCAGCGTCCCAACCACCGCAAACCCCAGCTTCCGGTACAGCGCCACCGCCGGGCCGTTGGTGCTGACCACGTAATTGAACTGCATGGCCAGGAATCCTTCCGCCCTCGCCCGCTCCAGGCTGTGCTCCACCAGTGCCCGGCCCACGCCTCGCCCCCGTGCCGCAGCGTCGACCACATACGTAGCGCTGGCCACATGCGCCCCAAGGTCAGGGAAATTCGGGCCCATCTTGTACATGCCCACAACCCGGTCCTCCAGCACGGCCACATAGGGCGTCTGGGCCTGGAACCAATGCGCGCGAAAGGTCTCGACCTCAAACGTGCCAGCAAAAGGCAGCGCATCCTGCGTCGCAATGGCGTGCTTGAACATGCCCCACATCACGTCGAAATCGCCTGCACGGGCGGGCCGGATATCCATGCGACTCCTGCAGATCTGTGGCCATGACCAGGCCGGACACTACCAGAATCCAGCCCCTGCCCCGTAGCTGCTTCACGCGCCACCGCCATCGGCTCCGCAATAGTTGCAGATATTCCGGCCCTCAGAGTAGTAGATGCCCCCTGTTTCCGCGCACATCCCGCACCGGCTTCGACGGTGGAGGGTCCCTGCCTACGTTCTGCTGGGCATCTACCTGCTGTACCTGCTGGCCGGCAACATCTTCCTCAACACACCGCTGTTCGACCAGGTCACCAACCGCAAGCCGCACAAGTTCGTGATGACCACCGGCCCGGCCATTACCGTGCTGCCCGGCCACGTGATCGCCTGGAACGTGCACATGCGCGGCCATGTGAACCGCACGGTCTACGTGCTGCATGCCGACCGCGCCAGCGCTCGTCTGGCAGTGCTGCCCCTGTTCCGGCGCGAGGTGCGGGTGCCCCGGCTGCAGGCAACCGGGGTCTCGGCCGAGATCAGCCGCGTGGAAGACGCCATCCCGCCACCGGCGCGCAGCGACCGCGGCTGGACCCTGCGCTTCGATGCCATCCACAGCGACAGCATTCGCAGCGCACGCTTCGGCAAGCTGCTGATCATCGGCCAGGGCCAGGGCACGGTGGGCTTCCTCAAGCAGTTGCGCGGCGGTCCGTCGGAACTGTTCGAATCCGAGGTGACATTCAGCGATGCCGACACCAGTTTCGACGGCGTGCAGCTGTTGGGCGCCATGAATCTCACCGCGCGCTTCAGCTATCCGCGCCACTATCGGGACCAGGCGCCGGGCCTGGCCAAGTTGAAGCTGCTGCATGCCCAGCTCGAGGTGGATGCCCGCAGCCAGGGCCTGCGCATGGACACCCATGCCACAAAGCCCAGGATCTCCAGCGCACCAGTGCCCGGAAGGCTGCAGGCCGCACTCCACCTGATCGATGGGCAGTTGCAGCCCGGCGACCATGCACTCTGGCAGGTGCCCCTCTATCTGGGCGATGGCGCCCCGGATCGCGGCCTGTTGGCCCTGCAGCTCAACGTAGCCAACGACCTGCGCCTGCAGGCGCGCCTGCCCCCGCGCCCCGGCTCGGGCAGCGAAGTGGATGCCGACCTGCATATCCGCGGCCGCGACATCCCGTTCCAGGCACCTGCCCAGCTGCTGGAGCGCAGCTCCGGTACCGTGCGCGGCGAATGGGCGTTCACCTCCCTCAACTGGATCCCTGCCCTGTTCGTGCGCAAGCCGTGGCTGCAACTGGACGGTGGCGGCACGCTGAAGGCGGACCTGCGTCTTCGCAACGGCGAACTGACCGAAGGCAGCACCGTGGACATTCCTGCGGCCGAAGCCGTGGCCGAGGTGGCGGGTGTGCGCCTGGCGGGCACGGCCAGTGCGCACGGCGAACTGAAGGCAGGAACGCCCAGCCAAGCGCGGCTGGCCGTCCGCTTGCCCCGCTTCACTGCGCGACCAGCCGATGCCAAGGACGTGCGCCTGTTCGACGGCCGGGATCTGGCCCTGGACCTGACCGGCGATGGCCGCCTGCAGGAACTGCGCAAAGGCGTCCGCGCGCAGCTACGCTTCAGTGAAGCCACCATCCCGGATCTGACCGCCTACAACCGATACCTGGGCTCGCCCCAGGTGAGACTGCTCCGTGGCACCGGCACCGTCAGCGGTGACGCGACCCTCGATACCGACGGGCGCGTCGGCCATGGCACGGCCCGGCTGTTGGGGCGCAACGCCAGCGCCAGGGTTGCGGGGCTGGACATGGGCGGCGATATCGACGTCAACGCAACCCTGCGCCGCGGTGACTTCAGCCAGCGTCATTTCGATCTGTCCGGCACCACGGTCGAGCTGCGCAACGTGCAGGTAGCGGGCACGCAGGGCTCGACGGCATGGAAAGGCCGCGTGGACTTCAAGCGTGGGCGCATCGATGCGCAGTCGCCGTTCCAGGTGGATGCGACCACGGACCTGGATCTCAGCGATGCACGACCGTTGCTGGCGCTGTTCGCAGAGCGCACCGATTACCCGCGCTGGACCTTGTCCCTGCTGGATTCCGGACAGGTACAGGCCCAGGCGACGCTGCGCTGGCGTCCGGGCCATCTGGTCATCGACGGGCTGCAGGCCGAGAACGATCGCCTTTCGGTGCGTGCGCGGCTGGATCTGCTGGACCAGCGCAAGCGCGGCGATCTCTACCTGCGCTGGGGGCTGCTGGGCGCAGGGATCGAGCTGGACGGCGACCGGCGCCAATGGCATCTGGCCAAGGCACGCGAATGGTTTGACCAGCAGCCTTCCCTGCTGACCGCGGGCCAGGGCACGGGCGCCGTCGGCTCTTCGGACTGAAGGCAATCGCCTGCATCCATTGGCGGCCCCGGTGCGTATACACCAACGCCCCAATCGACGAGTTGCACGCAATGAACAAGCGCACACAGGCCTATGGCCTTCTGGGATGGGGGGCGATCACCTTCGCCGCCGCCGCACTGGGCGCGTGGGCCTCGACGTCCGCCGCCAGCTTCTATGCCACGCTCGTCCTGCCGGCATGGGGGCCGCCTGCCGGTCTGTTTGGCCCGGTATGGACCCTGCTGTACGCCATGATGGCGCTTGCGGCGTGGCTGGTCTGGCGGGAGCGCGGCTGGCGCGGCGCGCGGCCTGCGCTGTGGCTCTACCTGGCGCAGCTGGCCATCAATGCACTGTGGAGCTGGCTGTTCTTCGGCTGGAAGCTGGGCGCCCTGGCCTTCGTCGACATCCTGGTGCTGGTGGCGCTGGTGTGCGCGACCATGCTCGCGTTCGTGCGCGTCCGCCCAATGGCAGCCGTACTGCTGCTGCCCTACCTGGCCTGGATTTCGTTCGCCTCTGCGCTCAACTTCGCAGTCTGGCGTGCCAACCCCGGGCTGCTGTGACAGCGCGTCGCATCGCTTACGCCTGGGCCACGACCTGGGGGCGCCAGTTCCTCAGCAGCGCCGGCTTGAACGCCTGCTGCCCGCAGCCGGTGGGGCAACGCACCACGCGCGCCGACGAATGGCTGACCAGGCCTTGTCCTTCTTCGGCCTTGAACACCGTCTCGCAGGACAGGCAGCGGGCCACCAGCGAATACAGGTGCAGCAACCGGCCACTGGCGGGGTCCTGCAGTGCATCCACATCCAGCAGTTCGAACTGGCAGCTGTCAGCCAGCATGCGGTACGGCGTAGAAGGCAGGGTCTGCAGGTTCACGGGCGTGGTATCCGACGGAAGTCGAGCCACCCTAGGGCAGCCGCTGTCGAGCTGGCGTGCAGCGCAGATGCACTGGCCGCGAAGCCGGCAAAGGCGCCTGCCGCACGTGCATCGCTGCTTGTATGAAGAATTCAGTTTCAGAGGGAGGACGCGCCCCATGCACAGGGAGGTAGGCGGATACGCTCTTTTGCTTCACCATCCATGGTTACCGGATACACCGCTGGGTCTTTCCTGCCCTTCACGAATCATGAGTCCCGCCCTTGATGCCTTCTGCTGAGCCCACGCACGACGCCGCCCTGTCGCGTTGCGCGCGCGAACCGATCCATACCCCCGGCGCGATCCAGCCGTACGGTGTGCTTCTGGTGGTGGAACCGCACTCGCTGCAGGTGCGTGAGCGCGCCATCAGCCACCCCGGCCTGCTGCAGCAGTTCGGCGAGCCGTTGATGCACCACGTCGCCGAGGTGCTGGGTGGCGTGCTGGCGCCGTTCCAGGCGGTGTTGCAGCAGGCCACGGTTGGCAGCAGCGCGCACGTGGGCGCGGTGCATCTGGATGGACATGGCCGCCACCAGCTGCTTGTGCACCGGTCTGCGACCGACCTTCTGGTTGAACTGGAAGCACCGGTTCCAGGCCAGCCCGGTTCGCTGGAAGAGCTGTACCCGGCGATCCGCGAGCTGATGTCCGGCATCGAAGCCGCCGCGACGGTGGAAGACCTGTGCAGGCTGGCCGCCGCGCATGTGCGACGCCTCACCGGCTTCGACCGCACTCTGGTCTACCAGTTCGATGCAGGCTGGAATGGCACGGTGGTGGCCGAGGACGGCAACGGCCTGCTGCCCTCCTATCTGGACCTGCGCTTTCCCGAATCGGACATCCCCGCCCAGGCGCGTGAGCTGTACCGCCGCAACCGGGTGCGCCTGATCGCAGACAGCGATTACACCCCTGCGCCGCTGCTGCGCGCGGAAGCGCATCGCGACGCGCCTCCCACCGACCTGAGCCTGGCCGTGCTGCGCAGCGTCTCGCCGGTGCACCTGCAGTACATGCGCAACATGGGCACCGGGGCATCAATGTCGGTGTCGCTGGTGCACGAAGGGCGGCTGTGGGGCCTGGTGTCCTGCCACACGGTGCAGCCGCGCCGCCTGCCGTACCACGTGCGTACGGCCTGTGAGTTCATGGGCCAGATCCTGTCGCTGCAGATCGCGCTGAAGGAGCGCGCGCGCGCGATCGAGGAACGCGTGGCCCGTCGCTCGGTGCTGGTCAAGCTGCTGGCACGGATGGCCGGGGACGAAGAGTTCATGGCTGCGCTGCGCCACGATGAGGCCAGCCTGCTGTCCCTGACCGGCGCGGCCGGCGCGGCCATCGTGCACAAGGGGGACTGCATGCGCGTGGGGCAGTGCCCGCCCACCAGCGAGGTGCTGGCCCTGGCTGACTGGCTGGCCAACCAGCACGCCGGGCAGGACATGTACTGCACCGATCATCTCGCCGCCGACTGGCCGCCTGCCGCGCGCCTGACCGACGTGGCCAGTGGCCTGCTGGCGGTGTCGATCTCGCAGCTCCATCACAGCTACCTGATGTGGTTCCGGCCGGAGGTCGTGCGCACCGTGCGCTGGGGAGGCGACCCGCGCAAGACCGAGGCACCCGGCGTGGCCCTGTCGCCGCGCAACTCGTTCGAGGCGTGGAAGGAGACCGTGCAGCAGCGCAGCCTGCCGTGGAGTGACGCCGACTGCGATGCCGCGCACGAAATGCGCACCGCCATTGTCGACATCGTGCTGCGCAAGGCCGAGGAAATGGCGGAGCTGAACGAACAGCTGGTGCGCAGCAACAAGGAACTGGAAGCGTTCTCCTATTCGGTCAGCCACGACCTGCGCGCTCCCTTCCGCCACATCGTCGGCTACTCGGAGCTGCTGGGCAGCTCTGCGGGCGAGCGTCTCAACGACACCGAACGGCGCTTCCTCGACACCATCGTGGAATCGGCGAAATCGGCCGGCACGTTGGTGGATGACCTGCTGAGCTTCTCGCAGATGGGCCGCTCGACGGTGGGCCGGGTGCGGCTGGACATGGCTGCGCTGGCCGAGGACGTGCGCAGGTCCTTCGCCTTGGACTATGCCGGCCGCGACGTGCAGTGGACGCTGGCGCCGCTGCCGGAAGTCGAGGCCGATCCGACCATGCTGCGCCTGGTCTGGCAGAACCTGCTGGGCAACGCGATCAAGTTCACCCGCGAGCGCGAGCAGGCGGTCATCGAGATCGGCCACGAGCGCAACGACGACGAAGACCATTTCTTCGTGCGCGACAATGGCTGCGGCTTCGACATGCGCTACGTGGACAAGCTGTTCGGCGTATTCCAGCGCCTGCATCACGTCGAGGAATTCGAAGGCACCGGCATTGGCCTGGCCAATGTGCGCCGCATCATCGGTCGCCACGGCGGCCGCACCTGGGCCGAGGGCGAGCCCGGCAAGGGCGCCACGATCCATTTCACCCTACCCCGTTCCACAGGAGATCACCCATGAGGGACCTGCGGCCGATCCTCCTGGTCGAGGACAGCCCCAAAGACGCCGAGCTGACGATGGCCGCGTTGTCACGCTGCCAGCTGCTGAACGACGTCATCCACGTGCGCGATGGCGCCGAGGCGCTGGACTACCTGCGCTGCGAAGGCAAGTTCGCCGGCGCCATGCACGGCGGCCCGGTCGTGGTGCTGCTTGACCTGAAGCTGCCCAAGGTGAACGGCCTGGAGGTGCTCGAGCAGGTCCGTGCCGACGCGCAGCTGAGCAGCACTCCGATCGTGATGCTGACCTCCTCGCGCGAGGAGCAGGACCTGGTGCGGAGCTACGAACTGGGCGTCAATGCATTCGTGGTCAAGCCGGTCGATTTCAAGGAATTCTTCGATGCCATCCAGGGGCTGGGCATGTTCTGGGGCATCACCAACCAGCCGCCGCCGCACCGGCCCAACGGTTCGGGGCAGCACCATGCGTGATGGATCGCGCCGCAGCGAGCGCCTGCGCATCCTCATGCTGGAGGACAGCGCGCTTGACGCGGAGCTGATCAGCGCACAGCTGCAGCGTGCAGGCCTCGACTTCGAGGCCGAGCGGCTGTGGACCCGCAATGCGTTCATCGAGGCGATCGACAATCGCCCCTTCGACATCATCCTGGCCGACCACGTGCTGCCCGGATTCGATGGCGATGCCGCCCTTGCGCTGGCGCGCGAGCGCATCCCGCACACGCCTTTCATCTTCGTCTCCGGCACCCTGACCGAAGAGCTGGCCGTGCAGGCCTTGACCCGCGGCGCACGCGACTATGTGGTGAAGCAGCGCCTGCAGCGCTTGCCGGATGCCATCCGTCGCGCGCGGCAGGAGGCCCACGAGCGCAACCAGCTGGTGCAGGCGCAGGCTGCGCTGAATGAAAGCCAGGCGCAGCTGCAGCAGGTGACCGACGCCGTTCCGGCGCTGATCGCCCGGCTCGACAAGGACCACCGCTACCGCTTCGCGAACAAGGCGTTCCTGGATTGGCATGGCGTGAGCCAGGCCGAACTGCTGGGCCGCCTTGCCCGCGATGTCAGCGGCATCAGCGCCTTCGAACATGCCCTCCCCAGCCTGGAACGCGTGCTGCAGGGCGAGCGCACCAGCTTCCAGGTCGAGCTCGTGCATCGCAGCGGCGAGTCACGATTCGTGCAGATGGACTGCGTGCCGGAGCATGCCGCCGACGGCAGCGTGGTCGGCTACATCTGCATGGGCAGCGACGTATCGGTGTTGAAGCAGGCCGAACTGGCCCTGCGTGAGGACAACCAGGCGCTGGAGCAGCAGGTGCAGGCGCGCACCGCCGAACTCCGGGCCAGCAAGCGGCGGCTGCAGGCGATCTTCGAATCCAGCTTCCAGCATCAGGTGCTGCTGGATCTGTCCGGGCGCGTGGTCGATGCCAATGACGCCTCATTGGCCGCCGTGCTGGCGGACAAGAGGGACATTGTCGGCCAGCGCTTCGGCGAATCCCTGTGGTTCGCCAACACCGACGGCGTCGGCGCGGTGGTTGACCAGGCCGTCGCCGCGGCGGCACAGGGTCGCAGCTCGCTGCATTCCCTCGAGCTGGAGCTGCCCACCGGCCGGCGCAGCTTTGATGTCTCGCTGCGCCCGCTGCTGGACGCCGACGGCGTGGCCACCGCCGTGGTATCGGAGGCGGTGGAAACCACTGCGCGGCGGCAGGCCGAGCATGCGCTTCGCCAGTCGCAGAAGATCGAGGCGGTCGGCCAGCTCACCGGCGGCATCGCGCATGATTTCAACAACATCCTGACGGTGATCTCCGGCAACATCGAGCACGCCATGCTGCTCAGCGAACGGGCCGGCGAGCCCGGCGCGATGGCCAGCCGCGCCCTGGACAATGCCCTGAAGGGGGTTGGCCGTGCCGCCAGCCTCACCCAGCGCCTGCTCGCCTTTGCCCGGCGCCAGCCGCTGCGCAGCCAGGCAGCCAACCTCAACGAGTGCCTGCTGGACATGCAGGACATGCTGCAGCGGGCACTGGGCGAACTGGTGCAACTGGACATCCGCACCGCCGAGGACATCTGGTGCGTGGAGATCGACATCAGCCAGCTGGAAGCCTCGGTGCTGAACCTGGCGGTCAATGCGCGCGACGCGATGCCGCACGGCGGCCGCCTGGTGATCGAAGTCGACAACAGCCACCTCGACCACGACTACGCCGCATTGTTCCCGGATGCGTCCCCCGGCGAGTACGTGATGCTGCGGGTGCGCGACAACGGCCACGGCATGGACGCGGCCACCCTGGCGCGCGTGTTCGAGCCGTTCTTCACCACCAAGCAGGTCGGCCGCGGCACCGGGCTCGGCCTGTCGATGGTGCACGGCTTCGTCAAGCAGTCCGGCGGCCACGTGCTGATCGATTCGGTGGAAGGCGGCGGTACCAGCATCACCATGATGTTCCCGCGCTCGCCGTTGGCGCTGCCTAGCGAGGCTCGCGTCCCGCAGACGGGCCTGGCCGGCTACTCGCCACGCGAGGAAACCGTGCTGGTGGCCGAGGACAACGACGATGTCCGTGCGCATACGGTCGATGCGCTGCGCCTGCTGGGGTACCGCGTGCTGGAAGCGCACGACGGCCCCTCGGCGTTGCGGCTGCTGGAACGGCCGGACACCAAGGTCGACCTGCTGTTCTCAGACGTAGTGATGCCAGGCATGTCCGGCTGGGAGCTGGTGCGTGAAGTGCGTGAGCGATGGCCGGCAATCGCGGTCCTGTTCACGTCAGGCTATCCACGCGACCACGATGCGGTTGGCGCGCAGGGGCGTGCAGCCGCCCTGCTGCCGAAGCCGTTTACCCGCAGTGACCTGGCGCTGGCAGTGCGGACCGCGCTGGAGGCTGCGCCGCGCTGAGGTCAGGCGGACGGATCGCGCACGCCCGCCGCGATCCGGTTGATATCCGCGCACTCGATGGTGGCCGGCGGGTTTTCTCTTCCGGCCAGGGCGATCATGGCCATGCCCAGCGCCAGGTTGCTGGTCATCAACGAGGGCGCGAGCGCACCGGCCAGTTTCATCAACGGTGCGCCGCCCCAGTACAGGGGTTTCAGCACGGCATGCCGGGTACCGGTCCCCGGCACCGGCCTGACCCCACCCGGACGCAGCATCACCGCGCGCAGCGGCAGCGCCTGCAACGCCACCTCGGTCTCGCCCTTGACCCGCAGCGGCATCAGCCGGCTCTGCGGGTCCGCGCCTGCGCCGGAGACATACAGGAAGCACCCCTGCGGATTCACCGCAGCCCAAGCGCCGGCCACTGCCAGTGTGGTGTCCAGGGTCACGCGCCGGTACTCGGCCTCGGCAGTGCCGACCGGTGGCGCACCGGCACAGTAGAAGCATGCGTCGTACCCGGCCAGTTCATCACGCTGCGCGTCGATGTGCAGGAAATCCGGGACGACCCGTTCGCTGCCGGGCCCGCGCAGACTGCCCGGGCGCCGCACCAGCGCGGTCAGGCCGGCAACCTGCGGCGAGCGCTGGCAGGCCAGGGCAACGCCCTGCCCCACCAGGCCTGCAGCGCCGGTCAGGAGAATCCGCAATGTCCGTGCCTGAGCCATGGCCAGGGCCGCGCTAGAGTTTCACGAACCGCTGGATCTTGCGCGCCAGCCACCCGCTGAACACCAGCGGTGCATCCAGCGCCGACACGCAGATGCACGGCACCCCCGGCGCGGTCACCGGCTGATGCTCCACGTCTTCATCCAGGTCCGCCACGTCGCCGGGGGCGAACAGTCCCAGCGCGTCGTTGTAGGAGCCACGCAGGATCTGGGTCAGCTCGCTGCGCCCGTGGCTGTGCATCGGCAGGCATTTGCCCGGGGCGATCTTCAGCATGATCAGCGAAGGCATCTGCTCGGCGCGGATGCAATGCACGCCCGGCGCCATCCAGCGCCAGCGCAGCCCACTGAGCGACGCACCGAAATAGGGGTGCAGCGAGGCAGGCAGGTGGTCCGGATCGGCCTCGGGCCGCTCGCTCGGCGCCGGGCGAGCTGCTGCCGCCAGCGTGATCGGCGTTTCCGTGGCCAGCCGCATCAGCATGGCCTCGCGCAGCTGTTCGCGGCGCGGCTCAGGCGCCGGCGGCTGGGTCTGCTCGAGCAGCACCGAGCCAATCGCCTCGGCCTCGCGCAGGCGCTGGCGGCAGTGCGGGCACTGCTCCAGATGCGCACCCGCGACCACGCTCAGTGGCGCGGGCAGCGCGCCTGCGGCATAGCTCATCAACGTCGATTCGTGCAGGTGGTGGTGCGGGTTCACAGCGCACCTCCCACCTTGGCCTGCAGCTGCAGGAACGCGCGCCGCAGATGCGACTTGACCGTGCCTAAGGGCATGCCGATCGCCTCGGCGATCTCGCTGTGGCTCTTGGCCTCGAAATAGGACATGCGCACCAGGCGCGCCTGCACGGCGGGCAGTTCGTTGATGCGCTGGCGCAGCCGGGCCTGGTCGGCAAACTGTTCGGCGCTGCTGCGTTCGATCACGTCCAGGGTTGCTGCGTCCTCCACGGCTGCCTGCACCTGCATCCAGCTGCGCTCGCGGCGGATGCGGTCAATGTGCAGGTTACGGGCGATGCGATACAGCCATGTGCTCAGCGCGCCCTGCGCCGGATCGAAATCGGCCGCCCGCAGCCACAGGCGCAACAGGCTTTCCTGCGCCAGCTCCTCGGCTACCGCGTCGGGCACGCCCAGGCCACGCAGGTACACGCACAGCCGCGGCATGAAGTAATCATAGATGCGCATGAAACAGTCGCGGTCGCGAAGACGCGCCACGCCGTCCATGTCACCGGCCCAGTTCGTCGGCTCGCTGCTCGGCTGCTGTGAACTGGACACGATGCGTGCGGTATCGAAGTTGAGGGGGTGGCTGGCGGCGTCAGGGTACATCGGCGTTCGCGGCGGGCGGGTGAAGGTCTGTCCTCTGTACGCGCGGGGGCCGTGATTGGATGCAGCCGCTGCAGGCGCATCCAACCGCCCATCCCCGCCGTATGACCTCAGCCCTCCTTTTCCGGATGAACGCGATGCGTACCGCCTGGCTGCTGCTGTGCCTGCCCCATGTCGCGCTGGCTGCGCCCTGGCTGCGAAGCGAGGGGGTAGCAACGTCGGCGCGCGGCGACCTGCTCTACCGCGAGGTGCACTGGCGACGCGATGCGGCCGAGGGGGCCGAGCGCTGGGTGCTGTACCAGTGCGCGGACGGGCGGCCCTTCGCCCGCAAGCACCTGCCGGCCAGCGCGAACCCACAGGCGCGCGGTTACACCCTGGAGGACCGGCGCAGCGGCCAGAAGGCCGAAGTCGAGGCCGCCAGCGGCAGGGTCTCGATCGCGTGGAAGGAGGATGCCGGCAGCCCGCCGGTGCAGCGCGAGCTCGACCTGCCGACGGGCGCGGTCATCGACGCAGGGTTCGACGCGGCGGTGCGCCTGCATTGGCAGGCGCTCATGCGTGGCGAGCGTGTGACCCTGCCCTTCCTGGTCCCAGCCCGGCAGCGCTACTTCCCGGTACAGGTAAGGCGCACCGGCCCGCAGCGCTGGCAGGGGATCGATGCGCAGTCGATCGAGGTCAGCCTGGACACCTGGTACGGCGGCATCGCGCCACGCCTTGCGCTGGTGTACGCCAGCGCCGACCAGCGCCTGCTGGAGTTCCGTGGCACCAGCAACCTGCGCGATCAACGCGGCGCCTACCCACAGGTAACGGTGCGCTTCATCGCTGCAGCGGCGGGTCGCCCCGCCAGCGACTGGCAGCAGGCCTGGGCACAGCCGCTGACAGATCGCTGCGCCGTTACCGCCAGGTGAAATCGAAATTTCCTGCCGTGCTCCGCATCCAGTGCGCCTTCTGCCGCGTAGAGGAAGACACGAAACCCGCCGAGATCCGCCATGGCCTCTGTAGCGCCCCTTCCCCGTCGACGCTGGCGCCTGCTGCGCACCCTGCAGCGCTGGATCGATACCGGCAACGCCGCGGAGGTCACGGATGAACGCCCCGGGCGGATCGACTGGGTGCGCGCGGTACCGTTCGCACTGATGCACCTGGCGTGCATCGCGGTGATCTGGGTGGGTATTTCCTGGACCGCGGTGATCGTCGCAGCCGCTCTCTACGCGGTGCGCATGTTCGCCATCACCGCGTTCTATCACCGCTACTTCTCGCACCGCACGTTCCAGGCATCGCGGCCGGTGCAGTTCGTGTTCGCGGTGATCGGTGCTTCCAGCGTGCAGCGCGGCCCGCTGTGGTGGGCCGCCCATCATCGCCATCACCATCGGCACGCCGATCAGCCGCTTGATCCGCATTCGCCGCGCGAGGGCGGCTTCTGGCGCAGCCACATGGGCTGGTTCCTGACGCGCGAGGCTTTTGCCACCGACCTGTCGCGGGTACCCGACCTGGCGCGCTACCCGGAGCTGCGCTGGCTGGACCGCTTCGACACCGCCGTGCCGGTCGTACTGGCTGCAGCGCTGTACGCGCTGGGCGCGCGACTGGAACGTTGGGCCCCGGGCCTGCACACCTCCGGCCCGCAGTTGTTGGTGTGGGGCTTCTTCATTTCCACCGTGGTGCTCTTCCACGCCACCGTCACCATCAACTCGCTGGCGCACCGCTTCGGCCGCCGCCGTTTCGACACCCGCGACGACAGCCGCAACAACCTCTGGCTGGCGCTGCTGACCTTCGGCGAGGGCTGGCACAACAACCATCACTTCTTCCCAGGCACGGTACGCCAGGGCTTCCGCTGGTGGGAAATCGACCTGACCTGGTACGGCCTGCGTGCGATGGCGGCGCTGGGCCTGGTCAAAGGACTCAAGCCGATCCCCGACTGGGTGCTGGCCAAGGCGAGGTACTGACATGCGCATCGCCGTCATCGGTTCGGGCATCGCCGGCCTGGCCAGCGCCTGGTGGCTGGATGGCCAGCACGACGTCACCCTGTTCGAGGCCAGCGACTACCTGGGCGGGCACACCCACACCCACGACGTGCAGGTGGATGGCACTCCCATGGCGGTGGACACCGGCTTCATCGTCTTCAATCCGCAGCACTATCCGTTGTTGACGGCGCTGTTTGAAGATCTGGGCGTGGCCTCGCAGCCGACCACGATGAGCTTCTCCATGCACAGCGAGCGCAGCGGCGTGGAATACAACGCGACGTCGCTGGATGGCCTGTTCTGCCAGCGCCGCAATCTGGTCTCGCCGCGCTTCTGGGGCATGCTGGCCGATCTGCGCCGGTTCTATCGGGACGCGCCCTTGCTGCTGGCCGAACCCGAAGGCCCGACGCTCGGCGAGTACCTGCACCGCCAGCGTTATGGCGAGGCCTTCGTCGAAGAGCACCTGCTGCCGATGGCCTCGGCACTGTGGTCCTCGCCTGCGGCCACCGTGCGGGACTTCCCGGCCCGCTACCTGGCCCAGTTCATGGCCAACCACCAGATGCTGCAGATGACCGGGCGACCGAGCTGGCGCGTGGTCAAGGGCGGCTCGGCACGCTATGTGGATGCGCTGCGCCGCCGCTGGCGGGTGCATGAGCGACTGCAGTGCCCGGTCACGGCGGTCGAACGCATGCCCTGGGGCGCGCGCGTGCACAGCGCGGCCGGCGTGGAAGCGTTCGACGAGGTGATCCTGGCCTGCCACAGCGACCAGGCGCTGGCCCTGCTGGCCGATGCTGACGCCGGCGAGCGCGAGGTGCTGGGCGCGATCCGCTACCAATCCAACGAAGCCGTGCTGCATACCGATGCATCGCTGCTGCCGCGCAACCGCAAGGCATGGGCGGCTTGGAACGCGCACGTGCCGGAGGACCCCACCTCACCCTGCACGGTCAGCTACTGCATGAACCTGCTGCAGGGCCTGCCCGGCAACACACCGCTGGTGGTGACGCTCAACCGTACCGAGGCAATCGATCCGGCCAGGGTGCTGCGCACCCTTCACTACGCGCACCCGGTCCACGACCACGCCGCAGTCCGCGCGCAACAGCGCTGGGCGGAGGTGCAGGGTCGCCGCCATACCTGGTTCGCAGGCGCCTACTGGGGCTGGGGCTTCCACGAGGACGGCATCCGCAGCGCCCGCCGGGTGGTGGACGCGCTGCGGGCCTGCGCACCGCATCGGCAGGCGTCGGCCGCGGACGAGGTCGCCGCATGAGCGCCAGCGCCCTCTACTTCGGGCAGGTGATGCACCGCCGGCATCACCCGCACCCGCATGCGTTCCGTTACCCGATCGCGCAGCTGCTGCTCGATCTGGATGAACTCGATACGGTGTTCGCCGGGCGCTGGTTGTGGTCGGTCAACCGCCGCAACCTGGCCGAGTTCCGGCGCAGCGACTACTTCGGCGATCCCGCACAGCCGCTGGCCGATGCGGTGCGCGACCATGCCGCGGTGACCCTGGGCTACCGGCCCGCCGGCCCGGTACGCCTGCTCACCCATCTGCGCTTTGCCGGCCACGCGTTCAACCCGGTCAGCTTCTACTACTGCTACCAGGCCGATGGCAGCACGCTGGAGTGCATCGTTGCCGAAATCACCAACACGCCCTGGAAGGAGCGGCACGCCTATGTGCTGCCGGCGGCCACCGCCACAGACGAAGGCAGCTCCCTGCGCTGGCGGTTCGACAAGCGCTTCCACGTGTCACCGTTCATGCCCATGGACTGCCACTACGACTGGCGGTTCAACCGTCCCGATGCGGACCTGCGCGTGCACATGCAGGTCTGGCGCGACGGCGTGCGCCAGTTCGACGCCACCCAGACCATGCAGCGGCACGCCATCGACGGTCGCGGGCTGGCCCGTGTCCTGGCCTGCTATCCACTGATGACCACCCAGGTGGTGGCCGCCATCCACTGGCACGCACTGCGCCTGTGGCTGAAGCGCAATCCCGTGCACGACCACCCCACCCTTGCCGAGAAACCGCGATGAATTCGATCACTCCTTCGGTCGCGCTGCCGCGCCCCGGCGCGTTGGATGCATTCCTGCGACGCCGCCTGCTGGCCCAGCTTGCGCCGCTGCGCGACGGCCGCCTGTGCGTGCGCGACGCGCTCGGCGAAGTCTGGCTGGGCGATGCGCGCGGCGAACTGCAGGTCACGGTCACCATCGATGACCCGGCGTTCTACCGCAAGGTCGCCGCGCAGGGCAGCGTCGGCGCAGGTGAAAGCTACATCCAGGGTGAGTGGCACTGCGACGATCTGGTGGCATTGATCCGCCTGCTGGTGCGCAACCGCGATCTGCTCGACGGCATGGAACACGGGCCGGCGCGCGTGGGAGGCTGGCTGCTGCGCGGCTGGAACCGCCTGCGCCGCAACAGCCGGGAAGGCAGCCGCCGCAACATCGCCGCGCACTACGACCTCGGCAACGATTTCTTCGCGCTGTTCCTGTCGCCGGACCTGATGTATTCCTCAGCCCTGTTCGACGATGAAGACGAACCGCTGGAGGTGGCGTCGCGGCGCAAGCTGGACCGCATCTGCCAACAGCTGGCGCTGAAGCCCGGCGACCGCGTGGTCGAGATCGGCACCGGCTGGGGAGGCTTTGCCGTGCATGCGGCGCAGCACTACGGCTGCCATGTCACCACCACCACGATTTCTGCCGAACAGCATGCACTGGCCGCCGAGCGCGTGCGCGCCGCCGGCCTGCAGGACCGCGTCACGCTGTTGATGCAGGACTACCGCGACCTGCAGGGCCAGTACGACAAGCTGGTCTCCATCGAGATGATCGAAGCCATCGGCGCGGAGTACCTGCACACCTACATGGCCACGCTGCAGCGGCTGCTGAAGCCGGACGGCGTGGCCCTGCTGCAGGCCATCACCATCGAGGACCATCGCTACGAGCAGGCCCGGCGCAGCGTCGACTACATCAAGCGCTATGTGTTCCCCGGCAGCTTCATTCCGTCGATCAATGCGATCCTGGCGGCCAAGACCCGTGCCAGCGACCTGCAGCTGATCGCCCAGCAGGACTTCGGGCACTCCTACGCACTGACGCTGCGGGCCTGGAGGCAGCGCTTCCTGGCGCAGCTGCCGAGCGTGCAGGCGCAGGGCTTCGACGCCCGCTTCTGCCGGATGTGGGAGTTCTACCTGGCTTACTGCGAAGGCGGGTTCCTCGAGCGTTCGATCGGCGTCTCGCACCTGCTGCTCGCTCGCCCTTCGCATCGGCCAGCCCTCTCAGCGGGCCGGGCCGGCTGACATGCGCCGGTTCTGGGCCAATCTGATTGGCAACCAGCTGGTCTGGCTGTGTGCCGTGGCGGGAGCAGGACGCGGCTGGCAGTGGCCGGCGCTGCTGGCGGCGTCGCTCTACATCGGCAGCCAGCTGCTGACCTCGCCGCATCCGCGGCTGGACCTGCGGCTGATGGTGCTCGCGCTGGCCTGCGCCTGGCTGGTGGATGCCAGCGCCGCCGCCAGCGGCACCGTGCGCTATGCCGCCGCGCCGCTCGGCTGGGCGCCGCCACCATGGATCCTGGCGCTGTGGGCTGCCTTTGCCATGACGCTGACCACCTCGATGCGCTTCCTGCAGCGCCACCCGGTCCTGCCGGCCGTGTTCGGCCTGCTGCTGGCGCCGCTGGCCTATCTGTCCGCGGCGCGCGGGTTCGATGCGGTGCAGTTCACGGCGCCGGCATGGCAGGGCCTGCTGGTGCTGGGCGCAGGCTGGAGCATTGCGCTGTCGCTGCTGTGCCAGTGCGCCCGTCGCGGTTCACGCACCCCCTCACCCCCGCTGGCCGGAGCACCGTCATGAGTCATCTGTTGTGGGTCCTGCTGTACTCCGTGCTGATGATGAGCTGGGGCTGGGCCTGGCAGCGCCGCCGGCAGAACATCGGCGTGGTCGACGTGCTCTGGGCCAAGGGCGTGGCGGTGTCGGCCGTGCTGCTGGCGCTGCTCGGCGAAGGCGCGCTGGTGCCGCGGGTTGCGCTGGGCGTGCTCGGTGGCCTGTGGGGCAGCCGGCTGGCCCTGCACCTGTGGCACCGGGTGCGCAGCGAACCGGAAGACGGCCGCTACCGCTACCTGCGCGAACACTGGCAGGGCCATCAGGGCAAGATCTTCGGCTTCTTCATGGCGCAGGCGCTGCTGGTGCTGCTGTTCGCCCTGCCCTTCGTCGCCGTGGCATCCAACCCGCAGGCCGGCGTGACCGGGTGGATCGTGGGCACAGGCCTGGTGTGGCTGCTGAGCGTCGGCGGCGAGGCCCTGGCCGACCGCCAGCTTGCCCGCTTCCGCGCGGACTCGGCAAACAAGGGCCGCACCTGCCGTGAAGGACTGTGGCGCTATTCGCGGCACCCCAACTACTTCTTTGAGTGGCTGCACTGGTTCAGCTACGTCCTGCTCGCCGTCGGCTCACCGCTGTGGTGGCTGGCGTGGACCGGCCCGCTGCTGATGTACGTGTTCCTGCGCTACCTCAGCGGTGTTCCGTTCACTGAAAAGCAGGCCCTTCGCAGCCGTGGCGACGACTATCGCGCCTACCAGCGCAGCACCCCGATGTTCTTTCCCTGGTTTCCCCATTCTTCCAAGGAGCATTCCGCATGAACGCGATCCCGTCACTGAACCCGGCCGACGACGCGGAAACCGGGCTGATCGCCTGGGCCGAACGCGGACTGGTTCCCGATGCGGCGCTGCGTGCCGGCATCCGTCGCCTGTGCGCGCAGCGCCTGCAAGAGGAATTGGCGGGCGGCATCGAGGCCCAGTCCGCGCGCTTCAGCCATCGCATCGCCGAGCTGGCCGACAGCCCGCTGGCGCTGCATACCGAGGCAGCCAACCGCCAGCACTACGAAGTTCCGGCGGCGTTCTTCCAGGCCTGCCTGGGCAGGCGCCTGAAGTACAGCAGC
Organism: Stenotrophomonas sp. YJH_SMC_10; assembly: GCF_059371555.1. NCBI lineage: Bacteria > Pseudomonadati > Pseudomonadota > Gammaproteobacteria > Lysobacterales > Lysobacteraceae > Stenotrophomonas > Stenotrophomonas sp. YJH_SMC_10. Next base: position 63,078 of record NZ_JCAFUS010000003.1, on the reverse strand, counting down.
TGCTACTACCCCACCGGGCGCGAGACGCTGGACCAGGCCGAGGAGGCCATGCTTGCGCTGTACGGCCAGCGCGCCGAGCTGGCCGATGGCCAGCAGATCCTCGAACTGGGCTGTGGCTGGGGTTCGCTGACCCTGTGGATGGCCGAGCGCTATCCCAACGCAGCAATCACCGCCGTGTCCAACTCGCACAGCCAGCGCCAGCACATCATGGCGCAGTGCCAGGCCAGGGGACTGCACAACGTCGAGGTGATCACCCGCGACGTCAACCAGCTTGAACTGCCCGCCGCACGCTTCGACCGCTGCGTCTCGGTGGAAATGTTCGAACATGTGCGCAACTACGAGCGCCTGCTGGCGCGCATCGGCCAGTGGCTGAAGCCCGACGGCGCCCTGTTCGTGCACATCTTCGCCCACCGCACGCTGATGTACCCGTTCGAGACCGAGGGCGGCGACAACTGGATGGGCCGCCATTTCTTCACCGGCGGCCTGATGCCGGCGGCCGACACGCTGCTGCATTTCCAGCGCGACCTGCGGCTTGACCAGCGCTGGTTGCTGGACGGCACCCACTACCAGCGCACGGCCGACCATTGGCTGGCCAACCAGGATGCATCCCGCGAGGCGGTGATGCCGGTGCTGGTCGCGACCTACGGCCAGGCCGCAGCGAAGATCTGGTGGCAGCGCTGGCGCATGTTCTGGATGGCCTGTGCCGAGCTGTTCGGCTACGACGACGGCCAGCAATGGCTGGTTGCCCATTACCTGTTCCGTCCCCGCTGAGGTGTGACATGCACATCCGTTCGCTGCTTCCCCTGTTGGCATTGAGCCTGTTCGGTTCCGGCTGCAGTTCCAGCGAGACCCGACCCCTGCCCCGCCCGCCCTCGGTGGAGGTGCCGCGCTTCATGGGCGACTGGTACGTCATTGCCCACATTCCATCATGGCCCGAGCGCGAGGCCTTCGACGCCGTGGAAAGCTATGCGCTGAAACCGGATGGACGCATCCAGACCACGTTCACCTATCGCAAGGGCAGTTTCGATGCCCCGCAGAAGTCGATGCACCCCATCGGACGGGTCGAGAAGGAGGGCAACGGCGCGATCTGGGGCATGCAGTTCATCTGGCCGATCCAGGCCGAGTATGTGATCGCCTGGCTGGACGATGACTATGGCCAGACCATCGTCGCGCGCAGCAAGCGTGACTATGTCTGGTTCATGGCACGGACACCACAGGTGTCAGAGCGCGACTACCAGCAGGCAGTGCAGCGTATTGCGGCCATGGGTTACGACACCGGGAAGCTGCGGCGCGTGCCGCAGTCGGTGCGCTAGGCCGCGTTTCACGCGTGTTGCGCCGCCCTGACGATAGGTAGCGCTCATGAATGAACAAGGATCGATGGATCAGAGCCATCGATCTTTAGGAATAGTCGTAAAAACGCAACGAATTCGATGTTCGACGCGACAGCGGCGCCAGAATGGCGGCCACGCCTACGGGCGCCGACCACCTCCCGCGCATGAATGGATTTCCTGCACCGCGTCGGCTCAGGCTGGCGCTTCTGGACGACCATGAAGTCGTCCGCCGCGGTACCGCCCTGCACCTCTCCGGTGACCTGCGATTCGACATCGTCGCCAGCCATGGCTGCAGCAGCGACCTGATCCACAGCCTGCGCTGCACGCCGGTGGACGTGGCGGTCATCGACCTCACGCTGGCCCGCGGCGATCTGTGCAGCATCGAGCTGGTATCGCTGCTGTGCCGGGACTTCCCGCGCACGTCGCTGCTGGGGTTCGCTACGCTCTCGCCCACCACCAACCTCAACAGCCTGATCGATGCCGGGCTCCACGGATTCGTCAGCAAGGCCGAACCGCTCGCCGCCCTGTCGGATGCCATTGTACGCGTGTCGCAGGGGTTGCTGCGGGTGCCGCCGGACGTCCGGCTGGCCGGCGATCGCGGCGAGCTCAGCCGCAACGAGCGCGAGGTACTGGGCCTGCTGTTGCAGGGCCTGACCGTGTCCGAGATCGCGCTGCGCCGGCACCGCAGCATCAAGACCGTCAGTACCCAGAAGGTCGCCGTACTGCGCAAGCTGGGATTGCGCAGCGATGTGGAAATCTATGCGCTGCGCGAACGGATGGAATCGCCGTGACCCGCCAGGCACCGTTGCGCCGGCGCCTGCTGTCCATCGGCCTGCTGGCGCTGCTGCTTCTGCCCGCAGCGTCGGCCGAAGACATCCGCTCGCCGCGCTGGCTGCCGGGCAGCAGCGTGCGGGTGGCCACCGCTCCCTCGCTGCGTCCGGTGCCGTCGACGCTGATCGATGCGACAGCGCCGCCCACGCTCGCCCATGGCTACGCCAACCTCGTCGCCCGGCACGCCCAGCTCCGCTTCCTGGAGCATCCCTATCCGACGACCGCCGCCTCGATCCTCGCCGTGTGCCACCACGACGCCGACCTGGTCATGGTGTTTGACGGCGCGCGACACCTGTCGCTGGCCTGCCCCGGCCTCGCCGCCTCCGGCCGTTTCCGCGGCGGCGCCACGTTGGTGGCCGGGCGCGCTGGCGAGTGGCTGCCGCGGCAGATGGGCGAGCTCGACGGGCAGGTCATCGCGGTCGTTGAAGGCGGGCCTTACGCCGGTTGGCTGAGCGCGCATCATCCGCAGATCCGGCTGAAGCAGATGCCTGACCGGCACGCAGCGCTGGCGGCCGTCGAATCCGGGCTGGCGGACATGGCGATCGGCATCGAGTCGACACTGCGCCCGCTGGTCCGTCGCCACTTCAACGGACGCCTGCGCCTGCAGCCATTCGACAGCGGATTTTCCACCGACCTGTACCTGCTCGTCCGCCAGGAAGACCAGCAGCTTCTCCAGCGCATCGACCAGGCATTGCGGCAGATCACGCTGGAGGAGCATGCCGGACTGCTCCATCTCTGGGCCGGACAGACGCTGCCGGCGGCGGCCGGGAGCGCCCTGGACTGGATGTGGTCAGCGCCCCCGCGCGGCTGGCTGTTGCTGGCGCCCGTGCTGATCGCCCTGCCGTTGCTGTGGCGCATGTTCCGGCAACGGCAGGCAAGCGGCGACCGGCGCAGCGCGCAGGCCATCGGGGTCATCAGCCACGAGATGCGCAATTCGGCGCAGGCGGTGCTGACCTCGATCGAGCTGCTGGGACAATCGCCCCTGCGCAAAGGCGAGCGCGATCTGCTTGCGGCTGCCAGCCATGCCAGCCAATCACTGCGCGGCCTGCTGAACCGCGCACTCGATTTTTCGCGCCTGGCCAGCGGAGCGTTCAAGCCACATGCGCATCCCTGTGATATCGCCCAGGTCTGCCGGCAGGCGCTGGAGGCGATCCGGCCGCAGGCGCAGCGCAAGGGCCTGACGCTGCATCTGGATGCGCCGTCCACCGCGACGACCCTCATCCTGCTGGATGCCGATGCCGTGCGCCAGATCGCCAGCAACCTGCTGGCCAACGCGGTCAAATTCAGTGACGTCGGCGGCATCGAGCTGCGCCTGCAGCTCACGCCCGCCGCGCGGCCGCGGGAACTGCTGCTGGAGGTGATCGACAGCGGCATCGGCATCGAGCCAGCCCAGGTCGCCACGCTGTTCCAGCCATTCCAGCAGGGCAGCGGCGGCCACCAGCGCGGCGGAACGGGCCTGGGGCTCTCCATCGCGCGCGAGCTGGCCCGTGCGATGGGAGGCGACCTGACCGTGCACAGCGTGCTGGGGCGCGGCAGCCGCTTCATCCTGCGCCTGCCGACCGGTCCGGCGGACAGCGGTGAGGACGTCGAGGACATGCCCGTCGGCGGAACGCCGCTGGCCGGCGTGCGGCTGCTGCTGGTCGAGGACCATGCGCTCAATCGCCACGTGCTTGCCACGCAACTGCAGCGCTGGGGCGCAGAGGTATGTGCACTGGAGGATGCGGCCAGTGCCCTGGCCGAACAGATGCGCCAGCCCCGCGCTGCCGCACTGATCGATATCGGCCTGCGTGGCGTCGATGGCCATGCGCTGGCGCGCGAACTGCGCCGCCAGGGTGGGCAGCCGCTGCGCCTGATCGCGCTGTCGGCGCGCACCGGCCGCCGTCACCGCGCACGCTGCCGCCGCTCGGGCTTCGACGCAGTGCTGACCAAGCCACTGCGCGCTGCCCAACTGCTGGCTGCGCTCGGTATTGCGGCGCCGGAGGGGCTGGATGCAGTGCCACCGGTGGCTGCAATGGATGCGGCCTATGACGCGGATATCCGCGAAGAGCTGAAGAAGATCGCGCAGGCCATCGGCCGCGCCGACGCACCCTGCTTGGGCCACCACGCACATCGCCTGCAGGGCACGCTGCAGATGCTGGGGCGACACGCGCAGGCGCCCCTCGCTGCGCAGCTGGTCGATCTGGCACATGACGCAGCGCCGGACTGGGCCGGCGCACGTCGTCTGCTGGACCTATTGCAGGCCGGACAGGGTTCCCGCGGCGCGGGAACCCAGCAGGCGCCGTGATCAGGCCGCCAGGCGCTCGACCTGGCGACGGGTCAGGTCATTGAAGCGACCCAGCGACATCAGGTGCTGGTGGATCAGCGCCAGCCAGCCGCTGCGGTGCCACTCGACCACGGTCGCTTCCGGCAGCGCAACGAACTTCTCGACGTCCACGACCAGGAAACCATTGAGGTTGAACTCGCGGCCATCCGGGGTCCGCACGGTGGCGTTGCGCTCGACCAGCAGGCCGTTGTCGGTCAGGGCCTTGGAGAAGGCCAGGGTCTGTTCGTGTTCGCGGGTGTACTGGCCGCAGAACTCCAGCGCCTGCTGCACCATCTCGGTGGCCTTGCCGTCAACGAACAGCGGCTGGCCTTCTTCGCCGCCTTTGACCACGCGCGGGCTTTCCTCGTCGATGCCCAGCAGGAAGTCATTGTCCGCGCCGGTGTCGATGAAGATGAAGGGGTGGCGGCGCAGATAGGCCGGGATATAGGCCTCGTCTTCCCACAGCCCGTCCTTGATGAACAGGTTCTGGTCGGACACGCCCACCGCAGCCATCGGGACCGCGCCCGGGCCGGCGAACAGGATCGGGAAGTGGTGCAGCGCCAGCGAGAACTCGCCCAGCACCAGCGGAATGGCGTTGTTGCCGGCGGCGAACTCGAGCTTGCCCGGCAGGATGCGCAGATCGGCGTGCACATCGGCCTGCAGCGGCACCGGACGGGTATAGAACAGGGGAGCGCCGCTCGGCGCCGCTTCGGTGGTGGTGTCGCTGGTGGTGGTCATCTTGGGAACCGTTCGATCATGCGCGCCTGCCATCCCGGGCACGCCAGCGGGAACAACCTGAATCCCGCATTATCAACAAGCACGATGACAACGGCCACCCCGCCGGCAAACTATTTCAGCTGCAACGGATAGCGCTGCCAGAGTACGTGGACCAGGAATCCGGCCAGCTCGGTGTCGCGCGCGCTCACTGCGGCGCGGATCTTGTCCAGCAGCACCATGTCGCTGCAGGAGCGGACGTCGGCGTGGTTGGCCTGCCCTGCCCTGCGCGCACGGTAGCGCGCGGCCCGTTGCGCGTCGCTCATCGCGTACCCGAACTTGGGCGGACGACCGCGCTTGCGCGGCAGGGTCAGCTCCAGGGTTCCGGGGTCTTTGTCATCACGCATGGGCAGGGTGCGGGCGGCGGCGAGCAACGGGGGGTGCGCAATTTATCGTGAGGCATCACTTTAATCCAGCGTTTTCTGCACTTTTGTTGCGATGCAGTGCAAAAATCGCGCCGCCAGCACTGCCTCCACGTATGGCATGGATCTACTGCAGAGCTCGCGACCCGGTCACCCGGCAGCTCCACGCCATGCGTGGATGCGGAAACCCGCCAGCACATGGTAGATCAACGCCATGCGTGGATACGGAAATCCGGACGCACAGAAAAAAGGGAGCCCGCGAACGGGCTCCCCTCACTTTGCTCATGCCGCGCGTACCGGCTCGTAGCCATGCAGGTGCGCCTCGCTGCTCGCGCGTCCCTGGCTGAGCGAGCGCAGCGAAGTCGTATATCCGACCAGCTGCGCCAGCGGTGCGAAGCCGCTGACCTCGGCGCGACCGTCCTGGTCCTCGATGCGGGCGATGCGGCCATGGCGACGGTTGAGGTCGCCGACCACGTCACCCACCGACGCCGACGGCGAATGCACCGTCACCGCCATCACCGGCTCCAGCAGCTGCGTGCCCCCCTCGGCCAGCGCCGCCTTGATCGCCTCGGCGCCCGCACGATGGAACGCCATCTCCGACGAGTCCTTTGCATGGGTCTGGCCATCCACAAGCGTGACCTCGATACCCACCACCGGATGCCCGTGCGGGCCTTCCGACAGCGCAGCCCGCACGCCCTTCTCCACCGCTGCGATGAAGCTGCGCGGCACCACGCCACCGACGATGCGGTCATTGAACACCACCTGGTCGTCCTCGCGCGGCGATACGTCCAGCACCACGTGCGCGAACTGGCCCTGGCCACCGGTCTGCTTGACCAGCCGCCCGACGACACCGGTCATCGGGCGCATCGGCGTCTCCTGGTAGGCCACGCGTGGCGCACCTACGCCCACATCGACCTTCCACTCGCTGCGCAGGCGCTCGACCATCACTTCCAGGTGCAGCTCGCCCATGCCCCAGACCAGGGTTTCGCCCGTTTCCCGGTCCGTTTCCACACGGAACGAGGGGTCTTCCTGGGCCAGGCTGGCCAGGCCCTGCGCCATCCGGATCAGGTCTGCCGCACGCGCCGGCTCCAGGCGCCAGGCCAGCACCGGCGCCTGGGCCTGGATGTTCTCCAGGCGCAGCGGGCGTGCACGACTGCTCAGCGTTTCACCGCTGACCGCATCCTTCCAGCCCAGCACCGCGACGATGTCCCCGGCCACGGCCTGGTCGATGTCGTGGGTCTGGTCGGCCTGCACCCGCACCAGCCGGCTGACCCGCCGACCCTGCGGATGCTGCGAACTGGCCACCGCGTCGCCCACCTTCAAGCTGCCCGAGTACAGCCGCACGAAGCTCAGCGCGCCGTGCTGCTGGTGGGTGATCTTGAACAGCAGGCCGGCCAGCGGACCGTCCGGGTCCGGCGGCAGTACCACCTCGCCGTCATCGCTTTCGGCGCTGACGGCAGGGCGATCCAGCGGCGACGGCAGGTAATCGACCACAGCGTCCAGCAGCGTCTCGATACCCTTGTCCTTGAACGCGGCACCGGCCAGCACGGGCACGCCCGCACCGGCGAGCGTCGCCCGGCGGATCGCCGCGCGCAGCACCCCGGCATCGATCACGCGACCTTCCAGCCAGGCATCGGCCAGCTGTTCATCGTGATCGGCCACGGCTTCGACCAGCGCATCGCGCTGCGGCTGCCACTGCGCACGCGCCGCGTCGTCCCACGTGGTGATGGACGCAGCCGCACCGTCCTGCCACTGCAGCACACGCTCGTCGACCAGGTCGACCCAACCGTTGAAGCCGCTTTCGCTGCCCAGCGGAACGCCGAGCGCCCAGGGTCGTGCCTGCAGCTTGTCCTGCAGCTGCTCCAGCACGCGCTCGAACGAAGCGCCGACGCGGTCCATCTTGTTGACGAAAGCGATCAGCGGCACGCGATGGCGACGCGCCTGGCGCCACACGGTTTCGGACTGCGGCTGCACGCCGTCCACGGCCGAGAACACGGCCACGGCACCGTCGAGCACCCGCAGCGAACGCTCGACCTCGATGGCGAAGTCGATGTGGCCGGGGGTGTCGATCAGGGTCAGCCGATGCGGCGGCAGGTCGCGCGGCGCCCACTGCGCCTGCACGGCGGCCGCGCCAATGGTGATGCCACGTTCGCGCTCGATCGCCGAGAAGTCGGTGGTCGCGTTGCCGTCGTGTACTTCGCCGACGCGGTGGATCTCGCCGCTTTTCCACAGCAGGCGTTCGGTCAGCGTGGTCTTGCCTGCGTCGATGTGGGCAATGATGCCAAGGTTGCGACGGCGGGAAAGGACTTGGGTGTTCATGAGAGAGGTTCCTGCAAAGCCAACTTCGGGGGCCGCGCACCCCGGTTGGCGACAGGGTGCGCGGCTAGCGTTCGGTCTCGGCGATCTGGTGCATGGCACGTTCTCCTTTGCGGTACTGAGTAGCGTCGGCTGGGTAGAGTCGACTGTTAGTCGACTCGCGGGAAATTAGTCGAGTACAAGAATCAAAAACGAAAAGAGCGCCCCGGAGGGCGCTCTGTCGAAGGTCCAGCGATGGCCGCTTCAACGGCCTCGTGGGGCTCCAGGCAGACACGCCCGTTCCGCGCTTGCGCGGGTCAGGGTGAAAAACTTCAGGAGCGGCATCCGGTTCATGGCGCGCATTGTAGACCTGCCAATCTGGCGCGCAAGTGAATATCGCACACACAAATGGAACGATGAGGCCGGCGGGCGTCAGGGGCGGATCCCTTTGCGACGGCAAAGGGATCTGACCCCTCTCAGCCTTTACTTGCAGCCGTGCAGCGTGCGCGCCTCGGCCACGGTCGCCGCTTGGTCATCTCCCATCGACATCCACCCCTTCAGCGACGTCGCCGGGTCCATGTGCGGCAGCCGTGGGCCGCCATGGATCACCACCTCGGTCCAGCTACCGACCGGGGCCAGTTCGGACAGGCGTGCCGCCTGGTCATCCTCGGTGCTGAACGTGTCGTCCGGGCTCGCCGGGGGCGTCGTGTTCACGGTCGCGGTCTTGCGGGAATGCACGCGTAGCGCGCCGCCCGGCATGCGCTGGGTGGTGATGTCGTAGCGCTCGATACCGTACGCCCAAGGATTTTCGCCAACGCTGCGGGTCTCGCTTCCGTCATCCGCCACCGCCACCACCTCGCCCGCAGGGCCGACCACGCCCGCGACAGCGCCCAGGCCGGACATCAGCGCCTGGTAGACGATCATCTGCCGCTGCTCGGTGCTCAACGCAGCGGCCTTGAGCTTGGCAGGGGGAATCTGCAGGTACGCCGCCTCCTTGCAAAGCACCAGCACCTGCTGGTCGTCCCAGCTCACGGACATTTCCTCGTTGGCGAAGTACTGCGACCGGATGGACGCAACAGGGGAGCCCGCGCCAGCGGAATGCCGGATCTCGATCAGCGAGGCATTCTCCGCTGCATCGGTAAGCGAAACCGGCGAGGTGGAAGCCGCAGTCGCAGCGCCTGCGAAGCCAGCCAACACGGCCAGCACAGTGCCGCGCGAAATGCTACAGATCATTGCATCAGTCCATTGAGGGAATACCGGCCGGACATGATACGCGGCGACGGCAGCAGATCCGGCCTATGTCACCACCACCAGCGGTACCCCGCGCCGCGGATGCTCCAGCACCACCACATCCTGCTGGTAAACCCGCTGCAGGTTGTCTTCGGTCAGCACCTGCAGCGGCGTGCCATCGGCCGCCACCCTGCCCTGCTCCAGCAGCACGATGCGGTCGGCATAGCCGGCGGCCAGGTTGAGGTCGTGCAGCACCACGATCACGCACGCACCGGCTTCGGCACAGGCACGCACACTGCGCAGCGTGCGCTCCTGGTGGCGCAGATCCAGCGCGGCGGTCGGCTCATCAAGCAACAGCAGCGGCGTGTCCTGCGCCAGCACGCGCGCAAACGTTGTCCGGGCGGACTCGCCACCGGACAGCTGCTGCACCTCGCGCAGGCGCAGCGCCTGCAGTTCGGCGGCATCGATTGCAGCTTCCACCTGAGCATCGTCCACTCGCGGATCCGGCGAATGCGGCAACCGTCCCATCGCGACCACCTCCTCCACGCTGAAGGCGAAGCGCACGCCATGCTCCTGCGGCATTACCGCGCGCTCGCGTGCCAGCGGCCCCGCCTTGTAACTGGCCAACGGCTTGCCCAGCAGGCTCACCTCGCCCGCATCGGCGCGCAGGTCACCGGCAGCCACCGCCAACAACGTGGACTTGCCTGCGCCGTTCGGGCCAACCAGCGCGGTCACCGTACCCGGCTCGAACGCGAGCGAGACGCCATGCAGGATCTCGCGCTGCTGGCGGCGCACCACCACCTCGTGCAGCTTCAGAAGCACGCTCATGGCGCCGCCTTGCGGCGCTGCTGCAGCACCAGCCAGAGGAAGAACGGTGCGCCCAACGCGGCCGAGAACAAGCCCAGCGGAATCTCCGCGGGCGGATCAAGCGTGCGTGCAGCGGTGTCGGCCACCACGATCAGCAGCGCACCCAGCAGGCCGGACAACGGCAGCAACCAGCGATGCCCGGGGCCGACCAGCAGGCGCGCGACGTGCGGCACCACCAGGCCAACGAAACTGATCGAGCCGGCAAACGCCACCGCTGCGCCCACCAGCAGCGCACTGAACGCCACCAGGCGGCGGCGCGTACGGATGACGTCCAGCCCAAGGTGCTGTGCCTGGCGTTCGCCCAGCGCCAGCATGTCCAGCGGCGTGGCCAACCGCTGCAGCGCAAACACGCCCAACGCGAACAGCGGCACCACGGCTGCCACATCGGCCCAGTTGGCGCGCGCCAGCGAGCCCATCTGCCAGAACACCAGCGACTGCAGCTCGCTCTCACTGGCGATGTACGTGAGGAAACCGATCAGCGCCGAGCAGAATGCAGCCATCGCGATGCCGACCAGCAACAGCGTCGCGTTGCCCGAACCTTTGCCGGGTCGCGCCAGTGCGTAGGTCAGGCCGATCGCCAGCGCACCGCCGGCGAACGCCGCCACCGGCACCAGCCAGCCCGCCGCACCGGCAGCGCCGAGCACGATGGCGGCCACCGCCCCCAGCGCAGCACCCTGGCTGACACCTACGATGCCGGGGTCCGCCAGCGGATTGCCGAACAGCCCCTGCAGGCTGGCACCGGCCATCGCCAGCGATGCACCCACCATTGCGCCCAACAGGGCACGCGGAATACGCAGTTGCCAGACCACGGCCAGGTCGCGACTGCTGACCGCCTGTGGGTCAAGCAGGCCCAGCTTCACCGCCAGCGCCTGCATCACCTCCAGCGGCGGCAACCGCAACGGACCCACGGCGAACGACGCCAGCACTGCCCCCAGCAGTGCCAGCAACGCCACCATCAACATCGCCCGCCCGCGACGGCGGCGCCGATCCGCCGGACTCATGCCTTGGGCAACGCCGCCAGGGCCTTGGCCAGCGCCAGCGCGCCCGCACCAGAACCCACGCTGGTGTACTTCAGCTGCACATCCGGCATCACCCAGACCCGATTGGCCTGCCCGGCCGGGGTCTGCTTCAGCGTCGGGTAGGCCTTCCACAGGCCTTCGGCACCGCCGAACAGCTGCAGGTCATGCTCGGTCACCAGGATCACTTCCGGTGCCGCCGCGACCACGCCCTCGTTGCTCAGCTGCGAGTAGTTCTTCACCCCGGCCTCGGTGCCGATGTTGATGCCGCCGGCCAGGGCGATCAGCTGCGCCGACGCGCTGTCGGCACCGGCAACAGTAGGCGAGCCGCCAGCGCCGGTGGCCGAGACGTGGATCAGTCGTGGCGCATGGCCCAGGCCCTTGCCAATCGCTGCAGCCTCGTCGAGCTGGCGCTGCACCTGCGTGGCCAGTGTTTGCCCCGCTTCGGCCAGCCCTAGTGCGGCGGCGACCTTGCGCACCTTGTCCGGCGCCGGCTGCAGGTCATCGATGACCACCGCTGGCTCGCCCACCTCGCGCAGCTTTTTCGCCAGCTCGGTGTGGCGGCGCAGGCTGTTGCCGAGGAACAGCGAGCCCTGCAGGCTCAGCACGCCCTCCACGCCGGTGGTGCGGTTGAACAGGAACTGGTGCGGCGCGGCCAGGCCGGCCTGGGTGGTGGTGTTGGTCGGCGCGGCGAATACCTGCGTGCCCAGGCCCAGTGCTTCGATCACCGCGATGACGTCGTCGCCACCGGCAATGATCCGGCGGGTATCGGTCACCTCGATATCGGCGCCGTCATCGGAATGCACTTTGGCCGGCAGCACCGCCTTCTGGTCATGCACCGCCGGCATCTCGGCACCGGCCACGCGCTGCCAGCCTGCCGGCAACGCGGTGTCCGCAGCGGCGGTTGCGGCGGGCGGCTCGGCGGCCTTGTGGCCATCAGGCGGTGTCGACGAACCGCTGCAGGCGGCCAGCGCCAGCGAAACAGCCAACGGAAGCGCACACAGGCGCAGACGGGACGCGATGTTCATGCTCGTTCTCCTTGCTGGCAGGGCGACGTGCAGGCCGCCCCGCCCTGTGACTTACTGCTTCGGGGTAATGCGGGTGATGGGGTCACCCTTCGGATCTTCGGCGCCACGCGACTTGTTCACCGCGAACACGTTGCCCTTGCCATCGGCGCGGACATGGTTCGGCAGCGTGCCGCCATCGAGGTTGGCAACCACCTTGCCGTCACCATTCACCACGGTGACCGTGCCGGCGCCCCGGTTGCTGACGTAGGCCAGGCCGGAGGCATCATCGAAGGCGACGTTCAGCGCGCCGGCGCCGACCGGCACGTCGTGCAGCACCTTGCCTGCGGCCACATCGACGATCAGCAGGTTGTCGGTGCCCTGCGAGGCCACGTACAGGCGGTTGCGTGTCGCGTCGAAGGCCACGCCCGAGGCACTGATCGAATTGCCCAGGTCGATGACCTTCTCGACCTTGCCGCTGGCCACATCGATCACCGCCGCTTCCGGCGTGCCGATGCTGACGGTGAACAGCTTGCCGCCCTTCTCATCCAGCACCAGGCTCATCGGGGTGAACTTCCCGTCATCGACGCCGGATTCGAGCGTCACCGGCGGCAGTTCCTTGAAGGTCCTGGCATCGAACACCGACAGGTGGTCTTCACCCGTGGCCGAGGCGAATACCTTGCCGCGGGTGCCATCGACCACCACGTCGCGCGCGTGCGGCACGGCATCGACCGGGAACTGATGGACCAGCGACAGGTCCTTCTGGCGATAGACCGCGATCGAGTTCTGGCGGGTATTGGTGACCCAGACATTGCCGTGGGTGTCATCCACGCCCACCCCGTAAACCGCGTAGACCGCACCATGGGTGTTGCCCGGCACCTGCGCCGGGGTGATCGCCTGGGTCACCTTCAGCGACGTCGGGTCCAGCTTCAGCAGCTGCGACTGGGTCACCGGCGGGCGCCCCACCGCCGAGGTCACGAACAGCGCATTGCTGGCGGCGCTGTAGGCGGACTGGTACAGGCCGGGCACCAGCTTGCTGGACTGGGTGGCGAACTGCGCCTGGCCGGACAGCGGCAGCTGCGGCGACACGCGCAGCTTCAGCACCGTGGCCGCAGCCGGCTGACTGGCGCGCACCACCACCGGGTGGGTGCCCGGCACCGCGTCGGTCGGAATGCTCAGCTGGGTCTTGAAGTTGCCATCGGCATCGACCACCAGCGGCTGCGCGTTGAGCACGCTGTCGCCACGCAGCAGGCTGACCTTCTGGCCCGGCACGAAGCCACGGCCGACCACGTCGGCGGTGCTGCCGGGAACCACGTTCTCACCGCGTGAGACGACCTCACCCTTGAAGGTGGCGTTGGCCGGCTGGTCGAACACCGGCTGCGCGGTGGCGGTCACCGCCAGCAGCAGGCCGGCAGCAAGAGTGGTAAGACGGAAAGACGGACGGAACGACATGGCAGGCTCCTTGCACACGTAGGCCGCGCCACGTGGCGCGGGATTCATCGGTTGCCTGGGCCGCTGCACGCCGGCAGCCTCGCCTGGGTGGTGGGGTCGCACGGCAGCGCGTGCGGTTCGGGTCACTCGGCGGCGTTGTCACCGCCATTGGGTGCGCCATCGCTGGTACTACGGTCGGTTACGCCGTACAGCTCGTGCAGCGCCGCGTGGAACGAGGCGGGCAGCATCGGGCCATGGCCCAGGCCAGGAAATTCCCGGTAGCGCACGCTCAGGCCCGGCACTTTGCCCAAGCGCTCGGCCAACTGCATTGCCGCGTCCGGCGTGGCGCCACCGATACGGCGCAGGTGCGCCACCACGCGCGGATTGGTCATGTCACGCTTGCCGCGATCGCCGACGCGCTCGGCGCCGCCCAGCATCAGCCACAGGCTGGCCTGCTGGCCGTGCACGTTCTGCACGAACTGCTGTTCCGGATCACCCAGCGCCGCACCCTGGCTCCACCACAGCGAGGGGCTGGCCGCCAGATAGGACTGGAAGGCGGCGGGACGCGTGTACAGCGCATGGAGCACGAACAACCCGCCCAGCGAGTGCCCCCACAGCGCTTGCTGCTGCGTATCGATGCGTGCGCGACGCTCGACTTCCGGCTTGATGCGGCGTTCGATCACATCCAGGAAGGCCGCAGCACCACCGCCGACCGCCTGGGTTGTGCCGCCCTCGTCGTCGGCACGGTCGATCCACGCGGTGTAGTCGCGGGTGCGCGCCTTGGAATCGATGCGCAGGTCGTTGTCGTAGCCGATCAGCACCAGCACCGGTGGCGCCTTGCGCGCGGCCAGTTCGGCCAGCAACGGCTGGTCCAGCACCATGGCCACCGCATTGCCATCCAGTGCGTACAGCACCGGCGAGGGCGCCTTGCCAGGCTTGACCGGGATCGCGAGATTCACCCGCCAACGGCGCTGCTGGTCCGGGCTGTCCACCACGAAATGTTCGAAGCGATAGCTGGCCGCCGGCTCGTCGAGCACGGTATGGCCGATCGTCTGCAGCGGATTGCGCTGCTGGGCATGGGCGTACGAGGTGACCAGGAGCAGAGCCATCATCAGGGCGGCCAGGCCGCGGGCCAGCGGACCACGGCGCGAAGGCGGGACGAAATGCTTCATCAGCGGCGGCAGACGCGGCACGGGGCCGCCGGTTCACAGGGGACCGCAGTCTACCTTAAACGCGAATGATTATCACATCGATCAAACGTCACGCTGTGTATCACGCGCGCGGATGCCCGGCTTGCGCAAGGGGCAGCAATTCCCCTATTTTGCCGCCCATCGGGGCATTGGATCGCCCCGCTTCCAGCGCAGCCATGGATGGCGGGCACTTGCCGCCATCCGGGTCGCGTTCATCTGCACACAACCGCCATGGGATTGGATCCCATGATTGTGAGACTCCCTTGAAGCACACCACCCTGATCGCCCTCTCCCTCGGCCTGCTTGCGCCGCTGGCTGCCCATGCCGCACAGGACCTGCCAACGCTCTACCAGGCCTTTGAAGAAGCCGGCA
The DNA here is from genome assembly GCF_059371555.1 of Stenotrophomonas sp. YJH_SMC_10. NCBI lineage: Bacteria > Pseudomonadati > Pseudomonadota > Gammaproteobacteria > Lysobacterales > Lysobacteraceae > Stenotrophomonas > Stenotrophomonas sp. YJH_SMC_10. The sequence goes on along the minus strand of NZ_JCAFUS010000003.1, from coordinate 48,073 downwards.
ATTCGTCACTGGGCATGGACCAGCTCAACCAGACGGTGACCTTCACTGCCGTAGCCCTGAGCGTTTCCAGCAACCTGGCGGGCGAGCCGCTGATCGAGGCCGGCGACGACCAGGGCAATGTGCTGGCCCGGCTGACCAGCGACGACGAACAGCAGGCGGCCAAGCTGGGCGCGCTGGAAGAAGGCGCGACGTTCACCGCCAGCTGCACGCTGCAGTTCAGCTCGGGCACCGACTACCTGTCCTTCGGCGACTGCACCATCAAGTAAAGACGAAGCCGGCGAAATGCCGGCTTCATTCTGCTGCCCTGTAGCGTCGAGGCGCGCTCGACTCGCGCCGTGTCACGGTCCCGAAGGCACCGGACCGTATGCATTCTCCTGCGGCGTGCCCGGCAGCAGTGCGAATACGAAGATCACCAGGCCACCGAACGGAATGAAGGCCAGCAGGTACATCCAGCCCGACTGGTTGCAGTCATGCAGGCGACGGACGGTCACCGCGATGACCGGCAGCACGGTGGCCAGCCAGAACACGACGAACAGGATGATCGACGCAATGCCGAGGACGTCGGACTGCATCACCAGCCCGGCAACGAGCGGCACCATCAGTACGGCCGATACGATCAACAGGAACAGCTGGAACATCCAGTACTCGCGACGGTTGGCACGACCCTCGAACTGGGCGTAACGCTTCAACGGCAGAATCATTTCCTGCACGGCATCGATCCTTGAAAAAGTGGCCGCGCAGTGTGCCAAAGACCGGCGGCGGGAACAATGCAGCGTCGAGCATGGCTCGACCCCACATAAGCCGGCTCAACGGCCCTTCGCGGCCCGCGCCGCTTCGCGCTCGGCACGCAGCCGGTCCAGCTTTTCCTTCAGCTTGATTTCCAGGCCGCGCGGCACCGGGTTGTAGTACACCCGTTCGCCCATCGCGTCCGGGAAACCGGTCTGGTCCAGCGCGATGCCACCTTCGGCATCGTGGTCGTACTGATATTCGGCGCCATAGCCCAGCTCCTTCATCAGCTTGGTCGGCGCATTGCGCAGGTGCAGCGGCACCTCTTCGGTACCGCTCTGACGCACGTCAGCCTTGGCCTGGTTGAAGGCCGCATAGCCGGCGTTCGACTTGGCAGTGCTGGCCAGGTACAGCACCAGCTGCGCGAAGGCGAGTTCGCCTTCCGGGCTGCCGAGCCGCTCGTAGATGTCCCAGGCTTCCAGCGCCATGCTCTGCGCGCGCGGATCGGCCAGGCCGATGTCCTCGATGGCCATGCGGGTCAGTCGACGCGCCAGATACGACGGATCGCAGCCGCCATCGAGCATGCGGGTCAGCCAGTACAGTGCGGCGTCCGGGTTGGAACTGCGTACCGACTTGTGCAGTGCCGAGATCTGGTCGTAGAACTGCTCGCCGCCCTTGTCGAAGCGACGGGTGCGATCGGCCAGCACCTGGGTCAGGGTCTGCGGCGTGATGCGCCCCCCCTCCCCGCCCGCCAGTTCGGCGGCGATCTCCAGCAGGGTCAACGCACGGCGCACGTCGCCATCGGCGGCGGTGGCGATCTCCAGCAGCAGTTCGGGTGCGACCTCGATGCGCTCTTCGCCCAAGCCGCGCTCGCGATCCCCCAGCGCACGTTCCAGCGCTTCGACGATATCGGTCGGCGAAACACCTTCCAGCACATGCACGCGGCAACGCGACAGCAGCGCCGAGTTCAGCTCGAACGACGGATTCTCGGTGGTGGCGCCGACGAACAGGATCGTGCCGCGCTCGATGTGCGGCAGGAATGCGTCCTGCTGCGCCTTGTTGAAACGATGCACCTCGTCCACGAACAGCACGGTGCGCCGGCCCTCCGCGAAGCGTTGCGCGGCTTCGGCCAGCACCTGGCGCACCTCCGGCAGCCCGGACAGCACGGCAGAGATGGCACGGAATTCCGCATCGGCGTACTCGGCCAGCAGCAGCGCCAGCGTGGTCTTGCCGCAGCCCGGCGGCCCCCACAGGATCATCGAATGCACGCGACCGGACTCGACCGCGCGGCGCAGCGCGCTGTCCGGCGCCAGCAGGCGCTTCTGCCCGACCATTTCGTCGAGGGTGCGCGGGCGCATGCGCTCGGCCAGCGGGCGCAGGTGCTCCCGATCAACGCTCAGCAGATCGGGACCGGGGAAGGAAGTGGAGCGATGTCTTGGCACCCGCTTATTGTACCGCGAGAGCGTGCCAGCAATTCCGGTAGTGCCGGCCGCTGGCCGGCAAACCAAATGCGTATCAACCAAGGTGACACCTCCCAAAGGAGGCGGCGCCGGGCCATGTAGGCGGGAAACCGTGGATTTGCGCTCTTACCAAGGTCGTCAAAGGCCTGACAAAACTCTGGCTGCATTGTGGCGAGTTCGGCTTAGCCGGGCAGCGTGGCCTGAGTTGTGCCCGGCGCTAAAACACGTGGAAGCGCGCGGGAACTGACGATGCCAAGTGGCTGCGGACTCGCGGAAGACGAGATCGGCGCTTCAAGCGGGCGGCTCGACGTAAAGGGTGAAGGCCGAAACACCCAGCGAGCCGACGCTGTTTAATTATTAGGCCAGCGGGCCAACCTTAGGGCCACGACTCACCACGGAACACGACAAGCAGTTTGACGCCGTATCCAATACGCCCATGCTTTAGAAAATTGCGCCACGTGAGCAGCATAATCAGATTGCTACCGTGAACGCCGCCACCCTGGCCCCAGCCATGGCATCTAGGCCTTCGACAGCTCAAGCGTGGAGCTGGGCCTTTGTGAGCTGCCACCCTTGTCTCTGAACGCGACGCTCCTCTGCGATCAAGGGCCACATTTGGAATCGATGACCATCTCAGCCGCGTTCGGTCCGGAGCACATCGGCGCAGCGTCGGCACGCTGGGCGTTTCCAGGGGTTTCAACTGCTCCAAGCTGCGTCCTCATAAAGTCCGCAGGGAGATGAAGTCGACCTGCCGGTCAATGGGGAAGTCTCGCGAGAGCTGGAACGCAGCAACATCGCCGCGCAAGGACAGCTGCTGCAGTCCGCTACTGCATCGAGATCGCTGCAGGCCTATAACAGGTCCTAGTCAACCAGAGGTGAGAATACCCCCTCATCCACCAACCTGGAGCGAATTCGCTCAATTTCCTTAATGCCAATCAAAGATACTCCATCGAGCAGATCGTCAACCTCGGGTTCCAAGAGGTAGGAAAACCGCTTGAAGTACCCAATGGCATTCATCTTATCCAGATCAGATATCAGCGGATCGGCCGCGTATACATTAAGGGCATTCAGTCTCAGGTACTTGACCAAAAATTCCAGATCACAGAACGATGAAATTTCCTCAATGAGCCGAAGGGAGTTTGGCCGCGGGCTACCAGCCCGGAGCAATGCAACCCACTCTTGGGAAGTGAAGTCCGCCCAAACAAACGGTGTTCCCAGCATCAGTTCGGACGAATAGACGTAAGGGTACTCTCGGAAGTTGAACGCCAGGAATTCAATCGCATTTTGCCTGGGTAGTTCATGATGGAATTCCAAAAAATACGGAATTCCGACTTTGTCAGATCGCCCATAGCCATTGTAGATGCGCTCACAGAGCGCCGTGACGCTACCGGAAACTGGAATCATTCTAAAATCTCCTGAGACAACTTCTCCGAGCGTTCGAAAAACCCATCATTATCAATATGGAAGCGGAACCCCTGCAGCTTCGCTTGAGATAGGACAAGACCCACATATCTCAATATCGCAGGATACCTGGCGGCCTCGACCGCTGCTGGTAGATAGTGCCTCGACTTACTGTCTACGACGGTCACCTTACCATCACCTCGCAGCTCTAGCTGACCGGCCGCCAGAACACCCAGCCACAGAACCCGCAGTAGCGGCCTGATGACTTCCCCGCCGCTGGAGCGGCGTCGCACCAGCCAAAGCTGGCTACCACCGATGGCACTGCCAACGGCTTGGCCAAAAGCGCTCCAACGAATCCGCCAATTCCTGCGGCTATGAGGATGTGACACCGTTGGCCCAAATGTAAATCTGCAACCGCGCTTGCAGCAGTGGGCGCACTTACTTGCTTGTGGCAGCTATAGCAGCAGCGATGGTGGTGGCTGCCATTGTCATCGCTGCACTCATGCCAGAGGCGACTCCGGACGGATTGCGGCTGAGGATCCCGCCGCCGTGCCGGCAGCGTAGGCGGAAGCCACCCAAGCCACCATAGGTGGATCTGTACAGAACGCCCTTGGCTGAACCTATGGTTCCCAGCAGGATCAATTTATGACTGCCCGTCTACAGGCCCGGTGGATCAGGTCAACGGGTTCGGTAGTGCCGGCCGCTGGCCGGCATATCCCAAGCACCAACCAACGGTTGGCACCCATCAGAGCAGTAGCGCCGGGCCATGCCCGGCGCCCTGATCAATTACCGATGACGTCGGTGCCCTTTGGCGGGGTGAAGCTGAAGGTACCGGCGGCGAAGCCCGGGTTGCGCTTCCAGCCACTGAAGCTGATCACGGTACGCTGGCCAACCGCATCGGTGATTTCCATCTTGGCCAGGCCCTGCGCGTTGAAGCCCAGCGCCGCGTACTGGAAGCTGGCTTCGGTCTCACGCTTCGGCGACAGCGACAGCCACTGCAGGCCATCGCGCTGCGCAGCCTCTTCGCTGACGTCGTACTGCTGTTCCAGCAGCGCCGGATTGATCAGCCCGGTCAGCGGGCTGTTCTGCTCTTCCTTGCCCTGCTCGCGCACGGTGGCCTGCTCCAGGTCCGGCTCGTACATCCAGACCTTCTTGCCGTCAGCCACGATCAACTGCTCGTGCGGGCGCACGTATTCCCAGCGGAACAAGCGCGGCGCCGACAGGGCCACGCGGCCGCTGGTCGATTCCTTCACCTTGCCGCGGCTGTCGAACACCTGCTGGCTGAACTGGCCATCCAGGCCCTTCAGGCCGCTGGTGAAAGCCTTGAGGTCATCGCGGGCGCCAGCCCAGGCACTGCCGGCGGCGGCGCAGGCCACGGCCAGGGTGGTGGAAGCAAGGAAACGGCGGAAGCGGACGTTCATGCGGAAATCCTGTGGGCACGCAGGCCAGGAAAGTTGGATGTGAGTGTGCCCGGTGCAAGCTGAATGGGCGATCAGGGCGACATTATGCCGCCCTGATCGTCGAACGGCGATGCACGCACGAAGGCGGCTTCATCCACGCAGGGTGCGGATCTACTTCAGCCGGCCGTACAGCACCTGGCCACGGAAGCCGCGCCGCACTTCGCGATACAGCGCGCGGAACGCCGGATAGTCCTGCGGCTGGCACAGCGCCTCCGGGCCACGCACCGCGTTCTGCTGCAAGCGGTGGTGCACGATCACGTCCTGGCCCTCGCGACTCCAGTCCACGCGGTACTCGCCGGCGGCGTTGGCGAAACGCTGGCTGGCCGGGATGGCGATGATCGGTGCATTGGCCGGGAACTGCAGGCGATAGGTTTCCTCGCGCAGGCTGGCATTGCAGTAGAACGGCGTTTCGTTGGCCGGCGCCGAGGCAGTGGCGTACAGGCCGCGCACCGACTCGCCACCCGGCGGGTCCGGCACGGCCATGCCCCCGGCCACGCTGAAATCGGCGTAGTCCTCGGCCTGGAACGCCATGCGATAGCCGAAGGGCCGGGTCAAGTCGCCTGGCACGCCCTGGATCTGCAACTGCCCGCGCCCGTCAAAACCCGACGCGGCCATGATCTGCTCCTCAGCGCGCGCACGGTTCTGCGCGTTGAGCTGTGAGAACTGCGCGCGCATGCCGATCTCGGCGTTCTCGCCCAGCTTCGGAATCGTCTCGCCGCGCAGGTCGCCATTGGCGTCGAAGGTGAAGCGCACTTCCATCGACGTGGCGTTGCGATCGGGCGTGTTGGCCGGGGTGCGCGCCAGCGTGGCGTCGCGGGTGCGCACCACCGGCGCCCCCAGATCGCCTTCTGGCAACTGTCCGAAGCGCGCCCATGCCGTGGTCGAATCCAGGTACAGATCGAACTCGGGGATGTAGGTGATGGCGTGGTTGAAGCGGCCCAGCACCGGAATCTTCGGCAGCGTCGGACCGCCCCCGGCGCCAATCAGCACCGGCGAGCTGGCGATGCCCTTGGCCGCCAGCAGCGCTTCCAGGATCGTCACATGGTCCTTGCAGTCACCATAGTGGTTGTCGAGGATGCTCTGCGCGCTGTTCGGCTCCAGGCCGCCATTGCCCAGGTACACCGCCACATAGCGGATGTTCTGCGCCACCCAGCGGTACAGCGCATCGGCCTGCCCGCGGCGGTCGCTGATGCCGGCGGTGATCTGGTCGGCCAGCGCCTGCAGTTCCGGCGTGACCTGCGCCGCCGGCCCGGCCTTGCGCTGATAGGCGCGGCCCATCTGCGCCCAGTCACGATACGTGCTGGCCATGATGTTCGGGCCGAACTCCCAACCGGCGGCCGACCAGTTCTGCGCCGGCATCGCCTCACGCCGCTGGTAGCGCCAGCGCCACTGCGCCTGGCCGTTCTTCACTGTCGGGCGATCGCTGCCCTGCACGCCGCGGCTGTCGATGAACATCGGCAGGTTGGCCGGCGCACTCAGGGTGACCTCGGCGTCCTCGTATTCGGTAAAGACATTGAAGGTCTCCCACAGGCCGAAATAGCCCGGGAAGTACGGCGTCAGCTGGGTCCGGCGCACCTGGTAGTACAGCCGCGTGCCCGGCGCCAGGTTCGGGAACACGATCACCCGCACCTTGCGGTCGGCGTACATCGCCGCCGAGGCGCTGGAGTAGCTTTCCTGGGTGTAGATGCGGTCGGCCGGCACGTCGCGGCGCTGGCCGTCGGCGGTGATGGTGTAGGCGCCAAGCACCTCCAGGGTTTCCATCTTCTCGCTGTAGCTCAGCCGCACCTGGCTGAACTGCTCGACCGAGGCCTTGGTCTTGAGCAGGACTTCGTAGGTTTCGGTCTGCACATTGCCCGCATCCGGCCGGACCTGGTAGTCGGCGCGGTAACGGACAATGCTGAAATTATTGCTGGCTTCGGTATCGCCGCTGGTGGAAGGCGGCGCCGTGGCGGGCGCGGAGGTGGCGGTTTCTGCCAGTGCCGGACTGGCAGCCAGCAAGGCTGCCAGCGCCAGTGCCAGCGCGCTTGGTACGGGGTGAAGCATGCGTCGGTTCCTTGGACGTCGTGGGGGATACCTCGGGTCTTACTTCGGCGGCGGCGGTGCCAGCACCGTGCGGTCGCCGTTGTGCTCGGGCGGGCTGACCACGCCGGCCGCTTCCATGGCCTCGATCAGTCGCGCTGCACGGTTGTAGCCGATCTTCAGCCGGCGCTGCACGCCGGAAATGGAGGCGCGGCGGGTCTCGGTGACCACCCGCAGCGCTTCGTCATACAGCGGGTCGGACTCGTCGCCGGCCGCACTGGTCTCGGGCAGGCCGGTGGCACCGACGACCACGCCGTCGCCCATCGTCTGCACCTCGTCCAGCACCCCGTCGACATAGTCGGCCGGGCCCATCGCCTTGAGGTGCTCGACCACGCGGTGCACTTCGTCATCGGACACGAACGCACCATGCACGCGCTCGGGCAGCGCGGTGCCCGGCGGCAGGTACAGCATGTCGCCGTGGCCGAGCAGGGTTTCCGCGCCGGACTGGTCGAGGATGGTGCGCGAGTCGATCTTGGAGCTGACCTGGAAGGCGATACGGGTCGGGATGTTGGCCTTGATCAGGCCGGTGATCACGTCCACCGACGGGCGCTGCGTGGCCAGGATCAGGTGGATGCCGGCCGCACGCGCCTTCTGCGCCAGGCGCGCGATCAGCTCTTCGACCTTCTTGCCGACGATCATCATCATGTCGGCGAATTCGTCGATGAAGATGACGATGAACGGCAGCGTCTCCAGCGGTCGCGGCGCCTCGCCCAGTTCCGGGTTCGGCTTGAACAGCGGGTCCATCAGCGGCTGGCCGGCGTCCTGGGCTTCCTTCACCTTCTTGTTGAAGCCGGCCAGGTTGCGCACACCCACTGCGCTCATCAGCTTGTACCGGCGCTCCATCTCGGCCACGCACCAGCGCAGGCCGTTGGCGGCCTCCTTCATGTCGGTGACCACCGGTGCCAGCAGGTGCGGAATGCCCTGGTAGACGCTCAGTTCGAGCATCTTCGGGTCGATCATCAGCATCCGCAGGTCCTTGGGCGAAGCCTTGAACAGCAGGCTCAGCACCATCGCGTTGACCGCCACCGACTTGCCCGAACCGGTGGTACCGGCCACCAGCAGGTGCGGCATGCGCGCCAGGTCGGCCACCGTCGGGCGGCCGGCGATGTCCTTGCCCAGCGCCAGGGTCAGCACGCTGGCCGACTTGTCATATTCCTTCGAGCGCAGCAGCTCGGACAGGAAGATCATCTCGCGGGTGACGTTGGGGATCTCCAGGCCGATCACGGACTTGCCCGGAATGACATCGACCACGCGCACCGACTTCACCGACAGGCCACGCGCGATGTCCTTGTCCAGCGAACTGATCTGGCTGACCTTGATGCCCGGTGCCGGCTCGATCTCGAAACGGGTGATGACCGGGCCAGGGTTGGCGCCGACCACCTGCGCATCGATGCGGAAATCCTTCAGCTTGAACTCGATCTGCCGCGACAGGGTTTCCAGCGTTTCTTCGTCATAGCCCTTCGGCTGCGGCTTGGGATCATCCAGCAGCGCCAGCGGCGGCAGGTCGGAACCATCGCCATTGACGCCACGGAACATCGGAATCTGGGTGTCGCGCTTGGCCCGATCACTCTTCTCGATCACCGGCTCCGGACGCGGCTCGATCTTCACCGGCTCGCGCTTGGCGCGCACCTCGGCGTCGGCCTTGCGCACTTCCTGGCGTTCCTCGCGCATCACCCGGGTCTGCTTCCACTCGGTGACTTCTTCCTTCTTGCGTTCCAGCAACGGCGCCAGCGACATCACGCCGCGGCCGATCTTCTCCATCACCGTGAACCATGACAGCCCCGTCGCCAGGGTGATCGAGGCCAGCAGCAGCACCAGCACGAACAGGTTGGCCCCCAGCGCGCCGAAGCCCACCGTCAGCGAGTTGCCTACCAGCTTGCCGAGGATGCCGCCGGCACTGGCGACATCGCCACTGAACAGGCGCACATGCAGGAAGCCGGTGCCGGCAATCAGGAACCCGACCAGACCGACCAGGCGCAGTGCCGGATCCAGGTCGTTCTCGCCCTTGCTCTCGCGCTTGAGGCCGAACATGGCGATCCAGGCCAGCGCGCCCAGCACGATGGGCAGCAGGAAGGCGATGTAGCCAAACAGCTGCAGCAGCACGTCGGCGATCCAGGCGCCGGCGCGGCCGCCCAGGTTGTGCACCGGCGCGACCACGCTGCCGGTGTGCGACCAGCCCGGATCGGTCGCTGAATAGGTGAAAAGACTGGCCGCCAGATAGAGCAGGGCCGGCGCGATGGCGATCAGGCCCAGGTCGCGCCAGAGGCGCTGGCGGCGTGGATTGTCGGTCGTCGCCGCCGCGGCCGTGCGACGTGACGCCTTGCTGTCGTCCGACTTGGAGCGTTCAGGGACCTGCTTCGCCACCTTAGACCATACCTTTGGAATGCGCTGTTAGTGATTGATAATAAATGAGACGGCGTCAGTTTTCAGTTATGCGACATCTGGCCGCGTCCGGACAGGGCCGAAACCACCGCTGGATGACGGCGTTCTGTTCATCGGCTTGAATCGCCCTGCCCCAGCCGCCACTCTATGACCTGCCGAGGATGCTGCGCAAACATCGCCAGCGCCTTGTCCCATCTACCTTTTCGCGAGTTTACATGAGCACTAGCCTGCCCTCCCGCCACCAGCGCCTCGTCATCCTCGGTTCCGGACCGGCCGGCTGGACCGCCGCCGTCTACGCCGCCCGTGCCAACCTGAAGCCGGTCGTCATCACCGGCCTGCAGCAGGGTGGCCAGCTGATGACCACCACCGAGGTCGACAACTGGCCGGGTGACGCCCACGGCCTGATGGGCCCGGACCTGATGGCGCGCATGCAGGCCCACGCCGAGCGCTTCGAGACCGAGGTCATCTTCGACCATATCCACACTGCCGACCTGTCGCAGCGCCCGTTCAAGCTGATCGGCGACAGCCATGAGTACACCTGCGACGCGCTGATCATCGCCACCGGCGCCACCGCCAAGTACCTGGGCATCCCGACCGAAGAGACCTTCAAGGGTCGCGGTGTCTCCGCCTGCGCCACCTGTGACGGCTTCTTCTACCGCGACCAGGACGTGGTCGTGGTCGGTGGCGGCAACACCGCCGTGGAAGAGGCGCTCTACCTGTCCAACATCGCCCGCAAGGTCTACCTGGTCCACCGCCGCGACACCCTGAAGGCGGAGAAGATCATGCAGGACAAGCTGTTCAGGAAGGTCGCCGAAGGCAAGATCGAGACCGTCTGGCACCACCAGGTGGAGGAAGTGCTGGGCAACGACGCCGGCGTGACCGGCGTTCGCGTGAAGTCCACCCTGGACGGCAGCACCCGCGACATCGACGCCCACGGCTTCTTCGTGGCCATCGGCCATCATCCCAACACCACCCTGTTCGACGGCCAGCTGGCGATGAACAACGGCTACCTGGAAATCCGTTCGGGCCTGGGCGGCAACGCCACCCAGACCTCGGCGGAAGGCGTGTTCGCCGCCGGCGACGTGGCCGACCAGCACTACCGCCAGGCGATCACCTCGGCCGGCTTCGGCTGCATGGCCGCTCTGGACGCCGAGCGCTATCTGGACGCGCAGGGCAAGGCCAGCTGAAGCGCTGATTATGCTCTGTAGAGTCGAGCCATGCTCGACTCAGGAGAAAGGCCGACGCGAAAGCGTCGGCCTTTCTCGTTACATCCCTGCGGCAGCCGTATTCTCAGGCAAGCCATTTCGATCAGGGCCGGCCGCATCGGCAACACAACGAACGGTGTGAGGCACGGGCTGCGACTTGACCCCATCCGCATCCAACACATGCGTCTCCCAGCCGAGCGTCCCCACGCTGTCGCGACCGCAGCTGAGTTGCATCCTGCTGGGCTGGTCAGGCGAATCGATGACCACCGTTCGTCCGCTGCAGCTCCACCCTGATGGGCACAGCGTATTGCGGGTGATCAGGCTGATCGGGAATTGCGGATTGCCCGCAAACGCGACGTCCACCTCGCGCGAGTCGCCGGATGGGACATCGACATCTGCGATCGGCTGCCCGGACAGCGGCTCACACGTCTTTCCCTTTGCCCACAGGCGATAGCCCTTCTCCACCCCTTTCATCGACGCCGAGCGGAAGACGGGGTCCTGCAGCGCCTTGGCATCATCCGGATTCGTGTGAAACGCCGTCTCTACGATGATCGATGGCATGTGCGCCTCTCGGTTCTCCCCCTTGTTCAGCGCGTGCGGAGCGGGAGCCACGGTGAATGCCGCATACTCAGGTAGCGAGTGAATCAGCTCCTTCATCGAGCACAGGACACTCTCTGCAAGAGCAGCATCCATCGGCCTACCAGGTTGCACGATCACACGAGTACCGCGCGCGGCCCCTGAGGGTTCTCCATTGCTGTGCAGATGAATCGCCACCTCAGCTCCGTGGTGGTTTGCGAGAAGCGGCCGACTGTTGATGTCTTCACGCTCCTCCCGATCCCAAAGCGTACTGCCTGCGTACGTGTTCCATATCTTCGTCTCGGCCGGATACTGCTCGGCAATCGCGTAGCGCGCAGCTATGGTCCACCACTCCTCACCACTCGGAGGATGAGTCGTTCCCGTGATCTGAACGCGCGGGCGGATGACAGGCATTTGGCTCCTTTGCTCGATCATCGCCTTCAGGTCCGCGGCGTACGACGGAGTCAACAGCCCCTCCGAGACGCCATTCCATTCATCCCTCGAGGTCACCCACCGGTTGTCCTTGTAGCTGTAGAAATACCCATGCCCGGCTGCGACAAACGCCATCCCGGACCCAGGCGTTCCACGCGTCCGCCGCAGCGCTTCCCCCGCTTCCCGCGCCGCATCGTCCGCAGCCTTTATCTCAGGAAAGTAGTATTCGATCTCTTTCCCGTCATACAGAAAAACGACACGACTGAACGGAGCCGCCTGCTCGGCCCAATGCAGTAGTCCAAAACTGATCTCGCTTCGCTGATCCTCGAACGACGGCCCGTAATCGGCAGGAAGGAAGACCCGATCCAGCGCCACGGTCACTACACCGTTGGCGATATCTGCTGATACCTCAACCCGGCGACTGCGCGCCTGGCCATCCACAAGACGAACGCGCTCCAGAATGTCGCGCGCCTTCTGGGTCAATAGGATGTCGAGCCCAGTGTCCTGCTCCACCGCACGAGGAGCGTCAACGGCCTGCGCGGGGCTGATCAACAGTCCGCCGCCCACAAGAGACAGCAGAACAGAAAGGGATCCAAGGCGAAGCTTCTGGTTCATTTTGGCTACTCCATGCAAAGAGTGAATGCACCGCTCCAGCGGCGCAGCTCACTCTGTCCTTTCGAATTCAGGCATTCCGCACCCAGCGCACACGGATGGAGAATTCAAATTTTCCTCACCTCCAACCGAAACAAACCAACCCAGCTCCGCCAACACCGTTCGCGATCCACCTGGCCTATCCTTGCCAACCATGCCCTCCACCCGCCTCCTCCACTCCCTTCAGTCCATTCCCGCCACCGACTGGGACGCCCTGCACGACGGCCAGAACCCGTTCGTCAGCCATGCCTTCCTCTCAGGCCTGGAACAGCACGGCTGCCTCCGCGAGGACTGGGGCTGGCAGCCCCGGCACTTCACGCTCTGGGAAGGCGACACCCTGATCGGCGCCATTCCGGGCTACCTGAAGACCAACTCCCACGGCGAATTCGTGTTCGACCATGCCTGGGCCAACGCCTATGCCCGGCATGGCCGCGACTACTACCCGAAGTGGCTGGGCGCGGTACCGTACTCGCCGGTCACCGGGCCGCGCCTGCTGGCCCGTCACGATTCAGATCGCGCCGCGTTGCTGTCGGTGTTGCGTGATGCGCTGCCGGCACTGGAGGTGTCATCGGCCCATATCAACTTCCACACCGCAGCGGACGAAGCGCTGTTCGGCGAGGACTGGCTGCTGCGCGAGGATGTGCAGTTCCAGTGGCAGAACCCCGGTGAGTGGGCAACGTTCGAGCAGTTCCTCGCCGCGATGGACCACAAGCACCGCAAGAACATCCGCCAGGAACGGGCCAAGGTCACCCGCCAGGGCATCACTTTCCGCGTGGTGCACGGCGACGAGGCCAGCCGCGCCGACCTGCAGGCGATGTACCGCTTCTACCTGCAGACCTTCCTGGAATACGGCAATGCCCCGGCGCTGACCGAGCCCTTCCTGCGCCATCTGGCGATCTCGCTCGGGCGTGGGCTGGTGCTGTTCCTGGCCGAGCAGGAAGGCCAGCCGATTGCCGGCGCACTTTGCCTGCGGGGTGGCAGCACTCTGTATGGCCGCTACTGGGGCGGGGCCACCCTGCCCGGCCTGCATTTCGAAGCCTGTTACTACCAGGGCATCGAGTACTGCCTGCGCGAAGGCCTGAGCCGTTTCGAGCCGGGCGCGCAGGGCGAGCACAAGCTGGCGCGCGGCTTCCTGCCGACCCTGGTGCGCAGCCGGCACTGGGTGGCGGACGCGGACTTCGCCGAAGCGCTGCAGGACTGGTGCCGGCAGGAGCGGCGCGATGTGCGCCGATACCGGCAGGAGCTGCTGGGCCACAGCCCATTTCGCGCGGACGGGTGACCTGCCAACCAAGGTTTGGCATCTACCGCGGCATTCGCGCGGGGCCGCGACGAATACAATGCCGGCATGACCCGCCAGCTGCCCTGGCGCCTGGCCGATGCGCCGGACGCCCCCTTCCCCCCGGCCGAGACCGCCCTGCGCCAGCCCGACGGCCTGCTCGCCGTGGGCGGCGACCTGCACCCGGCGCGCCTGCTCAACGCGTATGCAGGCGGCATCTTTCCGTGGTTCAGCGAGGGCGAACCGATCCTGTGGTGGTCGCCTGACCCGCGCATGGTGTTCCGCACCGATGGCGTGCACCTGTCCAGCCGCTTCCGCCGCCAGCTACGTGGCTGCGACTGGGAGGTCACTGCCGACACCGCGTTTGGCCAGGTGATGCGCGCCTGCGCCGCCGCGCCGCGGCCCGGCCAGGACGGCACCTGGATCAGCCCGGCCATGATCGAGGCCTACAGCCAGCTGCACGACCTCGGGTTTGCCCACTCGTTCGAGGTCTGGGACCGGCAGACGCTGGTCGGCGGCATCTACGGTGTGGCGATCGGTACCGTGTTTTTCGGCGAGAGCATGTTCAGCGGTGCCAGCGGGGGCTCCAAGATCGCGCTGGCCGCGTTGGCGGCCACGCTTGCCGGCTGGGGCTGGCCGCTGATCGATGCCCAGGTGGAGAATCCACACCTGCTGCGGATGGGCGCCACGCATCTGCCGCGCGCGGCGTTTCTGGATCACGTGCGCCAGGCGGTGCGCGACAAGGGCCGTGAAGGCCCGTGGACGCAGGCGGTGGGACGCCTGCCGGCTCGGCGTTTGGCCGGGGGTTAACACAAACTTTGCAAGCTGGGCCGGTCACGCGTAAAATACTGCGCCTTAGGCCCAGCGTGGCCGTTTTCTGAACCGCACAGGACTACATGTCGAAAGACGATTCCATCGAGTTCGAGGGCACCGTCAGCGAGACGCTGCCGAACACCACTTTCCGCGTTCGTCTGGAAAATGGGCACGAGATCATTGCCCATATCTCCGGCCGCATGCGCAAGAACTACATCCGCATCCTCACCGGTGACCGGGTCAAGGTTGAAATGACCCCGTACGACCTGACCAAGGGTCGTATCACCTACCGCATGAAGTAAGCGGTCGGCGCCTGGCGCCACGTCGACAAGGCCAGCCCTGGTTGCTGGCCTTTTGTCATGCCTGCCATCCGGCCCTGCCGGAGGTCATCGTGACCGAACTCACCGTGACGTCGGTCAGCCCTGCTTGCGGCAGATTCGCATCTGCATCCGCGGCGGCATCGTAGGAACCGATCCAGTCCGGATCGCCATCCCCTGCCCCGCCATGAACATGCCCTCGCTGACCGCCCTGCTCATCGCCCTCGTCGCGTCCGCCAGCGCGCTGCCTGCGCGCGCCGCCGATACCCCCCCTGCGGCGAACGCCGCTGACTGCATCCAACTGGGCGGCGACCAGCAACTGGTGCGCGCCGGCGCCTCGCGCAACATCCTGCTACGCAATGGCCAGGACCACTATGTCGTGCATTTCCAGGACGACTGCTCCGCTGCGGCCCATTCGCGCAAGCTGAGCTTCTTCACCGATGGCCAGCAGGGCCTGCTGTGCGCCGCCGGGCGCAGCCAGCTGCGCACCGACGCCAACCGCTGCACCGTGGCGCAGGTCGAACCGATCGACGAGGCCACCTTCAAGAAGAAAGCCCGCCAGCGCAGCCGCTGACGTCGCGTACAACAAGGGCGGCCGAAGCCGCCCTTGTCATGTCAGGTCCGTCGAAACCGGACGGAGGTCAGCTCACTCCACCGTGACCGGCAGCAAGCGCTCCGGTTCGGCCTGCGTCTCGACTACCAGTTCGTCGTCGCGCACATCGATGCTCACCTTGCCGCCATTGACCAGCTTGCCGAACAGCAGCTCGTCGGCCAGCGGCCGCTTGATCTTGTCCTGGATCACGCGGGCCATCGGGCGGGCACCCATCAGCGGGTCGAAGCCGTGGTGGGCCAGCCAGTCGCGCGCGGTCGGCGTGGCCGACAGGCTGACGTGCTTGTCCTGCAGCAGCATCTCCAGCTCGATCAGGAACTTGTCGACCACGCGCAGGATGTGCTCGAAGCCCAACGCCTGGAACTGCACCACCGCATCGAGGCGGTTGCGGAATTCCGGGGTGAAGCTGCGGCGGATGGTCTCCATCGCGTCGGTGGCATGGTCCTGCTTGGTGAAGCCGATCGAACGCCGCGAGGCCTGCGCCGCGCCAGCATTGGTGGTCATCACCAGCACCACGTTCTTGAAGTTGGCCTCGCGACCATTGGTATCGGTCAGCACGCCGCGGTCCATCACCTGCAGCAGGATGTTGAAGATGTCCGGATGCGCCTTCTCGATCTCGTCCAGCAGCAGCACGCAGTGCGGCGTCTTGACGATCTTCTCGGTCAGCAGGCCGCCCTGGTCGAAGCCGACATAGCCCGGAGGGGCACCGATCAGGCGGCTGATCGAATGCGGCTCCATGTACTCGGACATGTCGAAGCGGACCAGCTCGATGCCCAGCTGCAGCGCCAGCTGCTTGGTCACCTCGGTCTTGCCGACACCGGTCGGCCCGGCGAACAGGAAGTTGCCAATCGGCTTTTCCGGATTGCCCAGGCCCGAGCGGGCCAGCTTGATCGCCGAGGACAGCGTCTCGATGGCCGGGTCCTGGCCGAAGATCACCATCTTCAGGTTGCGCTCCAGGTGCTGCAGCACGTCCTTGTCGGTGGCACTGACCTGCTTGGTCGGGATGCGCGCCATCTTGGCCACGATCGCCTCCACTTCCTCGACGTCGATCAGCTCCTTGCGCTGGCCTTCCGGCAGCAGGCGCTGGCGGGCACCGGCCTCGTCGATCACGTCGATGGCCTTGTCCGGCAGCAGGCGGTCGCCGATGTGCTTCACCGACAGGTCCACCGCCGCCTGCAGCGCTTCGTCCGAATAGGTCACACCGTGGTGCAGCTCGTACTTGGACTTCAGTCCCTGCAGGATCTCGTAGGTCTCGCCCACGGTCGGCTCGACGATGTCGATCTTCTGGAAGCGGCGGGCCAGCGCCCGGTCCTTCTCGAAGATGCCGCGGTATTCCTGGAAGGTGGTCGAGCCGATGCAGCGCAGCTCGCCGGAGGCCAGCGCCGGCTTGATCAGGTTGGACGCATCCATGGTGCCGCCCGAGGCCGAGCCGGCACCGATGATGGTGTGGATCTCGTCGATGAACAGCACCGCGTTGGGCACCTTCTTCAGTGCGGTCAGCACGCTCTTCAGGCGCTTCTCGAAGTCGCCACGGTACTTGGTGCCGGCCACCAGCGCGCCCAGGTCGAGCGAGTAGATCACCGCGTCGGCCAGCACTTCGGGTACCGAGCCCTCCACGATGCGGCGGGCCAGGCCCTCGGCGATGGCGGTCTTGCCCACGCCGGCCTCACCCACGTACAGCGGGTTGTTCTTGCGACGGCGGCACAGGACCTGGATCGTGCGCTCGATCTCGTCGGCGCGGCCGACCAGCGGATCGATGCGGCCGGACCGCGCCTGTTCGTTGAGGTTGCTGGCAAATTCGGTCAGTGCATCGCCCTTCGGCTCGCCCTCCCCGCCCTCCATGCGGCCCTCGCCCTCGGAGGAGGAGGACGGCTGCTCGCCTTCCTCGCCCAGCTTGGCGATGCCGTGGGACAGGTAATTGACCACATCCAGCCGGGTCACATCCTGCTGGTTGAGGTAATAGACGGCGTGGGAGTCCTTTTCGCCGAAGATGGCGACCAGCACGTTGGCGCCGGTGACCTCCTTCTTGCCCGAGGACTGCACGTGGTACACGGCCCGCTGCAGCACCCGCTGGAAACCCAGTGTCGGCTGGGTATCGCGGCCGTCATCTTCGGCCAGGCGGGACACGGAGGCCTCGATGGCCTGCTCCAGCTCCTGGCGCAGGCGTTCGGCGTCGGCACCACAGGCCTTCAGTACGGCCTGGGCAGACGGGTTGTCGAGCAGTGCCAACAGCAGGTGTTCGACCGTCATGAACTCATGCCGGGCCTCACGGGCGCGCTTGTAGCACTGGCCGATGGTGTGTTCGAGGTCTTTGCTGAACATGGATTACTCCGGCGGCAGATGGGAACAATATGCGGCCTGACTACGCGATTTCCATCACCCTAGCGGATTGCTGCGTTCAGATGGCGTTAGCACTGCAGATCGCTTGATCTTCATTCACTCCAGGATCGTACAACCGGCATGAGCGAACCCTACCTGAGCCGCTGGCGATTGCGGCGTGATGGCCCGGCCATCCGTACGCCCCACGCCCGGCTCTGGCCGGTGCTGACCGCCGGCGGCGAGCCGGCGATGCTGAAGATTGCCGGCGAAACCGAGGAGCAGAACGGCCATCGCCTGCTGCGCTGGTGGGACGGCGATGGCGCTGCCCGGCTGCTGGCCCACGAGGGGCCGGCGATCCTGATCGAGCGCGCCAGCGGTCAGTCGCTGCGGCAACGCTCGATCGATGGCGCCGATGACGCCTGCACCACGATCCTGTGCCAGGTCCTGCAGCGGTTGCACCGGCCACGGAGCGCGCCGCCTGCAGACCTGGTCTGCCTGCGTAGATGGTTCGCCGACCTGCTGCAGCCAAGGGCCGCGCTGCCGCCACTGCTGGAACAGTGCAGATCACTGGCAGAAGGGGTGTTGCAGGAAGAACGGGAGATCCGGCCGCTGCACGGCGACCTGCACCATGACAACGTGCTGGATTTTGGTGCGCGCGGCTGGCTGGCGATCGATCCGAAACGGCTGCTGGGTGACCGCGCGTTCGACTACACGACGCTGTTCAGCAATCCGGATCTGTGCGGCCCGGGCATCCACGTGGCCACGCGGCCGGAGCGGTTTGCCGCCCGACTGGAACAGGTCAGCGCGCTGGCTGGGCTGGAACGGGCGCGCCTGCTGCGCTGGATCGCCGCCAGCGCGGCACTGTCGGCCGTGTGGTTCCAGGACGATGGCGACCCCGCCGACATCGACGAGGCGGTGGCGCGGATGGCACTGGAGGCGCTGGCGGAGAGGTGAGACCCGCGCTTGGCAGGTGCGCACCTTGGTGGGCACACCCATCCGGGATCGATGTGCCCGGACGAGAATCGGCAGCCGGTCAGGCCTTTTCCATCGTGCACAGCAGCGGGTGCTGGTTCATCCTCGAATACTCGTTGACCTGGGCAACCTTGGTCTCGGCGACCTCGCGGGTGAACACCCCGCAGACGCCGCGGCCGCGGGTATGGACGTGCAGCATCACCTGCGTGGCCTTGTCCAGGTCCATGCTGAAGAACTGCTGCAGTACATCCACCACGAAATCCATCGGGGTGTAGTCGTCGTTGAGCAGCATCACCTGGTAGAACGGCGGCGGCGCCACTTCCGGGCGCGCGGGCTCCACGGCAACGCCGTGCTCGTGATGGGAATCGGGGGGGGACTCATGGGGCATCCCCCCATTATAGAGGTTGCACCGCGCCTGCGTCGGCGCGCCGTGGATTGGACGGCACGCACGCCCAACGTCACAATTGCAGCTTCTTTCAACACTGTTTCACAGGATCTTCATGAAAAGGACCCTTCTGCCCGCCCTGCTGATCACCCTGGCCGCTGCCGGTGCTGCCACCGCCGCACCCCAGGCCGACAAGTCCGTGGCCCGCCACCTGGACAAGCTGGGTTACACCTACGAGGTCGACGAGGATGGCGACTACCGCATGGTCTTCGACGTCGAGGGTGACCGCACCCAGATGGTCTACGTGCGCTCGGCGGTGGAAGACTTCGGCAGCCACAACATCCGCGAGATCTGGTCGCCGGCCTACAGTGCCAAGACCAAGCAGTTCCCGGTGGCCGTGGCCAACCGCCTGCTGGAAGATTCGCAGGACGCCAAGATGGGCGGCTGGGTGAAGCAGGACACCACCGCCATGTTCGTGGTGAAGATCGACGCCGATGCCACCCCCGACCAGCTCAGCGACGCCATCGATGCGGCCATCCGCACCGCCGACGCGATGGAGCTGGAACTGACCAAGAAGGACGAGTTCTGAGTTGAACGCCACGCCGGACCCGCGCTGGGCACCGCACGCCACCGTCGCCACGGTGGTGGTCGACGGCGGCCGCGTGCTGCTGGTTGAAGAGACCATCGACGGCCGCCCGGTGCTCAACCAGCCGGCCGGCCACCTCGAGCCGGGCGAAAGCCTGGCCGAGGCTGCCCTGCGCGAGACCCGCGAGGAAACCGGCTGGACCGTGCAGCTGACCCACTTCATCGGCTGCTACCAGTGGACCGCCGGCGACGGCACTGCCTTCCTGCGCTTCTGCTATGCGGCGCGCCCGGTCTCGCACGACCCGGCGCAGCCGTTGGACACCGGCATCGACCGTGCACTGTGGCTGACCCCGGCCGAGCTGCAGGCCGCCGGCGCGCGCCAGCGCAGCCCGTTGGTATGGCAGGTGGTGGCCGATTACCTGGGTGGCCAGCGCCATCCGCTTTCACTGGTCCGGGAGGTCGCATGAGCACTCCGCGCGTGATGGTGGGCGTGTCCGGTGGCGTCGATTCCTCGGTCGCCGCCTGGCGCCTGGTCCAGCAGGGCGAGGCCGTGGCCGGCCTGTTCATGCAGAACTGGGCCGACGACGGCAGCGGTGACTGCCGCGCCGAGGACGACCGCCGCGATGCGGTGGCGGTCTGCGGCCTGCTCGGCATCCCGTTCCACTTCCGCGACTTCTCCAGCGAGTACTGGCAGGGCGTGTTCGAGCACTTCCTGGCCGAGTATGCGGCCGGCCGCACGCCGAACCCGGACGTGCTGTGCAACCGCGAAGTGAAGTTCAAGCATTTCCTGGATGCTGCCCGCGAGCTGGGCGCCGAGCGCATCGCCACCGGCCACTATGCCCGGGTGACCCAGCGCGGCCACCAGTGGCTGCTGCTGCGCGGCGCCGACCGTTCCAAGGACCAGAGCTACTTCCTGCACCAGCTGGGCCAGGAGCAGCTGGCGGCCACCCTGTTCCCGATCGGCGACCTGGAAAAGAGCGACCTGCGCCGGATCGCGCGCGACGTTGGCCTGCCGACCCACGCCAAGAAGGATTCCACCGGCATCTGCTTCATCGGTGAGCGCGATTTCCGCGAGTTCCTTGGACGCTATTTGCCGGCCAAGCCGGGCCAGATCCTCGACCCGGCCGACGGCAGCGTGATTGCCGAGCATCCGGGCGTGTTCTATTTCACGCTGGGCCAGCGCGAGGGTCTCAACATCGGCGGCGTGCGTGGCCGCCCGGCTGCACCGTGGTATGTGGTCGGCAAGGATGTGGCCAGCAACGTGCTGTATGTGGACCAGGACCGCGACAGCCCGTGGATGCTGTCCGGGCGCCTGCGTTCGGAACGCGCGCACTGGATCGCCGGCGCGCCGCCGGCGCGGCACTTCGAATGTACTGCCCAGACCCGTTACCGCCAGCCCGATGAGCCCTGCACGGTGCAGGTGCTGGACGACGGCAGCGTGCTGGTCACCTTCGCGCGCCCGCAGCGCGCCGTTACCCCCGGTCAATCGTTGGTGCTGTATGACGGTGATGTGTGCCTGGGTGGCGCGGTGATCGCCGCCACCGATGCGCCGCTGGAAGAGCGCCTGCGCACCACCCCCTCCCCTTTTGAGGTAATCGCTGCATGAGTTTCACTGTCGACGACCGCGTCCTGGCCCTGGCCGGCATTGCCCAGGCCCTGCAGCAGGTCCGCCGCATCGCCGATACCGGCCATTCCGACGCCGCCGCCGTACGCACCGCCGTGGACAGCGTGTTCCGCGTGGATGCGTCCTCGCCGCAGGCGGTGTTCGGTGACCGCCATGCATTGAAGGCGGGGCTGCGCCTGCTGCACAACTACTTCCGCAGCCAGGGCCAGGACCCGATCCTGCCCAAGCTGGCCCTGTCGGTGCTGCAGCTGGAGCGCCGCTTCGTGCAGGACGGGGCGACCGTGAACAAGGTCGCCTCGGGCATCGAGCGCGCCCAGCGCCAGGCCGCCGAACTGGGTGACAGCGGTCACCCGGACGTGCTCGCCAGCCTGGGCGGCCTGTACGCCGACACCATCAGCCACCTCAAGCCGCGGGTGATGGTCCAGGGCAACCCGCACTACCTGGGCCAGGCCGGCGTGGTGGCGGAGATCCGCGCCCTGCTGCTGGCCGCGGTGCGCGCGGCGGTGCTGTGGCGGCAGCTGGGTGGCAGCTACTGGGATTTCCTGTTCGGGCGAAAGGCGATGATCGAGGCCGTGGACCGCCTGCTGGCCTGAGGGTGTGGGGTCAGAGCCCTTTTCCATGGAAAAGGGATCCGACCCCGTTGCTGCCTGCCCAAGGGGTCGGATCCCTTTCCGACACGGAAAGGGCTCCGACCCCGAGGCCGCCAGGGCGCCGGAAAACCGGCGCATTCAGAATGCACTTCGAGGCACATCGACGTTAAAGAGAAAGGGGGTACGGCCGATACATCCTCCGTGCACCTCCCGAGAACGTCCATGTACTCACGCATTTTCATCCGTCTGGCCGCCCCCCTGGCTCTGACCCTGCTGCTCCCCTTCGCCATCGGTTTCGAATGGCCGGCCGCCCTGCGCTGGGCGATCCTGACCACGATGACGCTGAGCTGGCTCGGCTTTGCGTGGTGGACCACCCGCGCCCAGGCACATCGTTCCCCCGAGCACGCCCGTGTCCTGCGCGAACAGGACCAGCTGCTGACCGAGCTGCGCAACTTCGTCGGCAACGAGATCGACGGTTCGCGTGGCGAAGTGGAACGCGCCCGTGACCTGATCCGCCAGGCCGTCTCCAGCCTCGGCGGCAGCTTCGATGCGATGAACCGCAAGTCGCGCCAACAGAGCCAGGCCCTGTCGCGCATCGTCGACCGCGCCGGCGATGAAGGCAATGCCGGCCTCGACGTCGCCCGTTTCGCCCAGCACGCCAGCCATCGCATGGAACAGCTGGTGGAAGCGCTGGAACAGGTCAGCGGCCAGAGCAGCACCACCGTGCAGCACATCGACCAGATGGCGCAGCACCTGGATGGCATCTTCGCGTTGCTGGAAGACGTCAAGTCGATCGCCGACCAGACCAACCTGCTGGCGCTGAACGCGGCCATCGAAGCGGCGCGTGCCGGTGAAGCCGGTCGTGGCTTCGCCGTGGTCGCCGACGAAGTGCGCAACCTGTCCGAACGCTCGACCACCTTCAACGAGCAGATCCGCAAGCTGGCGCACAGCTCCAAGGACGCCATTGCCAAGGTGCGCGAGACGGTCTCGCACATGGCCTCGCGTGACATGGACCGCTCCCGCGAAGCGCGCCAGGAAGCGGCGGCGATGCTCGACAATGTCGCGCAGATCAATGCCTCGCTCGGCGACGGCATGCGCGAAGTGTCCGAGTGCGCCCGTGCGATCGATGGCAGCGTGGCCGAAGCCGTGCGCGCCCTGCAGTTCGAAGACATCGCCACCCAGGCCCTGGGCGGCGTGCACACCCACCTCGACCGTCTGACCGCCATCAATCGCGAAGCGGTGGCCCTGCAGGAGCTGCTGCACCGCAACGGCGGCGTGTTCGACGAAGAGATTGCCAGCGCCCTGCAGCGCACCGGCAACCGCCTGCGCGAGCTGCGCAGCGAATGGGAACGCCCGCCGCACAAGCCGGTCGCCCAGCAGAGCATGGGCGCCGGCACCGTCGAGCTGTTCTGATCCTGATGTCCGCTGCCCTCGCCGGCAGCCCGCAAGGCCCCGGTTCGCCCGGGGCCTTTGCCTGTGACCCGCCGTTGGATGCATCCTGTACGCGCACCATGACCCTGATCCGCGCCCTGCCCGCCCTCACCGACACCGAGCGCCCGCGCAACGCGAGCGTGCGTGAGCAGTTGCAGCAGCTGGAAGACGTCGCCCGCGAGGAACTGCTCGAACTGCAGCACCTGGCCGATGCGCGCCCCGCCCCCTCCCGAGCCGACGATGAACTGCTGGGCCTGGCATGGGACCTCGGGCTGGATGGCGAAGCCCTGAAGTAGATCCGCGTCCTGCGTGGATGGCCGTCGCGCATGGCATGATCCACCGGTCCCGTTCATGGAAGACCGATGGCCATCGCCCTGATCGCAGTACTCCTGATCGAAACGGTCCTTCTGATGGCCTGGGTGGCCGGCTATTTCAGCTGGGGCATCACCCTGTTCAACGAACGCATTGCGGCGTCA
The DNA here is from genome assembly GCF_059371555.1 of Stenotrophomonas sp. YJH_SMC_10. Taxonomy (NCBI): domain Bacteria; kingdom Pseudomonadati; phylum Pseudomonadota; class Gammaproteobacteria; order Lysobacterales; family Lysobacteraceae; genus Stenotrophomonas; species Stenotrophomonas sp. YJH_SMC_10. The sequence goes on along the minus strand of NZ_JCAFUS010000003.1, from coordinate 24,306 downwards.
CCGGCCATGCAGGCCCGCCTCTCGCTGGGCAGCCTGGAACGTGACCTGCCACACGACAAGTGGTTGCGACTGGCCTTCCATGCGCTGCCCGATGGCAGCATGGCGTTCCGCGAGAGCTTCGCGCCGAGCTTCGGCCTGCGCTACTTCCCGGTGATGCGCGGTCGCATCGTACTCAACGCGCGACGGCACGAGGTGCGGGTGACGGGCCTGTGCAGCTGGTTCGTGGCGATCCTGTCGCTGCTGCTGTTGCCGCTGGTGGCGATGCGCCCGATGGTGGCGCCGATGCTGCTGGTACTGCCGCTGTTCCTGGCCAGCTACCTGGTCCAGAAGCGGCGCTATGCGGCCGTCGTCGAGGCCCTGCGCATGCAGTTGAAGGCGGAGTTTCCCAGGTAGGGCCACGCCGTGCGTGGATGGTCGCGCGCCCGCGCATCCGTGCCGACCGACGGCCGGCACCCACCGGAGCCGGGCGCACCAGAGTCAGGCCACACCGGGCCGGCATCTGCCAGCGCAGATCGTCAGCGCACCAGCACCGCTTCGCCGCTGGCGTCGGTGCGCATCGGCGCCGGGCGCTGCTGGCGCAGCCACTGCGCCAGATCGCGCGGGCTGAGCGGGCGCGAGTACAGGTAGCCCTGGATCTCGTCGCAGCCCTGGCGGCGCAGCATGTCTTCTTCCTGGTGGGTTTCCACGCCTTCGGCCACCACCTTCATGCCCAGCGCGTGGCCCAGGTGGACGATGGCCTGGGTGACTTCGGCCGTGCCCGAATCATGCAGCATCCCCTGCACGAAACTGCGGTCGATCTTCAGGCGCCCCACCGGGAAGCGATTGAGGTAATTGAGGTTGGAGAAGCCGGTGCCGAAGTCGTCCACCGCCAGCGGCACGCCGTGCCGCTCCAGCACGTCGAAGCAGTGGCGCAGGATGTCGGTGTCACGGATCAGCGCCGACTCGGTCAGCTCCAGTTCCAGCCGTTGCGGCGGCCAGCCATGGGCATGGCAGATCTCGATCACGCGCTCGGCGAAGCCGCGATCCCGTAGCTGCACCGCCGACACATTGACCGCGATGCGATCAAAGTGCAGTCCGGCACGATCCCACGCGGTTGCCTGGCGGCAGGCCTCGTTCAGCACCCAGTCGCCGATGCGCACGATCTCGCCGCACTTTTCGGCAATGGGAATGAACTCGGCCGGGCTGCAGTAGCCGATGCCGGGTCGGTGCCAGCGCAACAGTGCCTCGATCGCCGGTGGCTCGCCGTGGTGGGCGTGCAGCAGCGGCTGGTAGGCCAGGCTGAACTCGTCGCGCTCGATCGCCCCATGCAGGGCATGCTCGACGTCCAGCCGACGCTGGATGCGGGCCAGCGCGTCCTGGCTGTAGTACTGGTAGGTATTGCGCCCGGCTTCCTTGGCCGCATACATCGCGGCGTCGGCCGCGCGCAGCAGTGAGTCGAAATCGGTCTGCGCATCGCCCAGCATGGCGATGCCGACACTGGCGCCGACCTTCAACGTGGTCTCGCCACGGCGCAGCGGCTCGGCCAACGAGGCGATCAGCTTGCGTGCCACGTGACCGGCGTCCTCCGGCTCGGCCAGGTCACGCAGCACCACGATGAATTCGTCGCCACTGAAGCGGCCGAACAGGTCGTTGTTGCGCAGGTTCTGGTGCAGCCGGGTGGCGGCGGCCTTCAGCAGCGCATCGCCGGTGGCGTGGCCGAAGCTGTCGTTGATGGTCTTGAAGCCGTCCAGGTCGATGAACAGCATCGCCAGCGAGGTCCCGCGATCGCGCGCTTCCTCGATGGCCTCGGCAGTCTGCTCGCCGAGCAGCACGCGATTGGGCAGGCCGGTCAGCAGATCGTAGTGGGCCAGCAGTTCGATGCGCTCGTTGGCTTCACGCTCGCGGGTGATGTCACGGAACAGGACGACGAACCGCGGCGGCAGGCCGTCACGGCGGTCCAGTTCGATCAGCACCTGCACCCAAACGCGCAGGCCGGACTGGCGGTAGAAGCACAGGTCCAGCTGTTCGGGCAGGCCGCCGTTGGCGATACGGGCGAGCGCCGCCTCGAACGCGTTGCGCGAGTCCTCGGTGTACAGCGCCAGCGCCTGGTCGAGGGTGATCGGTTCCTTGCGCAGGCCATGGATGCGGTAGCACTCCTCGGTCCATTGCATGCTGCGGGTCTGCACTTCGATCTCGCAGCCGCCGATGCGGCCCAGCGCGGAAACCCGGTTCAGCAGTTCGGTGCGCCAGCGGATCAACGCATCGGTCTGGTGCTGTTCGGTGATGTTCTGTACCTGGCCAAGCAGTCGCTTGGGTTGCCCATCCATATCCAGCAGCGGCTGCATCCACAGCCGCAGGTGCTGCGAAGGCTCATGGCCGCGGGTCAGCTCCAGCTCGAGGTTGGCAGCCCGGCCATCGCGCCACAACCGCCGCCATGCCGCGCGCAGCGCGCCGCGGGAGCGTGGATGCAGCTGCTTCAGCCAGCGCCGCTGGCCCGGAACGGCGCCCTGCTCCAGGGCCAGCAGCGAACGCAGTTCCGGCGACCACCAGAAATGCCCGCTGTTGGGATCAAACGACCAGCTCCCCATGCTGGCGATGCGCTGGGCCTCGCTCAGGTGCAGCTGCTGTTCCTGCAGCAGCGATTCGAGCTGCTTCTGCTGCTCGATATCGGTATGCGTGCCGACCATGCGCAGGGGCTGACCATCGGCGGTGCGGGCGACCACGCGGCCGCGATCGAGCACCCAACGCCACTGGCCATCGGCCTGGCGGAAACGGAACTGTGCGCTGTACTGCTCGCTGTGCCCGCGCAGGTGCTCGTCGAGCGCGGCACGCACCTGCACGATGTCCTCGCCGTGCACGTGTGCCAGCATGCCGGTCGCAGCATCCTCGCCGAGCGCGGGCGTGCGTGTGACGCGGTCACCGGGAATGTCCCAGTCCCACAGGCTGTGGCCGGCACTGTCCAGCGCCAGCTCCCAGCGCCCGCCCCCGTCCACCGGCACCGGCTCGGGGATGCTCAGGGTGAAGGCCAGCAGGTTGCCGGCGCCGTCGTGCACCGCACGCAGGTGGCCGTCGTAGTGCCCGCGCGGGCCTCCCGGCAGCGTGCAGGCGACGATGCCGCCATCGGCGGCCATCAGGCGCAGATCTTCCAGCATCGGCGCATAGGCCGCCACGGTGGCCGGCAGGCCATGCTCGCGCGCGGCCGGATTGGCCGCCAGCGGGCGCCCGGCACGGTCGACGATGACCAGCGCCGACGCAAGCGGGTGCTGCAGCAGGCTGGCGATGATCCCTTGGTCCACGCGATCTTGCTCCGGATGACACGCCCGTCAGCGGGGCACGCAGTGGTTAACGGCGCCTGCGGCGGATAATTGAGTGGTCACGGCACGCTGCGGGGTAAGATGACCGGCGCCCCTGTCACCCGCCCCGCCCATGCCCGCAGACCCCACCGGCAACGCCCCTGTTCCCGACCCGCGGATGGCGCAGGCGCTGAGCCGTGACCGGCGGCGGGTGGTGCTGAGTTACCTGGTGATGGCGCTGGCCTGGATGATCTCCACCGACAGCGTGGTCCAGGCATTGGTGCCCGATCCGCAGCGGGCGGCGCTGTGGCAGGGCCTGAAGGGTTCGTTCTTCGCCCTGGCCAGCGCAGGCCTGCTGTATCTGCTGCTGCGGCCGCTGGCCGAACACGTGCTGCACACCCATGCCCGCCAGCAGGCCTCGGAGCTGCGCCTGCGCCAGATGTTCGAGGGCAACCCCGGCCCGATCCTGGTCTATGACCTGGACACGCTGGCGATCCTCGATGCCAATCCCGCCGCCTGCAGCGCGTTCGGCTGGGACCGTGACGAACTGCTGGAGCAGACCATCGATGCGCTGTGGCCACCGGGCCAGGACCAGGCGCTGCAGACCAAGCTGGAGGCGATCCGCGAGGCGCCCGAGGCGTTGTGCATCCTGCGCGCGCAGCTGCAGCTGCGCGATGGCTCGCTGCGGCACATGGAACTGCGCTCCAACGCCATCAGCTACGACGGCCACAACGCCCGCCTGCTGATCGCCATCGACCGCACTGCCGAGGACCTGGCCCAGCTGCGTCGCGACCAGGCGCTGGCACGGGTGGAGGAAGCCCACGAACTGGCTCGCATCGGCGCCTGGGAACTGGACCCGTCCACCGGGCTGGGCCGCTATTCCAACCAGGTCTATCGCCTGCTCGGCCGGCGCCCGCCCGAGGCCCGGCGCTGGCACCGCTTCGACGAACTGCTGGTCCCGGCCGACCCGGCCACCGCCACCCAGACCGAACAGCTGCTGGCCGAGCTGTGCTGCGGCGAGCCGGTGCAGGTGGACGTGCTGCTGCCGCTGCTGTCGATGGACGGGCGCGCGCTGATGGTGCACCTGCGCGCGGCCAGTGGCGTCGATGAAGCCGGTCGCAGCCGCGTGCTGGGCACGCTGCAGGACGTGACCGAGCGCGAGCAGTCGCGGCGCCTGCTGCGCGAGCGCGAGGAGCAGTTCCGCGAGCTGGTGCGGGTGCTGCCCGACGGCGTGGTGATCCTGTCCGACGAACATGTGCTGTACGCCAATGCCTGGGCCGCCGGCCTGTTCGGCTATGGCAGCCATACCCTGCTGGGCGAGCCGTTGTCGGCACTGGTTGCTGCCGCAGACCTGCCGCGGGTGCGCAGCCAGCTGCGCGCCGGCCAGCCCCACCTGGGGCCGGGCCACAGCAGCGTGGTGGCGATGCAGCGTGCCGACGGCCGCAGCTTCCACGCCGGCCTGGCGGTGGGCGAAGTGCGCTACGGCGGCCGCGACTGCAAGCTGCTGATCGTGCGCGACCTGAGCGATTCCGAACGCACGCGCAGCGCGCTGGAAACCAGCAACCGCGAACTGCAGGCGATGGCCGGGCGACTGTTCTCGCTGCAGGAGGACGAGCGGCGCGCGATCTCGCGCGACCTGCACGATGACATCGGCCAGGCCATCACCGCGATCAAGCTGTCCGCGCACGCGGCGCAGGACGAGGATGATCCGCAGCGTCGCGGCGAGGATCTGGCGCAGATCGTCAGCCTGGCCGACACCACTGTGGCCAAGCTGCGCGACATCTCGACCCTGCTCCGTCCACCGCAACTGGATGCACTGGGCCTGGAGGCGGCGCTGAGCTGGCAGGCGCGGGTGCTGTTCCGCTCTTCGCCGGTGGAGCTGCTGGCCGAGATCGAACCGCTGCCGCATCGCCCGGACAACAGCATCGAACAGGCCTGCTTCCGCATTGCCCAGGAAAGCCTGACCAACGCGCTGCGCCATGCGCGCGCCAGCCAGGTCCTGCTGCAGCTGCGCGATGTCGGCCAGCGCGGCCTGCACCTGCAGATCCGCGACGATGGCGAGGGCTTCGATCCGGATGGCCCGCGCGGCCTCGGCCTGATCGTGATGCGCGAGCGCGCGCAGAGCGTCGGCGGCCACGTGCGGATCGAGTCCGCGCATGGCGAAGGCACCCTGGTCGACGTCCATCTTCCCTACCAGGCGGCCTGCATGGCCGCCGTCGATTCACCGGAATACTGAGCCTATGTGGAATTCCAACCTGCCCCCGGTCAGCATCGATGATGCTCCCGACCGCCTTGGCGCCGGCAACCCCGAGCTGCAGGCGATGGTTGCCGAGGCGGCCTCCGGCGGCATCGCGCTGATGTTGATGCACGTGGACATCGACCACTTCGCATCGGTCAACGAGAACATGAGCGCCGAAGTGGGCGACCAGGCGCTGGTGCTGGTGGCCCAGCGCCTGCAGTCCTACCTGCGTGGGCGCGGCAAGCTGTGGCGGCATGGCAGCGACGAGTTCCTGATCGCCGTGCCACGCACCGACGACGTGCCGCTGCCGGAGGATTTCGCCGAGGAGATCCGCCAGCAGATGGAACTGCCGCTGTCGGTGCTGCCGTACACGCTGTTCATGACCGGCAAGCTGGGCGTGAGCCTGTGCCCGGAGCACGCCAGCAGCGCCTCGCGCCTGCTCGACCATGCCGAGGATGCGCTGTACCAGGCCGCCCGCGAAGGCGGCAATGCCGTGCGCATCCATGCGGTGGATACCCCGCCGAGCGCGCACAGCGAGAGCATCATCGCGCGCCAGATCGTCGACGCCATTCCCAATGGCGAATTGAAGCTGCGCTACCAGCCGCTGGTGAGCGCCCGCGACGGCCACGTGGTCGGCATGGAGGCGCTGCTGCGCTGGCAGTCGCCGACCCTGGGCATGCTGGTGCCGGAGCGGTTCATGCGCACCGCCGAGCGCCTGGGCATCATCGTGCAGATCGGCACGTGGGTGCTGGAAGGCGCGCTGAAGCAGGCCCGGCTGTGGCGCGACCAGGGCTTTGATGACTTCACCATCGCAGTGAACGTGTCCACGTTGCAGCTGCTGCGGCCGAACTTCTTCGCCGAGGTGATGTCCCTGCTGCAGGCCGCTGGCGTGCCGGCGCACATGCTGACGCTGGAGATCAACGAAAGCGCGCTGACCAACAACGTCAATTTCGTCCATGAGACGCTGGCCAACCTGCGCAACGAAGGCATCAGCCTGAGCCTGGACAACTTCGGTACCGGCGACTCCAGCCTGAGCGCGCTGGTGCGCTACCCGGTGGACAAGCTGAAGATCGACCGCAGCTTCATCAAGAGCGCGCCGGCCGGTAACCGCGAGGCGGCCATTGCCCGCGCGATCATCGCGATGGGCCACCAGCTGGGCATGACGGTGATCGCCAACGGCGTGGAATCGCAGGCCCAGCTGGGCTTCCTGCGCCGCAACGACTGCGACGTGTTCCAGGGCTACCTGTTCGGCGAGCCGATGTCGGCCGATGCCGCCGGCATGACCCTGCGCCGCCGCTACCTGCGCCCGGAAGCCTTCGCCGAAACGCGCCCGGACCGGACGCTGCTGCTGCTGGATGACGAGGAAAACGTGCTGCGCTCGCTGGTGCGCCTGTTCCGCCGCGACGGCTACCGCATCCTGGCGGCGGGCAACGTGCGTGATGCGTTCGACCTGCTGGCGATCAACGACGTGCAGGTGATCCTGTCCGACCAGCGCATGAGCGACATGAGCGGCACCGAGTTCCTGGGCCGGGTGAAGATGCTGTACCCGGATACGATCCGCCTGGTGCTGTCGGGCTACACCGATCTGAACACGGTGACCGATGCGATCAACCGCGGTGCGATCTATCGCTTCCTGACCAAGCCATGGAACGACGACGAGTTGCGCAAGCACATCCACCAGGCGTTCCGCACGTACGAGGAACAGCGCCGCAGCAATGCCGGGCCGGTGCAGGTGGAAAGCGGAGACGGCGGTGAGGATCGCCCGCCGCGGTGACGATTCCGCCGGGTAGAGCCGGCCGCTGGCCGGCTGCTCTGGGTGTCCGGTTCCAATGAGGTTGCCGGCCAGCCGATTGGTCCTGGTAGAGCCGGCCGCTGGCCGGCTGCTTTGGGGTGTCCGGTTCGATGAGGTTGCCGGCCAGCGGCCGGCACCACCGATTGACCCCGGTAGAGCCGGCCGCTGGCCGGCTGCTCTGGGTGTCCGGTTCAATGAGGTTGCCGGCCAGCGGCCGGCACTACCGATTGGTCCTGGTAGAGCCGGCCGCTGGCCGGCTGCTCTGGGTGCCCGGTTCGATGAGGTTGCCGGCCAGCGGCCGGCACTACCGATTGGCCCCGGTGGAGCCGGCCGCTGGCCGGCTGCTCTTGGGTGTCCGGTTCGATGAGGTTGCCGGCCAGCGGCCGGCACTACCGTCGATTGGCCCAGGTAGAGCCGGCCGCTGGCCGGCTGCTCTGGGTGTCCGATTCCCATGAGGTTGCCGGCCAGCGGCCGGCACTACCGATTGGCCCTGGGTAGAGCCGGCCGCTGGCCGGCTGCTCTGGGTGCCCGGTTCGATGAGGTTGCCGGCCAGCGGCCGGCACTACCGGAAGCGGTCAGCGCGGCTGCTTGATCGGCAGTACGACGCGGAAGCGCGAACCCACGCCCGGGGTGCTGTCCAGGTCGATGCGGCCATGGTGCTTGTTGATGATGCTGTAGGAAATCGACAGGCCCAGGCCCGTGCCACTGCCCACCGGCTTGGTGGTGAAGAACGGATCGAAGATGCGCTGGCGCAGTTCCGGCGAGATGCCACCGCCGGTATCTTCGAACTCGACCCACACGTGATCGCCCTCGACGCCGGTGCGCACCGTGATCGTGCCGCGTTCGGCGATGGCATGGCCGGCGTTGAGCAGCAGGTTCATGTAGACCTGGTTCAACTCCGACGGCAGGCACTCCACCAGCGGCAGCTGTCCGAACTCGCGCACCAGGGTGACCTTGTACTTGAGTTCGTTCCAGATGATGTTGATGGTCGACTCGAGGCCGGCGTGCAGGTCGACCAGCTTCCACGACTCGTCGCGGCCAGAGTACGAGAAGTCCTTCAGGTCACGCACGATGCGTGTCACCCGCTCGATGCCCTCACGGGATTCGGCCATCAGCTGCGGCAGATCGCGGCTGATGAAATCGATGTCCAGGCGGTCACGGATATCGTCGATTTCCGGGATCAGCGCCTTCGGGTCCGGCGCGCGCAGGGCGCGCTCGTAGGCTTCGATCACGGTGAACAGGCTGCGCAGGTATTCCTGCAGGCTGCCCAGGTTGGAGTGCACGTAGCCGATCGGGTTGTTGATCTCGTGCGCGACGCCGGCGGCCAGCTGGCCGATCGACGCCATCTTCTCCGACTGCAGCAGCTTTTCCTGGGTGCCATTGAGGCGCAGGTAGGCCTGGCGCAGCTCGGCGTGGCGCTGCTGCAGTTCGCGTTCGTAATCTTCCTGGCCCTCGATGTGGCGGAACAGGGCCAGGAAATGCCCTTCGCCGACCGGGCCGTGGTGGTACAGGTGGGCAATGACCACGCCCTCGCCCAGCGGCAGGCTGCCATTCCAGTGGCCATGCTGGCGTGCATGTTCCAGCGCATCGGGGGGCAGCAGTTCGCGCAGGCGCTGCGGCGGCGGCAGGCCACCGTGCTCGCCACTGGCCAGCAGGTTCTGCGCGGCCGGGTTGGCCAGGGCCACCTGCCCGTCTTCAGTGAACAGCAGCAGGCCCTCGCGCAGGCGCTCAAGCAGGGCCTGCAGCACCGGCTGCGGCGGGAGGGGGGCGGTAACCAGGGCGTTGGCAGCGGACACGGCGACTCGGGCGTTCGAACAGGCGCCCAATATACGCGGTCACGCAGCGGGGTTCAGCCCGCAGGGAAGCAGTGTGGAATCGCCGTCGCGTCAGGCGACGGCGAGCGGCCGGCCGATGCTGACCGTGTGCGACTGGCCCTTGGCGTCGTAGGCCGAGGCGTCTTCGGTGCGGCCGAGCTGGCGCAGTGCCCAGTTCACTTCGCGGCGGCGGCGCGCCAGCAGCACGCCGTTGGCGCGGTTGCGCTCGGCCAGCTCCTGCAGCTGTTCGCCCTCGCCCACCGGCGGCGCGCCTTCCAGCGCACGCAGCGCTTCCAGCTTGGCACCGGTGGCACGGATCAGGGCGTGCACGTCGTGCTCGACCAGGGCCTGGCGCTCAACGTCCAGGGCCTGGGCGAGACGCTGCAGCGGCTCGCTCATCGCCGCAGTCATCCGCGCAGCTGCTGGTCCAGATCGAGCATGCGCGATGCGATCGCGTCCGGATTGATCTTGTAGGTGCCGTTCTGCAGCGACTCGCGCACGGCCGCCACGCGCTGGGCGTCGATCGCCGGGGCGGTGGTCAGCTCACGCTCGATCGCCTGCAGGTTGGTGGCCTCGCCGGTCAGGCGCAGGCTGTCGGCCGCCTCGACCGGGCGTGCCGCCGCATCGGTGCTGACACCGGGCTTGGGGGCCGGGGTCGTCACGCTGCGCAGGGCCTGGGGGACCTGCAGGTTGCCGTCGATTTTCTGGCTCATGGGGTGTCCTGGAGTTGCCGTTCACAAGGGATAACGGCCGCAGGGCCGTGATCTTTAGGGATATTTTGCGGTAAATCAACGCGCCACGATTACGTCACCTGCGGCGTCGACCGTGCCCTGCACGATCCGCCGCGAGGACAGGTTCTCCACCGAGACCCGCTCGTTCTCACCGGCATCACCCATCGCGCGGCCGGCAATGCGGACCTCGACCGAGCCGCGACGCGAAACCAGGGCCACATTGTCTCCTCGCTTGATGAGACGCTGGACCACCAGATCGTTGTTCGACAGCAGGGCTCCGGCCTGCAACGGACGGCGGGCAATGCGGCCGATCGCAGCATTCGGATCGGACAGCACCGCACCGGCAATCCGGGCAGCGTCACGCTGGGCAGTAGTGATATCGGCGGCCGTGAGGGTTTCTCCAGTGCCGATTCCGCGGTTGAGCACCAGCACGGTCTGGTTGCGCCGCACCTTCACCGGCACGAACAGCCGCCAGCCGCCGGCATCGGGGCAACTGACCTCCACCGTGGTGTTGGCGGTGGGCTGCACCTGCAACGCACCGCCACATTTCGGCAGCCGCAGCGCATCGGCCACCTGGGCCTCGCCTTCGCTGCCGGCGGGCAGCGTCGACAGCGCCGCAGTGCGGATGCTGGCCACCGGCTGCCAGTCCGCGGCGCCCGCCCACGGCGCGGCCAGGGCGAGCGCGATGGCGAACAGAGATGTGACCCGGCGCATGGCGCCTCCTGTCGATGGGATCTGGCCCAGCAGCGTGCAAGGGGTGTGCCAGAGCGCCGGGGCCCGTTGATCGGATCCGGGATGGGGATGCGACCGGATGGGTAGAGTCGACTGACAGTCGACTCTACAAACGCGGTGCGGGCCTCGCGGGCGGCAGAACGCCCTCAAGTTCCGCCACTGCCACGCCGATACAGCAGCCATGTCCCATGACCTGCTCAACCGGATCGACCAGCGGACCCGACTGGCCGGCCACAACCGCCTGGCGCTGCTGCTGTTCCGTCTCGGCGGACGTCAGCTTTTTGGCGTCAATGTCTTCAAGGTGCAGGAAGTCCTGCGGCGCCCGGAGCTGTTCCAGGTGCCCGGGCTGCCCAGCCAGTTCGCCGGCGTGGCCGACGTGCGTGGCCGCTCGGTGCCGGTGCTGGACCTGGGCCTGGCCATCGGCCACCCCGAACGCGAGCCCGATGCGGATACCTCGCCGGGCTACCTGGTGGTCACCGAGTTCAACCGCTCGATCCAGGGCTTCCTGGTCAGCGGCGTCGAGCGCATCGTCAACATCGCGGTGGAGGACATCCACCCGCCGCCGGAACTTGGCGCCGAATCCAGCTACCTGACCGCCGTGACGCGCTTCCAGGGCGAACTGATCCAGGTGATCGACGTGGAGAGCGTGCTGGCCGATATCGCCCAGGTGCGCGGCGAAGCGGTGCTCGACCCGGCGATGGCCATGCCGTCCGACGGGCCGCAGCTGCAGGTACTGGTGGTGGACGACTCGCGCGTGGCCCGCCAGCAGATCCGCAGCGTGCTGGACCAGCTGGGGGTGGGCGCCACCCTGCTCTCCGACGGCAAGCAGGCACTGGACCACCTGCTGCAGGTGCACGCCTCCGGCGAGAACCCGGCCGAGCGCTACGCCATGGTCATCTCCGACATCGAGATGCCGGCCATGGACGGCTATACGCTGACGACAGAAATCCGGCGCCACCCGGGCCTGGCCGGCCTGTACGTGCTGCTGCACACCTCGCTGTCGGGCGTATTCAACAACGCCATGGTCGAGCGCGTCGGCGCCAACGCGTTCGTCGCCAAGTACTCGCCGCACGAACTGGCCGATTTCGTGCTGGACCGCCTGCGCAAGGTGGCGATGGCGGCCTGACAGCCACTGATCCGGTAGTGCCGGCCGCTGGCCGGCAACCGCAGATCCATCGGGGAGCCGGCCAGCGGCCGGCACTAACCCCTCGAATTTGGCACACCCCTTGCAGCTTCCCGGGCAACGTTCCCGTGGGAGTGCACCGTGCGCAACCTGATTTCCGACTACCTGGGCGTCCACGCCCAGGCCATGCCGTTGCGCGAACAGCGGATGAAGCTGATCGCCAGCAACCTCGGCAATGCCGATACGCCCGGCTACAAGGCCCAGGACCTGGACTTCGATGCCGCCCTGCGCCACGCCCAGGGGCAGGATGCCAACGGCCTGATGGCCACCACCCATGAGCAGCACTACGAGATCAGTAGTGGCCTGAACCCGTTCCAGATCGCGCGCGAAGGCGTGCAGCCCAGCCTGGACGGCAACACCGTCGATCCGGATGCCGAGCGTGCCGCCTATGGCCGCGCCGCACTGGAATACCGCGCCTCGCTCAGCTTCGTCGAGAGCAAGGTGCGTTCCATGCTGACCGCGATCACGGGGCAATAAGCAATGAGCAACCTGCCGATCTTCGATATCGCCGGTTCCGCGCTGCAGGCGCAGTCGGTGCGCATGAGCACCATCGCCTCCAACCTCTCCAACGCCGACACCGTCGCCGGTTCCGCCGACGCCGTCTACAAGCCGCTGGAACCGATCTTCCAGGCCGTCACCAGCAAGGACGATCCGAACATCACCTCGGTGAAGGTGAAGGAGATCACCCAGAGCGAGGCCGCGCCGATCAAGCGCTACGAGCCGGGCCACCCGCTGGCCGACGCCGATGGCTACATCTACCAGCCCGACGTCGATCCGGTCGCACAGATGGTCAACCTGATCTCGACCTCGCGCAATTACCAGGCCGGCGTGGAGATGTTGACCACCGCCAAGGAACTGGCCCTGGCCACCTTGACCATGGGCCGTTGAGGCCCGCCGCACCGGATACCGCCATGACCACCGCCGTCAACAACCAGACCAGCCAGGATGTGTACTCCGCGCTGGGCCTGAACGCCCCCAACAGCAACGCCACGAAAAAGAAGAACACGCTCGACCAGGCCGATTTCCTGCGCCTGATGACCGAGCAGCTGCAGCACCAGGATCCACTGAAGCCGATGGACAACACGCAGATGGTCGCGCAGATGGCGCAGATGTCCACCGTGCAGGGCATCACCGATCTGAACAAGACGGTCAAGGGCTTCCAGGAATCGATGGCCAGTGACCAGGTGCTGCGTGGTGCGGCGCTGGTCGGCCACCAGGTGCTGGTCCCGTCGGAAAAGCTGGTGCTGGAGAAGGAAGGCAGCGTCGAAGGCACGGTGGCAGCACCGTCGGCCGGCATCATCACCGTGGACATCACCGATGCCAATGGCGCCAAGGTCACCTCGCTGAGCGTGGAAGCCACGGCCGCCGGCGAAACCGCCTTCCAGTGGGACGGCAAGGACGCCAACGGCAAGCGCATGGAGCCGGGCAAGTACTCCATCGTCGCCAACCATGTCGATACCGCCGGCAAGAGCACCAAGCTGTCCACCTACGTGCAGGCGCCGGTGGAGAGCGTGACCGTCGGTTCCGACGGCCTGTACCTGAACCTCAAGGGCCTGGGCACGGCCCCGATCGACTACGTGCTCCGCGTCAGCTGAGCCGCACATCCCGCATCAACCAGGAGCATCCCATGGGCTTCAATGTCTCGCTGTCCGGCATCAATGCCGCCAACACCGACCTGAGCGTCACCGCCAACAACGTCGCCAACGTCAACACCACCGGCTTCAAGCAGTCGCGCGCCGAGTTCGCCGATCTGTTCGCCTCCACCAGCTATGGCCTGTCGAAGAACCAGACCGGCTCGGGCGTGCGCGTCTCCAACGTCGCCCAGCAGTTCATCCAGGGCCACAACGAGCAGACCGGGCGCAGCCTGGACATGGCCATCTCCGGTGAGGGCTTCTTCACCATGAACATGAACGGTTCGCGTGTGTACTCGCGTGCCGGCAACTTCCAGACCGATTCGGCCGGCTACGTGGTCAACCCGCAGGGCGCGCGCCTGCAGGTGTTCGCGCCGAATGCCGACGGCACCAACTTCGATGCCGGTCGCCTGGTCGACCTGCAGCTGCTGACCACCGACAGCCCGCCGAAGCAGACCAGCGAAGTGAAGGTTGGCTTCACCCTGCCGGCCAATGCCAAGCAGCCGACCGTGGCGACTTTCGACCCGGCCGATTCCAACAGCTACAACCATTCCAGCGGTGGCATCACCGTGTACGACTCGCTGGGCGTGAGCCACATCCAGGTCTCGTACTTCGTCAAGGGCGCCAACCCCAACGAATGGACCGTGCACAACTACGTCGATGGCCAGCCCGCCGGCACCCCGACTGCGGTCACCTTCGACAACAGCGGCAAGCTGACCGTCCCGGCCAACGGCAAGGTCAGCCTCGGCACCTTCACCCCCACCACCGGCGCCGGCCAGCTGAACATGACGCTGGACATCAGCGGCTCGACCCAGTACGGCGAGAAGTTCGCGCTGCGCAACACCCAGCAGGACGGCTACGCCGCCGGCAAGCTCAATGAAATCACCGTCTCCGAATCCGGCGTGGTCTACGCCCGCTATTCCAACGGCGACGACAAGCCGCTGGGCCAGGTCGCGCTGACCACGTTCAACAACACGCAGGGCCTGGAATCGAAGGGCAACAACCTGTGGGTGGAGACCTTCGAATCGGGCACGCCGCGCACCGGCATGCCGGACACCTCCAACCTCGGCAAGATCCAGGCCGGCTCGCTGGAAGCGTCCACCGTCGACCTCACCGAGCAGCTGGTCAACATGATCACCGCGCAGCGCAACTTCCAGGCCAACGCGCAGATGATCACCACCCAGGACCAGATCACCCAGACCGTCATCAACATCCGTTGATGAGCTGCTGACCCTGTCACGGAACTCCCCGCATGGATAAAGCCCTTTACGTGGCGATGACCGGTGCCCGCGCCTCCCTGCAGGCGCAGGGAACGCTCAGCCACAACCTCGCCAACTCGGACACCCCCGGCTTCAAGGAAGCGCTGGCCAACACCGAAGCCTTCCCGATCCGCGGCCCGGGCTTTGCCTCGCGGGTGGATGCGCTGCACGTCGACGCCGGCTTCAACCGCCGGCCCGGCGCGCAGCACATCACCGGCAAGCCGTTGGACCTCGCGCTGCAGAGCGGCACCTGGCTGGCCGTGCAGGCCAGCGACGGCAGCGAAGCGTACACGCGCGGCGCAGCCTTGTCGGTGACGCCGAACGGCCAGCTGGTGACCTCCGGCGGCCGCACGGTGCTGGATGACAACAACAACCCGATCGCCATTCCGCCCTACCAGGCGATGGAGATCGGCGGCGACGGCACGATCTCGATCATCCCGCAGGGCGAAGGCCCGCAGACGATGGCGCAGATCGGCCGGATCAAGGTGGTGCAGGCCCCGGACGAGCGCCTGGAGCGCGGCCTGGATGGCCTGTTCCGCAACACCGATCCGCGCCAGCCGTTCGCCCCGGCGCAGGGCACGGCCGTGCACAGCGGCCAGCTGGAAGGCAGCAACGTCGATGCCGCCGGTGCGCTGGTGCAGATGATCCAGCTGCAGCGCCAGTACGAAATGCAGGTGCAGGTGATCAAGCACGGCGACGACAACGCGCGCAGTGCCAACAGCCTGCTGCGCCTGGGCAGCTGACGGATTTCCGGCGCCGCCCGGGCGCGGCGCTGGCACACCGCTTGCACACCCGTTACCAGGGGCCGCATCGCGCGGCCGGCTTCACCCAGACAGGACACCGAAGATGAACCAGGCATTGTGGATCGCGAAAACCGGACTGGATGCGCAGCAGATGCGCATGTCGGTGGTTTCCAACAACCTCGCCAACACCAACACCACCGGCTTCAAGCAGGACCGTGCCAGCTTCGAGGACCTGCTGTACCAGCAGGTACGCCAGCCCGGCGGTTCGTCGTCGGCGCAGACCCAGCTGCCGACCGGCCTGCAGCTCGGTACCGGCGTTCGCGTGGTCGCCACCGCCAAGAATTTCGAACAGGGCGGCCAGCAGCAGACCGGCCGCGCGCTGGACGTGATGGTCAACGGCCGCGGCTTCTTCGAAGTGCAGATGCCCGACGGCAGCTCGGCCTATACCCGTGATGGCTCGTTCAAGATCAACCAGGACAGCGAACTGGTCACCAACAGCGGCTACCCGGTGCAGCCGGGCATCCAGATTCCTGAAGGTGCGCAGTCGGTCACCATCGGCAGCGACGGCACCATCAGCGTGAAGATGGCCGACAACGCGGCGTCGGTGGAAGTGGGCGCGCTGACCCTGACCGACTTCGTCAATCCGGCCGGCTTGCAGGCGCGTGGCGAGAACCTGTTCCTGGAAACCACGGCATCGGGCCCGGCGCAGAACGGCAACCCCGGCCTGAACGGCCTCGGCACCGTGGTGCAGGGCGCACTGGAAGGCAGCAACGTCAACGTGGTCGAAGAGCTGGTGTCGATGATCGAAACCCAGCGCGCCTACGAAATGAACGCCAAGGCGATCTCCACCACCGATTCGATGCTCGGCTACCTCAACAACAAGATCTGACCGGCCCAACCGGGAAACCGCCATGTCGCCCATTTCCAACTTCGCCCGCACTGCCCTCGCCTGCGCCGTGGTCGCCCTGCTCGGTGGCTGCGTGATCGCGGGCGACGTGCGCCCCTACCCGGCGATGGCACCGATCCAGCCGATCATGCCGCCGCAGGCCGCGCCGACTGCCGGCGCGATCTACGCCGCCGGTCCCACCCTGCAGCTGTACTCGGACCGCCGCGCACGTGATGTCGGCGACCTGCTGACCATCACCCTGCTGGAAAACACCACCGCGCAGACCAGTGCCAACACTGCCACCAACAAGGAATCGAACCTGAGCCTGGGCACGCCGTCCATCCTCGGCGCGCCGGTCACCCTGGGCGGCAAGGACATCCTCAGCGCCACCGCAGCAGGCAAGCGCGATTTCACCGGCAAGGGCAACAGCGCGCAGAGCAACCGCCTGCAGGGCAGCGTCACCGTCACGGTGATCCAGCGCCTGCCCAACGGCAACCTGGTGGTGCAGGGGCAGAAGAACCTGCGACTGAACCAGGGTGATGAACTGGTGCAGGTGCAGGGCATCGTGCGCCCGGGCGACATCAGCCAGGACAACACCATTCCTTCCAGTCGCGTGGCCGAGGCCCGCATCGTCTACGGCGGGCGCGGCCCGGTCGCGCAGTCCAACGCGATGGGCTGGCTGAGCCGCTTCTTCAATTCCGGCCTGACGCCGTTCTGAGTATGGCCATGAAACTCTTCTCCTCTTCTTCCTGGCAGCGCCGCGTGGCGTCGTTCGTCGCGCTGATGCTGCTGGTCGTGGCTGCCCCGGCCAGCGCCGAGCGCATCAAGGACCTGGCCCAGGTCGGCGGCGTGCGGGGCAACGCACTGGTGGGCTACGGCCTGGTGGTCGGCCTGGATGGCAGCGGCGACCGCACCAGCCAGGCGCCCTTCACCGTGCAGAGCCTGAAGAACCTGCTCGGCGAACTGGGCGTGAACGTGCCGCCGAACGTCAACCCGCAGCTGAAGAATGTGGCGGCGGTGGCGATCCATGCCGAGCTGCCGCCGTTCGCCAAGCCGGGCCAGCCGATCGACATCACCGTGTCCTCGATCGGCAACGCGGTGTCGCTGCGCGGCGGCTCGCTGCTGATGGCCCCGTTGCGCGGTGCCGATGGCCAGATCTATGCGATCGCGCAGGGCAACCTGATCGTCGGCGGCTTCGGTGCGCAGGGCAAGGATGGTTCGCGCGTCTCGGTGAACGTGCCCAGCGTCGGCCGCATTCCCAACGGCGCCACCGTTGAACGCGCCCTGCCCGATCCGCTGGCCAACGGCGGTGACATCACCCTGAACCTGCACAACAACGATTTCACCACGGTCTCGCGCATGGTCGCCGCGCTCAACAATGCGTTCGGCGAAGGCGCCGCGCGGGCGATCGATGGCGTGACGGTCGCGGTCACTGCGCCGACCGATCCGGGCGCGCGCATCGGCCTGCTGGCGCGCATCGAGAACCTGGAACTGACCCCGGGCAGCGCGCCGGCCAAGGTCGTGGTCAATTCGCGCACGGGCACGGTGGTCATCGGCCAGCAGGTACGGGTCGGCCCTGCAGCCATCTCGCATGGTTCGCTGACGGTGACGATCCAGGAAAACACCAACGTCAGCCAGCCCAATGCCCTGTCCGGCGGCCGCACCGTCGCCAGCCCGCAGTCGACCATCACCGCCACCAACGACGGCAGCCGCATGTTCAAGTTCAGCGGCGGCACCACCCTGGACGAGATCGTGCACGCGGTGAACGCCGTGGGTGCGGCACCGGGTGACCTGATCGCGATCCTGGAAGCCCTGAAGCAGGCCGGCGCACTGAGTGCCGAGCTCGAGGTGATCTGACATGCGCATCAATCCCGCATTCGACCTGCACCCGGCGCAGCAGAACGATCCGGCGAAGATCGACAAGGTCGCACGCCAGCTGGAAGGCCAGTTCGCGCAGATGCTGGTCAAGAGCATGCGCGATGCCAGCTTCGGCGACTCGCTGTTTCCCGGCGAGAACAAGATGTTCCGCGACATGTACGACCAGAAGATCGCCGAGGCGATGACCCGCGGCAAGGGCCTGGGGCTGTCGGGCATGATCAGCCGGCAGCTGTCCGGCCAGGCCGCCGACGGCCCGGCGCTGGATACCCGCGTGGATCCGGCCAAGGCCAGCCGCGCCTACCAGCTCAACGCCCCGGACAAGCCGGCACCGTCGCTGCCGCTGGAAGATGGCAGCCAGGCCGTGCGCATGCTGCAGCAGATGGCGGCCGGCGCACAGCACGGTGCCCAGGCCGCGCTGGCACCGATGGAGCAGGCGCTGGACCTGATCGCCGGCCGCGAAAGCAGCGGCCTGCATCGCTCGCTCGGCACCGAGGATCCGTACATGGGCAGCCTGCAGGGCCAGGATTGGGCCGCCAACAACGATCAATGGTCGGCCACGGCCAGCAACCGCGGCACCGCCGTCAGCCCGGTCGACGCGCTGGCCACCCGGACCGCCGTCGCCCAGCTCGGCGAGCACACGCCGGAGGGTTTCGTCGCCAGCATCTGGCAGCACGCGCAGAGCGCGGCCCGGGAACTGGGCGTGGATGCCCGGGCGCTGGTGGCGCAGGCAGCACTGGAAACCGGTTGGGGCAAGCGCCACATCCGCCAGTCCGACGGCAGCACCTCGCACAATCTGTTCGGCATCAAGGCCACCGGCTGGAGCGGCCAGCGCGTTGAAGCCGGCACCCACGAATACGTGGATGGCGTGCGCCGCAACGAAACCGCCAGCTTCCGCGCCTACAGCTCGCCCGCCGAGAGCTTTGCCGACTATGTGCGTCTGCTGAAGACCAGCCCGCGTTACCAGCAGGCCCTGCAGGCCGGCACCGATGTGCAGGGCTTCGCCCGTGGCCTGCAGCGCGCCGGCTATGCCACCGACCCGCGCTATGCAGCCAAGATCGCCGCGATTGCCGGTGGCCCGACCATCGAGCGTGCCGTAGCGGCCGTGACCGACGCCGGCTCGCGCCTTGGCCAGACCTTCGCCAGCACCGCGACCGCGGCGCTGGGTATCACCCGTCGTTGAGGAACCCCATGTCCAGCGTACTTTCCACCGGTACCGGTGCCCTGCTCGCCTTCCAGCGTGCGTTGGCGACCACCAGCCACAACGTGGCCAACCTCAATACGCCCGGCTACAGCCGGCAGAAGGTCAACTTCGCCACCGCCGACCCGCAGAACTACGGCTATGGCACGGTCGGCAACGGCACCCGGATCACCGACATCCGCCGCACCGCCGACCAGCTGGCGATCTCGCGCCTGCTCGACAGCAGCGGTGAACTGGCGCGCCTGAAACAGCTTTCGGGCATGGCCGACCGGGTCAACGCGCTGTTCTCCGATGCGGCCACGAATGTCTCTGGCGTCTGGTCGAACTTCTTCGATTCGGTCAGTGGCCTGTCGTCGAACGCGGCCGGCACCGCCGACCGCCAGAACATGCTCGACGGTGGCAAAGCCCTGGCCAACCGCTTCGTGCAGCTCAACACGCACCTGAACAACCTCAACAGCGAGGTCAACAACGGCCTGCTGGCCGGTGCCACCGAGGTCAACCGCCTGGCGCAGGAGATCGCCCAGATCAACGGCGCCATCGGCACCAACGTCGCCACCGCGGCGCCCGACCTGCTCGACCGCCGCGACCAGCTGATCACCCAGCTGATCGGCTACACCGGTGGCACGGCGGTGATCCAGGACGGCGGCATCATGAATGTCTACACCGCCGGCGGCAACGCACTGGTGGTGGGTACCACGGCGACCAAGGTCACCACCGTGGCCGACCCGTACCAGCCCGAGCGCCTGCAGTTGGCGCTGGAGACCCAGGGCAACACCATCCGCCTCGACCCGAAGGCAGTCGGCGGCCAGATCGGCGGCCTGCTGGAGTTCCGCGACACCGTGCTGACCCCGGCGCAGGCCGAACTGGGCAAGCTGGCGGTGGGCCTGGCCGAGAGCTTCAACCAGGTGCACCACCAGGGCGTGGACCTGTATGGCCAGATGGGTGGGGACTTCTTCAACATCGGCAACCCGCGCGTCACCGCCAACAACAGCAACAGCGGCACCGGCACCCTGACCGCAACCTATGGCGACCTGGGCAAGCTGGACGCGCAGAACGTGGTGCTGCAGTTCGATGGCACCACCTGGAAGGCCAGCCGTGCCGACACCGGCGCCAGCATCCCGCTGACCGGCACCGGCACCGCCGGCGATCCGCTGGTGATCAACGGCGTGCAGCTGGTGGTCGGCGGCACGCCGGCGGCCAACGACCGCTTCCTGCTGCAGCCGACCGCGGGGGTGGCCGGCAGCCTGGAAATGGCGATCACCGATCCGTCGCGCATCGCCGCCGCCGCCGCCGTCAAGGGTGCAGCAGCCACCGCCAACACCGGCACCGGCAAGCTGAGCGGTGTCACCGTCACCGATTCGACCCACGCGAACCTGCGCAATCCGGCAGCGATCGTGTTCACCTCGGCCACCACCTACACCATCGACGGTGGCCCGCCGCAGACCTATACGCCGGGCCAGACCATCAGTGCCAACGGCTGGAGCTTCGTGCTGGACGGTGCGCCGAAGGTGGGCGACACGTTCAACATCACCCCCACCCCGGCCGGCTCGTCGGACAACAGCAACGCGTCGAAGCTGGCCAAGGTGGAAAGCGCAAAGGCCTTCAACGCCGGAACGGTGACACTCAATGGTGCGCTGGGGGGCCTGACCACCCAGGTCGGCGCCGCCGCCCGCTCGGCCGAGTACTCGCTCGACGCGCAGCTGGTGATCAATGACAAAGCGCAGGAAGCCCGCGACGAAGTCTCCGGCGTGAACCTGGACGAGGAAGCGGCGGACATGCTGCGCCTGCAGCAGGCCTACCAGGCCGCCTCGCAGCTGATCTCGACCGCCGACAGCATGTTCCAGACCATCCTGGGAGCCGTCCGCCGATGAGCAGCCGTATTTCCACCAGCATGATGTTCAACCAGTCGGTGTCGCTGATGATGGCCAAGCAGGCCAAGCTCAGCCACCTGGAGCAGCAGATCGCCACCGGCAGCAAGATCGTCAGCGCCAAGGACGATCCGGTGGCTGCCGGCACAGCGGTCGGCCTCGACCGCAGCCTGGCCGCACTGGACCGCATGAAGCTCAATGCCGGCAACGTCCAGAACCGCCTGGGCGTGCAGGAAAACACCCTGGCGCAGGTCAACGAGCTGATGGCGCGCGTCAACGATCTGACCATCCAGGCCAGCAACCCGGCGCTGAGCGCGGCGGACAAGAAGACGCTGATCACCGAGGTCAACCAGATCCGCGACGGCCTGCTGTCGCTGGCCAACGCCGATGATGGCACCGGCCGCTACGTGTTCGGTGGCACCAACGACGGCGACCCGCCCTTTGCCAAGATCAACGGCAAGGTGGTCTACCGTGGCGACCAGACCCAGCGCCAGGTCGAAGTCGGTCCGGATACCTACGTGAAGGACGCGCTGCCCGGCAGCGAGATCTTCATGCGCATTCCCACCGGCGATGGCTTCGTCGACGGCAGCGCCGCGGCCGGCAACACCGGCAACGGCGTGCTGACCAACATCACCCGCGACGGCAGCGACAGCTGGAACGGCCAGGGCTTCAGCGTCCGCTTCACCACCGGCACCCAGTACGAGGTGGTGGACGGTGCGGGCAACGTGACCGGCACCGGCACCTACAAGGCCGGCGACGACCTGGAAGTGAACGGTGTGCGCCTGCGCATCACCGGCGCACCGGCAGCCGGCGACAGCTTCAACGTGCAGGCGGCCAGCAGCCGCGACATCTTCACCACCATGGACAACCTGGTGGCCGCGCTGGGCGCCGACACTGGCACCCCTGCACAGATGGCCGCGCAGCAGAACCAGCTGCAGAGCGCACTGCGCGACGTGGCGCGTGCGTCCGAGCGGATGATCGATTCGCGCGCTGCGGGAGGCGCGCAGCTGAAGGCGCTGGACAATGCCGCCGACATGCGCGAGGCCAATGGCGTGACCCTGAAAACCACGCTGTCGCAGATGCGCGACCTGGATTACGCCGATGCGCTGAGCCAGTACCAGCTGCAGAGCACCGCGTTGCAGGCGGCGCAGACGATCTTCTCGCAGATGCAGTCGATGTCGCTGTTCAACAAGCTGCGCTGACGCCCCGCCCGCGTCAGTCCCGAAAGGCCGCGATGCCCTGCATCGCGGCCTTTTTCGTTTGCGCGCCTGCCTGCCGGCGCGCGGCCACCTGGCCGTCGCCGGCCGATGTTCCGTGATTCTCCATCAAGCCCGGCCCGACCCCGCCGATACCTTCATCAGCGCTGGTCAGGCCCTGCCCGACCGCCCCGCCCGGGGCCGCTTCCACCCTGGCATCAGGGCTGAAAACCCCGGGAAAACAGCTTCAGGCAACGAATTCTGGCTTCGACGGAATTCACGGCTAAAGGTTGTTGACAAAGCGCCGTTATTCATTTGGCAACGGCGAAGCACACAGCCACACAAAAAAACAGGCGGCGCTTCGTTCCATTCACCAACGGGTTCCATATAAGAGGAGACGACCCCATGGCACAGGTAATCAACACCAATACGATGTCGCTCAACGCTCAGCGCAACCTGAGCACCAGCGGCAGCTCGCTGGCTACCACCATCCAGCGCCTCTCGTCCGGCCTGCGCATCAACAGCGCGAAGGACGACGCGGCCGGCCTGGCCATCAGCGAGCGCTTCACCACCCAGATCCGTGGCCTGGACGTGGCCATCCGCAACGCCAACGACGGCATCTCGCTGGCCCAGGTCGCCGAAGGTTCGCTGAACGAAGTGGGCAACAACCTGCAGCGCATCCGCGAACTGGGCGTGCAGGCCTCCAACGCCACCAACTCGGCCAGCGACCGCAAGGCACTGCAGGCCGAAGTGACCCAGCTGGTCTCGGAAATCGACCGCGTCGCCAAGCAGGCCGACTTCAACGGCACCAAGCTGCTCGATGGCAGCTTCACCAGCCAGCTGTTCCAGGTGGGCGCCAACGCCGGCCAGGCCATCGCGATCAACAGCGTGGTCAATGCCAAGGCCGATTCGCTGGGCGCGGCCACCTTCGCCAACGGCTACACCGGCACCGCACTGGCGGTGGACAAGGCGACGGCCGACACCACCTACTCCGGCCTGCAGGTCTCGGTGACCCCGCCGGGCGGCACCGCCACCACGGTCACCATCAGCGACTTCACCGTGAAGGCCGGCGAGTCGATCACCTCGGCCACCGCTGCAGCGATCAACAACAAGCTGGGTGAAACCGGCGTGGTGGCCTCGGTCAATGCCGGCGTCATCAGCCTGGCCTCGGTCAAGGACGGCCAGACCTTCGCCCTGGGCGTCAGCGCGGCCACCCCGCCGGCCGGCGCCACCGCTGCGACCCTCGCCGGCCTGGGCCTGACCGAAACCAGCACCAACGGCGGCACCCTGACCGGTGCAGCGGTCAGCTTCGTCAAGGACCTGAACGTCACCACCGCCGAAGGCGCCCAGAAGGCGATGTCGATCGTCGACAAGGCCCTGGAATCGGTCAACAGCGTCCGCGCCGACCTCGGCGCGATCCAGAACCGCTTCACCTCGGTGGTGGCCAACCTGCAGACCTCCTCGGAGAACCTGTCCGCATCGCGCAGCCGCATCCGCGATACCGACTTCGCCAAGGAAACCGCCGAACTGACCCGCACCCAGATCCTGCAGCAGGCCGGTACGGCCATGCTGGCCCAGGCCAACCAGGTACCGCAGAACGTGCTCAGCCTGTTGCAGCGCTGACATGAGCCGCCCCCGGGGCACGTCGGGGGCGTCTAACCCAACTCACGTGCAACCGCTCAAGGACCTCTCCTCATGGCACAAGTCATCAACACCAATACGATGTCGTTGAATGCTCAGCGTAACCTGAGCACCAGCGGCAGCTCGCTGGCTACCACCATCCAGCGCCTGTCCTCCGGTTCGCGCATCAACAGCGCCAAGGACGACGCCGCCGGCCTGGCGATCTCCGAGCGCTTCGGCACGCAGATCCGCGGTACCGACGTC